>NZ_JCALDG010000015.1:0-176060 GCF_059812735.1 Mycobacterium sp. NGS40
GACGGCCATGTTGTTTTGCAGAAGGCTGTCGATTATCCCGATACCGAGCTGGGCTTCTATGATTTCCGGGGCTCGGATGATCCCGTACGAAAAGTCCGGGAAATGGCGTCTTCAATTCAACGCACGCCCATGCCATTCTCGGGTCCGCTTTTCATCTTTACCTTATTCCAGACGCAAGATAACGAATTCTATTTGTTCGCCTGCTGCCACCACATCGCCGTAGACGGCATGGGCATGGCGCTGGTGAGCCGCCGCGTCGCCACCGTCTACACGGCACTTGTCGCCGGCGATCCGGTGCCTGACGCGTACTTCGGTTCCCTGCAGGACCTGATCGATTGCGAATCCGGTTACGAGGCCTCGGCCGACTACCAGGATGACGAGGCCTATTGGCAGGAACACCTGCCGACCGAGAGCGGATTCCATTACCGGCTACCTCAGGTCACCGAGGAGCGTGACCCGTATCTGACCTCTGCATCGGTCCAGTTGGACCCGGCGGTGGTGGGTCGAATGCAGCAGTTGACCAAACAGTTGCGGGTCCGCCGGTATTCGGCCATCACCGCCGCGTGCGCGCTGTTGGTGCGTGGATGGTCCGGTAACGCCAACGAGGTGACGCTGGACTTCCCGGTCAGCCGCCGGGTGACCGAAGAGTCGAAGAAATTGCCCGCGATGCTTGCCGGCGTCGTCCCATTGGTATTGACGACATCACCGGAAACGACCGTTGGCGACTTTGTCGCCCACGTCGACACACGTATCCGGGAGCTGTTGGCGCATCAGCGCTACCCCGTCCACGCCCTCGAGGGCGAAGGCGGCGCCCGGCAGGGCGCAAACCGGGTGGGCGTGAACTTCATCCCGTCCCGCCTGACCCTGAATCTTGCCGGCGCACCGGCGCACGCGGGGTACACGAACCATGGCCCCGTCGGCCACTTCGGGTTCTTCTTCCTCGGCGCGGGCGATCAGCTTTTCCTGAGCACGGCCGGTCCCGGGCAACCGTTTGCGAATTTCGACGTCGCCGATCTCGCGGCGAAGTTGCAGCAGGTGCTGCTGCTGATGGTCGAGGACCCCACCGCGACGCTGTCGTCGATCGAGGCGCTCGATGCCGACGACACGGCCCGCCTCGACGAATTCGGCAATCGGGCCGTCCTGACCGAGCTTGCGCCGACCAAGGTGTCGATTCCGGCGACGTTCGCCAAGCACGTGGAGAGCACCCCCGAGGCGGTCGCGGTCACCTTCGAAGGACGGTCCACCACCTATCGGGAACTCGACCAGGCCGCCAACCGGTTGGCGCACCTGCTGGTCAGCGAGGGCGTGGGCCCGGGCCAGGTTGTGGCACTTCAGTTCTCGCGTTCCGCCGACGCGATCATCGCGATTCTCGCCGTATTGAAGACCGGCGCGGCATACCTGCCGATCGACCCGGCACTCCCTGCAGCACGCACGGAGTTCATGCTTTCCGACGCCGCGCCGGCGGCCGCCGTGACCACCGCTGACCTGCGATCGCGGCTGGACGGACAGGATCTGGTGGTCATCGACGTCGCCGATCCCCGCATCGCGGCCCAACCCAGCACGGCACTGCCGATGCCGGACCCGGACAACCTCGCCCACGTGATCTACACGTCCGGAACCACGGGGACTCCCAAAGGCGTTGCCGTTACTCATCATAACGTCACGCAACTGTTCGCCTGCTTCGATGCGGGTCTGCCGCGGACCGGTGTTTGGTCGCAATGCCACTCCCTGGCCTTTGACTTCTCCGTCTGGGAGATTTGGGCTGCCCTGCTGGGGGGCCGGCGACTGGTGGTCGTGCCGGAGTCGGTGACTCGCTCGCCAGACGACTTCCACGCCTTACTCGTCGGCGAACACGTCAGCGTGCTCACCCAGACTCCGTCGGCAGTCGGGATGCTCTCGCCCGAGGGTTTGGAGACCGCCGCGTTGGTGGTCGCCGGCGAGGCCTGCCCGCCCGAGGTCATGGATCAGTGGGCGCCCGGCCGGGTGATGATCAACGGCTATGGCCCCACCGAGACCACGGTGTGTGTGGCGATCAGCGCGCCGCTGGTGCCCGGATCCGGTGTGGTGCCGATCGGTTCGCCGGTCCCGGGTGCGGCGTTGTTCGTGCTGGACCGGTGGCTGAAGCCGGTGCCGCCCGGCGTGGTCGGTGAGTTGTATGTAGCCGGCGCCGGCGTCGCGTGCGGCTATATCCGCCGGGCCGGTCTGACCTCGTCGCGATTCGTCGCATGCCCGTTCGGGCAACCGGGGGAGCGGATGTACCGCACCGGAGACCTGGTCTCGTGGGGTGACGACGGACAACTCCTTTATCTAGGCCGCGCTGACGAGCAGGTCAAGATCCGCGGGTATCGCATCGAATTGGGTGAGGTCCAGGCCGCCCTGGCCGCCCTCGACGAGGTCAAGCAGGCCGCGGTCATCGCCCGCGAGGACCGCCCCGGGGACAAGCGCCTGGTCGGCTATGTCACCGGCACCGTCGACCCCGCCGCGGCCCGGGCCAGACTGGCCGAGCGGTTACCGGCATACATGGTGCCCGCCGCCGTGGTGGTGCTGGAGACGCTGCCGCTGACGCCCAACGGCAAGCTGGACACCCGCGCCCTGCCGGCGCCCGAATACCACAACGTCGGTGGCGCTTATCGCGCCCCGACCACCGCCGTCGAAGAGGTCCTGGCCGGGATCTACGCCGAAATCCTGGGGCTGGAGCGGGTCGGCATCGACGACTCGTTCTTCGACCTGGGCGGCGACAGCATCCTGTCGATGCAGGTCGTGTCGCGGGCCCGGGCGGCCGGTGTACTGCTGCGTCCGCGCGACGTTTTCGTCGAGCAGTCCGTGGCCCGGCTGGCCCAGGTGGCCAGCGTGGCCACCGGCGAGATCGGGGTGGCCGACGAGGGTCTCGGCGAGGTGGTGTCCACCCCGATCATCCGCTGGTTGCAAGACGTCGACGGCCCTGTCGAGCAGTTCAACCAGGCGATGGTGGTGCAAGCCCCGGCCGGAGTGACCGAGGCCGACGTGGCGGTGGTACTGCAGGCCCTGGTTGATCGCCATGCCACCCTGCGGATGCGGGCCGACGACGACGGCACCGGCGGCTGGTCGCTGTGGGTGCCCGAAGTGGAATCGCTGGAAGGCGCCGGTCTGCTGCGTTCGGTCGACGTGTTGACCGACGAGGCGCTCGCGGAGGCCCGGTCGCGGCTGAACCCGGCTACCGGGGCGATGCTCAGCGCGCTGTGGGTGACCTCGACGTCGCAATTGGCGTTGATCATTCACCACCTGGCCGTCGACGGCGTCTCGTGGCGAATCCTGTTGGAAGACTTGAACATCGCGTGGGCTCAGCACCACAGCGGGCAAGAGGTGGAGCTGCCTGCGCCGGGGACTTCGTTTGCCCGGTGGTCATCGCTACTCGAAGAGCACGCCCGCGACGCGGCCGTCGTGGCGCAGGTGGACGCCTGGCGCCAGGTGGCGGCGACCCCGGCCGCACTGCCGGCCGTACAGCCGGCGGTGGACACGCACGCCAACGCCGGACGGTTGTCGGTGGACCTGGACGTCGACACGACCCGCCAGATCCTGGGTGAGGTCCCGGCCGCGTTTCACGCTGGGGTGCAAGACATTCTGTTGATCGCGTTCGGCTTGGCCTGGGCGGAATTCCTGGGTTCTGCGGGCAAGCCGCTCGCCATCGACGTCGAGGGTCACGGTCGCCACGAAGAACTGAATCCCTACGTGGACCTGTCGCGCACGGTCGGGTGGTTCACCACCAAGTACCCCGTGGCGCTGACCGTGGATGGCCTGGACTGGGCGCGGGTGGTCGACGGCGACCCCGCCCTCGGCGCGGTCATCAAAGCGGTCAAGGAGCAGCTGCGCGCCCTGCCCGACGGGCTGACCTACGGCCTGCTGCGGTACCTGAATCCCGACGTCGACCTGGCCGGAGCCGACCCGGCGATCGGCTTCAACTACCTCGGCCGCCTGGGCGCCTCGGCGGCCGAGCTCTCCGAGGACCTGTGGCGGGTCAGCCAGGAGAGCCTCGCCCTGGCCGGCGCGGCCGCGTCGATCCCGATGCCGTTGGCGCACACCGTCGAACTAAACGCCGGAACCGTCGACAGCGACGCCGGTCCGCACTTGCACGCCAACTGGACCTGGGCGCCGTCGGCGCTCGACGACACCCAGATCAACCGGCTCAGCCAGCTGTGGTTCGAGGCCCTGGCCGGCATTTGCGCGCTCGTCCGCCGCGGCGGGGGCGGGCTGACGCCGTCCGACGTGGCCCCCGCGCGGCTGACCCAGCAACAAATCGACGACCTGTCCCGCCAGCTCCGCATTGCCGACGTGCTGCCGCTGACCCCGGTGCAGCAGGGGCTGTTGTTCCACTCCGCGCTCGCGGAGGGCTCCGGCGACGACTTGTACGCGGTGCAGCTGGGCATCACCGTGACCGGCCCGCTCGATCACAAGCGGCTGCACGAGGCGGTGCAGACGGTGGTCAACCGTCACCCCAACCTGGCGGCGCGGTTCAACCAACAGTTCGACGAGCCGATCCAGATCATTCCGGCCGAACCCGTCATGGCGTGGCAGTACGTCGAAATGGCCGGCGGCGAGGCCGAAGTCGATCAGCGGGTCCAGCAGCTGTGCGCCGACGAGCGCGCCGCGGTGTGCGACATCGCCGACCAGCCGGCCTTCCGGGTGGCCTTGATCCGCACCGCGGACAACCGGCACCGGTTCGTGCTGACCATCCACCACATCGTGATCGACGGCTGGTCGCTGCCGATCCTGCTGCAGGAGATCTTCACTCTCTACTACGGGCAGCGGCTGGCCGCGCCGCCGTCGTACCGCAGCTTTGTCACCTGGCTGGCCGCGCAGGATCGCGACGCGGCGCAAGCGGCGTGGGGCGAAGTCCTGGCCGGCTTTGACACGCCGACGCTGGTGAGCCCGCCGGGGCAGGCCGCCGAGCGCGGCGTGGAGTCGTACCGGGTGCCTGCCGACGTCACTCAGGCCCTGACCGAGCTGGCGCGCTCGAACCACACCACCGTCAGCAACGCGCTACAGGCCGCCTGGGCGCAGGTACTGATGTGGCTGACCGGGCATCACGATGTCGCATTCGGCACCGCGGTCTCCGGCCGGCCCACCGAGTTGCCCGGTGCCGACGCGCTGGTGGGTCTGTTGATCAACACCGTGCCGGTGCGGGCCAGCGCCACGGCGACGACCACGATCGCCGACCTGATGGCCCAACTGCAGCGGTTCCACAACGACACCCTGGAGTACGACCACCTGGCGCTGCGTGACATTCACCGCGTGACCGGCCATGACCAGCTCTTCGACACGCTTTTCCTCTACGAGAACTACCCGATCGACGCGGGCGCGCTGTTCGGCGTCCAAGAGTTGGCCATCACCGATTTCAGCAGCCGCGAATTCAACCACTACCCGCTGTCGGTGGTAGTGACGCCGGGCCACGAACTGAGCCTGCGCGTCGAATTCGACAGCCACGTCTTCGATGTCGCCACCATTGATTCGCTGATCGAGCGGTTGCGGCGGGTGCTGGTCACGATGACCACCGACCCCACCCGACGGCTGTCGTCGATCGACCTGCTCGACGCCGACGAGCACTCGCGGCTCGAGGAATGGGGCAACCGCGAGGTGCTGACGCTGCCCGCGAGCGCGCCGGTGTCGATTCCGGAACTGTTCGCCGCGCAGGTCGCGCGCGCTCCGGAGGCCGTGGCCGTCAACAGCGGGGACGGGTCGTGGACCTACCGCGAGCTCGACGAGGCCTCAAACCGGTTGGCGCACTGGCTATCCGACCGCGGAGCCGGCCCGGGCGAGCGAGTTGCGGTGCTACTCAACCGATCCGCCGAGGCGATCGTGTCGCTGCTGGCGGTGCTGAAGACGGGCGCGGCGTATCTGCCGATGGATCCCGCGCACCCGACGGCGCGGATGGAGTTCATGCTGTCGGACTCGGCGCCGATCGCCGCTCTGACCACCGCGGACCTGCGCCCCCGGCTGGAAAGCGCCGACCTGCTGGTCATCGATGTCGAGGACCCGGCCATCGGCGCGGCGCCCAGCACCGCATTGCCGATACCCGCGGCCGACCACGTCGCCTACATCATCTACACCTCGGGCACCACCGGTAAGCCCAAAGGCGTGGCCGTCACCCACCGCAACGTGACCCAGCTGCTGGAGTCCCTGGACGCCGAGATGGAGCTGGGACAGGTTTGGACGCAATGCCATTCGCTGGCTTTCGACTATTCGGTCTGGGAGATCTGGGGCGCGCTGCTGCACGGCGGCCGGGTGGTCGTGGTGCCCGACGCCGTGGTCCGCTCACCGGAAGACCTGCACGCCCTGCTGGTCAGCGAACAAGTCAGTGTGTTGAGCCAAACGCCGTCGGCGTTCTACGCACTGCAGGCCGCCGACGCGCTGCAACCCGAGCTGGGACAGCAGCTGAAGCTTCAGACCGTGGTCTTCGGTGGCGAAGCGCTTGAGCCGCAACGTCTTCAGACGTGGTTGCACAACCACCCGGGGCTACCGCGCATGATCAACATGTACGGCATCACGGAGACGACCGTGCACGCCTCGTTCCGGGAGATCGTCGACGCCGACGTCGACAGCAACAACAGCCCCATCGGGGTGCCGTTGGCGCATCTCGCCTTCTTCGTGCTGGACGGCTGGCTGCGGCCCGTCGCCCCCGGCGTGGTCGGCGAGCTGTACGTGGCCGGCGCCGGCGTGGCGAGCGGGTACGTCGGACGCCCGGACCTGACCACGACGCGGTTTGTCGCCTGCCCGTTCGGCGGACCCGGATCGCGGATGTATCGCACCGGCGACCTGGTGTCCTGGGGCACCGACGGACAGCTGCGCTACATGGGCCGTGCCGACAAGCAGGTCAAGATCCGCGGCTACCGCATCGAACTCGGCGAGATCCAGGCGGCGCTGGCCGGTCTGGACGGGGTCTACCAGGCCGCGGTGATCGCCCGCGAGGACCGGCCCGGTGACAAGCGCCTGGTCGGCTACGTCACCGGAACGGCTGACCCGACCGAGATCCGCAGCCAGCTGGCCGAGCGGCTCCCGTCGTACATGGTGCCGGTCGCGGTGGTGGTGCTGGACGCGCTGCCGCTGACGGTCAACGGAAAATTGGACACCCGCGCGCTGCCCGCGCCGGAGTACTCCGACGTCGACAGCTATCGCGCACCGACCGACGCGATCGAGGAGATCCTGGCCGGGGTCTACGCGCAGGTGCTGGGTGTGGAGCGGGTTGGTGTCGACGACTCCTTCTTCGACCTGGGCGGCGACAGCATTCTGTCGATGCAGGTGGTGGCCCGGGCCCGGGCGGCCGGTGTGATGTGCCGTCCCCGTGACGTTTTCGTCGAGCAGACCGTGGCGCGGCTGGCCCGGGTGGCCAGGATGGGTGCCGAAGGCGACGGCGCGGCCGACGAGGGCCTGGGCGAGGTCATTGCCACCCCGATCATTCGCTGGCTGCAGGAAACCGACGGCCCGGTCGAGCAGTTCAACCAGACGATGGTGGTCCAGGCGCCCGACGGCGTGACCGAATCCGACGCGCTGGTGGTGCTGCAGGCGCTGGTGGATCGCCACGCGATGCTGCGACTGCGCGTGGACGACGACGGCGCCGGTGGTTGGTCATTGTGGGTGCCTGAGGTCGGGTCGGTGGATGCCGGCGCGCTGCTCCGGTCGGTCGACATGTTGTCCGACGAGGCGCTCGTCGACGCGCGGTCGCGGCTGAGCCCGGCCGCCGGTGTGATGCTGAGTGCGCTGTGGGTCAACTCCACGTCGCAATTGGTGCTGATCGTCCACCACCTCGCGGTCGATGGTGTGTCGTGGCGAATCCTGTTGGAAGACTTGAACATCGGCTGGGCGCAGCATCACAGTGGGCAAGAGGTGGCGTTGCCGGTACCGGGCACGTCGTTCGCCCGCTGGTCGTCGCTGCTGGACCAGCACGCCCGTGCACCCGAGGTCCTCGCCCAGGCCGAGGCGTGGCGGCAGGTCGCCGCCGTGCCCGCCGCACTGCCCGCGGTGCAGCCCACGGACACGTTTGCCACGGCCGGGCAACTGTCGGTCGGGTTGGACGTCGAGACGACCCGCATGCTGCTGGGTGAGGTGCCGGCGGCGTTTCACGCTGGGGTGCAAGACATTCTGTTGATCGCGTTCGGACTGGCCTGGGCCGAGTTCCTGGGGACCGGCTCGCCGATCGGTGTCGACGTCGAGGGCCACGGGCGGCACGAGGAACTGGCCGCCGACGTTGACCTGTCGCGCACGGTCGGCTGGTTCACCACCAAGTACCCGGTGTCGTTGGCCGTCGGTGAGCTGGGCTGGACGAAAGTGGTCGCCGGTGACACTGCGCTGGGCCCGGTGATCAAGGACACCAAGGAGCAGCTGCGTGGTCTGCCCGACCCGCTCACCTACGGTCTGCTGCGCTACCTGAACCCCGATGTCGAGCTGGATAAATCCGACCCGGCGATCGGCTTCAACTACCTCGGCCGTCTCGGCGCGGGCGCGACGGACCTTTCCGGTGACCTGTGGCAGCTCTCTCAGGACGACCTGCCGGCCGCGGCGGCAGCGACGGCCGTCGCCATGCCGCTGGCCCACACCGTCGAGCTCAACGCCGGCACCATGGACACCGAAGGTGGCCCGCAGCTGCAGGCCAACTGGACGTGGGCGACCTCGGCGCTCGACGAGGCTCAGATCAATCGGTTGAGCCAGTTGTGGTTTGACGCGCTGTCGGGCATCTGCGAGCACGTCCGGGGCGGCGGCGGTGGCTTGACGCCGTCCGACCTCGCGCCGGCGCGGATGAGCCAGCAGCAGATCGACGAACTGCAACAGAGCGAGCAGATCGCCGACGTGTTGCCGCTGACTCCCCTGCAGCAGGGCCTGTTCTTCCACGCCAGCACCGCCGAGGACCTCGGTGTCAGCGGCGACGACCTGTACGCGGTGCAGCTCGACATCAGCATCACCGGTGCGGTCGACCCGGACCGGCTGCGCGATGCGGTGCACACGGTCGTCACCCGGCACCCGCACCTGGTCGCCCGCTTCAGCGGTGACTTCGACGAGCCACTGCAAATTTTGCCGGCCCAGCCCGAATTGACTTGGCAGTACCTCGAATTGGGCGACGCCGATGTCGACGGGCAGGTTGAGCAGGTATCCGCGGCCGAACGCGCCGCCGTCTGCGACCTCGTCGGTAAGCCTGCCTTCCGGGCGGCACTGCTACGCACCGCGCAAAACCAGTACCGGTTCGTGTTGACCAACCACCACATCGTGCTGGACGGTTGGTCGAAACCGCTTCTGCTGCAAGAGATTTTCGCTGGCTACTACGGTGCCCGGCTTCCTGCGGCGGTGTCGTACCGCAAGTTCGTCACCTGGCTGGCCAGTCAGGATCGCAGCACGGCCCGGGCGGCGTGGCGCGAGGTGTTCGACGGCTTCGACACCCCGACCCTGGTCGGCCCGCCGCAGCGGATGGGGCTTGGCCAGCGAGGTGTCGAAGAGTTCCAGGTGTCCGCCGAGACCACCGCTGCGCTGAGCGAGCTGGCCCGTTCCTGCCGCACCACCGTCAGCACCGTGCTGCAGGCCGCCTGGGCCCAGCTGCTGATGCGGATGACCGGTCAGCCGGATGTCGCGTTCGGTACCGCGGTCTCGGGACGGCCGACCGACCTGCCCGGCGCGGAATCCATCGTCGGCCTGATGATCAACACGGTTCCGGTCCGCGCCAACATCAACTCGGCCACCACCATCGGCGATCTGCTGGACCAATTGCAAAGCTCGTACACCGAAACGCTCGAGCACCAGTATCTGGGGTTGAACGAAATTCACCGAATCACCGGGCACGACCAGCTGTTCGACACTATGTTCGTTTACGAGAACTACCCGATCGACACCGCAGCGCTGTCGGGGGTTCAGGATCTGACGATCACCAAGTTCACGAACCGCGAGTACAACCACTACCCGCTGTCAGTGCAAGCCGTGCCGGGCCACGAACTGGGCCTTCGAGTCGAATATGACACCGATGTCTTCGACAAGGCCAGTATCGAAACGTTGGTCGAGCGGTTACGGCGAGTGCTGGTAGCCATGACTGACGATTCAGGGGATGAGTAATGGCCGACGGTAAACGGCGGCTCTTATCGATTGATCTCCTCGACGGGGGTGAAGTCGCGCGGCTGGACGAGTGGGGCAACCGCGCCGTATTGACCCGCCCGGCTAAGAGCGTGACGATTCCCGAGCTGTTTGCGGCGCAGGTCGCGAACGCCCCGGAGGCCGTCGCGCTGGTGTGCGGGGACCGGTCGTGGACCTACCGTGAGCTCGATGAGACCGCGGAGCTGTTGGCGCGGGTGCTGACCGCGCACGGTGCGGGCCCGGGACAGACTGTGGCACTGCTGTTTTCGCGCTCGACCGAGGCGATCGTGTCGATGATGGCGGTGCTCAAAGCCGGGGCGGCGTACCTGCCGATCGATCCCGCGCTGCCGGACGCGCGGGTGGAATTCATGCTCGGCGACGCCACGCCGGTCGCGGCGCTCACGACCGCGGCCCACCGGTCGCGGCTAGACGGGACCGACCTGTTCGTCGTGGACTTCGACGAGCCGGGCGAGGATCCCGGCACCGAATTGTCCGCGCCGGCGCCGCAGGATCTCGCGTACATGATCTACACCTCGGGGACGACCGGGGTGCCCAAGGGCGTGGCGATCACTCACCAAAATGCGACGTCCCTGCTGGAGAAGCTGCACTCGGCGGTGCCGCCCGGTCCGGGGCAGGTGTGGTCGCAGTGGCACTCCTACAGCTTCGACGTTTCGGTGTGGGAAATCTTCGGCGCCCTGCTGCACGGCGGACGGCTGGTGATCGTTCCCGAAGCGGTGGCCAGTTCGCCTGACGATCTGCATGCACTGCTGATCGCCGAAAAGGTCAATGTCCTGTGCCAAACCCCTTCTGCGGCAGCAATGTTGTCGTCGGACGGCTTGGAGTCCACCACGGTGTTCGTGGCCGGCGAGGCGCTCCCGTCCGAGGTGCTCGACCGGTGGGCGCCCGGTCGCGTGCTGATCAACGCCTACGGTCCGACCGAGGGCACGATCTACGCGGCGATGAGCCAGCCGTTGACCCCGGACACGGGTGCGCCGATCGGTTCGCCGGTGCCCGGTGCTGCGCTGTTCGTGCTGGACAAGTGGCTGCGGCCGGCGCTGGAGGGGGTGACCGGTGAGTTGTACATCGCCGGTCGCGGTGTGGCCGTGGGCTATCTGCGCCGGGCCGGCCTGACCGCGTCGCGGTTCGTCGCGTGCCCGTTCGGCGAGCCGGGTGACCGGATGTATCGCACCGGGGACCTGGTGCGCTGGGGCGCCGACGGACAGTTGCAGTACCTGGGCCGTGCCGACGAGCAGGTCAAGATCCGCGGTTACCGCATCGAGTTGGGTGAGGTGCAGGCGGCTTTGGCCGGCCTGGACGGGGTGCAGGCCGCGGCGGTGATCGCTCGCGAGGATCGCCCGGGCGACAAGCGGCTGGTCGGTTACGCCACGGTCACCGCGGACGTGGACACCGCCACGATGCGCAGCACGCTGGCCGAGCGGCTGCCGGCCTACATGGTTCCGACGGCGATCGTCGTGCTCGACACGCTGCCGCTGACCGTCAACGGCAAGCTCGACAAACGTGCCCTGCCCGCGCCCGAATACGCCGGCGGCGGCGAATATCGCGCGCCGTCGGACGCGGTCGAGGAGATCCTGGCCGGAATCTACGCCCAAGTGCTCGGTGTCGAACGGGTCGGTGTCGACGACTCCTTCTTCGACCTGGGCGGTGACAGCATCCTGTCGATGCAGGTGTCGGCGCGCGCCCGGGCGGCCGGCGTAATGTGCCGTCCGCGAGACATTTTCGTCGAACAGACGGTGGCCCGGCTGGCCCGGGTAGCCACGATGACCGACGGCGCCGACGGCGTCGTCGACGAGGGTATCGGCGACGTGGTCGCCACCCCGATCATCCGGTGGCTGCAGGGCGTGGTGGGCCCCGTCGAGCAGTTCAACCAGACCATGGTGGTGCAGGCTCCGTCCGGGGTAACCGAAGCCGACGTGGCACCCGTGCTGCAGGCGTTGATCGATCGGCATGCCACCCTGCGGCTGCGGGTCGAGGACGACGACGCGGGGGAGTGGTCGCTTCAGGTACCCGAAGTGGGGACCGTGGATGCCGCCGGTCTGCTGCAGTCGGTAGAGGTGCTGTCCGACGAGGCGCTCGTCGAGGCGCGGTCACGGCTGAACCCCGCCGCCGGCGTGATGCTCAGCGCGTTGTGGGTGAGCTCCGCGTCGCAGTTGGTGCTGATCATTCATCACCTGGCTGTCGACGGGGTGTCGTGGCGAATCCTGTTGGAAGACTTGAACATTGCCTGGGCTCAGCACCACAGCGGGCAACCGATCGAGTTGCCCCCGGGCGGGACGTCCTTCGCCCGCTGGTCGTCGCTGCTCGAGGAGTACGCGCAGCGCCCCGCGGTGGTGGAGCAGGCCGAGGCGTGGCGGCGAGTGGCATCGGTGCCGGCCGCATTACCGGCCGTGCGACCCGAGGTGGACACCTACGTCAGTGCCGAGCACATGTCGGCCGAGCTCGACGTCGAGACGACGCGATTGCTGTTGGGTGAGGTGCCGTCGGCGTTTCACGCTGGGGTGCAAGACATTCTGTTGATCGCGTTCGGGTTGGCCTGGGCGGAGTTCCTGGGGAACGGCTCGCCGATCGGCATCGGCGTCGAAGGACACGGCCGCCACGAAGAGTTGGCTCGGGGCGTCGACTTGTCGCGCACCGTCGGCTGGTTCACCACCAAGTACCCGGTGTCGCTGGCCGTCGCCGGACTGGACTGGTCGCGGGTGGTCGCGGGTGACGCGGCCCTGGGGCCGGTGATCAAGGACGCCAAGGAGCAGCTGCGCGGCCTGCCCGATCCGCTGACCTACGGACTGCTGCGCTACACGAACAACGAGGTCGACCTGCAGGGCAGCGAGCCGGCAATCGGGTTCAACTACCTCGGCCGGCTGGGCGCCGGCACGGCCACGGAGCTTGCCGGTGATCTGTGGCGGATCTCCGAAGAAGGCTTGTCGGTCGCCGGCGCGGCCACCGCGGTGCCGCTGCCGCTGATGCACACCGTCGACCTCAACGCCGGCACGATGGACACTGAAGCGGGCCCGCACCTGCACGCCAACTGGACCTGGGCGCCCTCGGCGCTGGACGGTGAGCAGATCGGCCGGCTGAGCACGCTGTGGTTCGAGGCCCTGACCGGCATTTGTGCCCACGTGCGCAACGGCGGCGGCGGCCTGACGCCGTCCGACCTGGCCCCGGCACGGCTGACCCAGCGGCAGCTCGACCAACTCGAGCAGCAGTACCACCTCGCCGACGTCTTGCCGCTGACCCCGGTGCAGCAGGGTCTGCTGTTCCACGCCAGCGTTGCCCAGGGCGGCGACAACGGCGACGACGTCTACGCGGTGCAGCTGGGTATCACGATCGCCGGTGCCATTGACCCGCAGCGGCTGCGCGAAGCGGTGCAGACGGTGGTCAACCGGCACCCTAACCTGGCGGCCCGGTTCTCCGCCCAATTCGACGAGCCGGTGCAAATCATCCCCGCCGAGCCCGTCATGGCCTGGCGCTACATCCAGCTCGACAGCGACGAAGCCGGCCACGACGAGCAAATCGAGCAGCTGTGCGCCGACGAGCGCGATGCGGTCAGCGACCTTCTCGGCCGGCCGGCCTTCCGTGCGGCGCTGATTCGGACCACCGAGAACAAGCATCGGTTCGTGATCACCAACCACCACATCGTGATGGACGGGTGGTCGCTGCCGATCCTGCTGCGCGAAATCTTCGCCAGCTACTACGGCGAGCGGCTGCCCGCGCCCGCGTCCTACCGCAGCATTCTCACCTGGCTCGCCGAACAGGACCGCCCGGCGGCACAGGCGGCCTGGCGCCAGATGTTCGAAGGCTTCGACAACCCGACCCTGGTCGGTCCCGCCACGCGGATAGGGCTCGGGCGGCGACGCGTCGACTCGTACCGGGTGTCCGCCGAGACCACCCGCGCGCTCAGCACGCTGGCCCGGTCCTGCCACACCACCGTCAACACGGTGCTGCAGGCCGGCTGGGCGCAGTTGCTGATGTGGCTGACCGGCCAGCGCGACGTCGCGTTCGGCACCGCGGTCTCGGGCCGGCCCCCCGAGGTGCTGGGTTCGGAATCGATTGTCGGCCTGCTGATCAACACCGTTGCGGTGCGGGCGAACACGACCGTGGCCACCACGGTCGCCGAGCTGCTCGACCAGCTGCAGACGGCGCACAACAACCGGCTCGAGCACGAGCACCTGGGGCTGTCCGACATTCATCGCGCCACCGGCCACGACCAGTTGTTCGACACGCTGTTCCTGTATGAGAACTACCCGATCGACACGAACGTGCCGGTGGGTGTGCACGAGCTGGCGATCACCGACGTCACGAACCGCGAATACAACCACTACCCGCTTTCCGTGATGGCCTTGCCGGGCCACGAACTGGGCATCCGCGTCGAGTACGACACGGACGTGTTCGACCCGGCGAGCATCGAGACGCTGGTGGAGCGATTCCAGCGGGTGCTGGTGGCGATGACCGCCGACCCGAGCCAGCGGCTGTCGTCGATGGACGTGCTGGATGCCGGTGAGCATGCCCGCCTGGACGAGTGGGGCAACCGCGCCGTGCTGACCCAGCCGGCGCAGGGCACGACGATCCCGGCGATGTTCGCCGCGCAGGTGGCCCGGACCCCGGACGGGGTCGCGCTGGTGGACGGCGAGCGGTCGTGGACCTACCGCGAGCTCGACGAGGCGGCCGAGCGGTTCGCGCGGGTGCTGGTCAGCAACGGCGCGCGCCCGGGCGAATGTGTGGCGTTGCTGTTCAACCGGTCGGCCGAGGCGATCATCGCGATGGTGGCGGTGCTCAAGTCCGGGGCGGCCTACCTGCCGATCGACCCGGCGATGCCCGACGCGCGTCTGGAATTCATGCTCGGCGATGCCACGCCGGTCGCCGCGATGACCGACGAGACCATGCGGTCGCGGTTCGACGGGGCCGACCTGCCGGTCATCGACGTCCACGACCCCGACCTGTCGATCCCTTCGGACATCACCTTCCCGGTGGCGACGCCGGAGGACCTGGCGTACACGATCTACACGTCGGGGACGACCGGGGTGCCCAAGGGCGTGGCGATTACCCACCACAACGCGACGTCGTTGCTGGAAGCGCCCGACCCCGGCGCACCGACCGGCCCTGGCCAGGTGTGGTCGCAGTGGCACTCCTACAGTTTCGACGTCTCGGTGTGGGAGATCTTCAATGCCTTGCTCCACGGTTCGCGGTTGGTCGTGGTGCCCGATTCGGCGGCGGCATCCGCTCACGAGCTGCGGGACTTGCTGGTCGCCGCGCAGGTGACCGTGGTGGGCCAAACCCCGTCGGCGCTGGCGATGATGCCGGGCGAGGGGCTGGAGTCCGCGACGCTGGTGATGGCGGGGGAGGCATCCCCGAATGAAATAGTCGACAAGTGGGCGCCGGGACGGGTGATGATCAACGCCTACGGCCCGACCGAAGCCACCATCTACGCGGCGATCAGTGCGCCGATGAAGGCCGGCGAGGGCGCCCCGATCGGCGTGCCGGTGCCGGGTGCGGCGTTGTTCGTACTGGACAAGTGGCTGCGGCCGGCGCCCGAAGGTGTGGTCGGCGAGTTGTACATCGCCGGCCGGGGTGTGGCCGTCGGCTATCTGCGCCGGGCCGGCCTGACCGCGTCGCGGTTCGTGGCGTGCCCGTTCGCTGGCGCGGAAGCATCCGGACAACGCATGTATCGCACCGGCGACTTGGTGCGCTGGGGCGCCGATGGGCAGTTGCAGTACCTGGGCCGTGCCGACGAGCAGGTCAAGATCCGCGGTTACCGCATCGAGCTCGGTGAGGTGCAGGCGGCGCTGGCCGCCCTGGACGGGGTGCAGGCCGCGGCGGTGATCGCTCGCGAGGACCGTCCGGGTGACAAGCGGCTGGTCGGCTACGTCACCGTCACCGGCGAGGTGGACACCGCGCAGATGCGCGCCCTGCTGGGCGAGCGGCTGCCGGCCTACATGGTTCCGACGGCGATCGTCGTGCTCGACACCTTGCCGCGCACCGTCAACGGCAAGCTCGACAAACGCTCCCTGCCCGCACCCGAATACCAGAGTGCGGTCCGCTACATTCCGCCCGCGACGCCCACCGAGGAGATCGTGGCCGGGATCTACGGCCAGGTGCTCGGCATCGAGCGGGTCGGCGTCGAGAACTCCTTCTTCGACCTGGGTGGGGATTCGCTATCGGCGATGCGGGTGGTCGCCGCGATCAACACGGCGTTCGATTCCAACCTGTCGGTGCGCACGCTGTTCGAGGCGCCGTCGGTTCGCGCCATGAGCGTGCGTCTGGACAGCGACCCCGACGCCGACGAGACCGACTCCAACGGCCCGAGTTTCGTTGCGGTGCACGGCCGCGACCCCGAGGGGCTGCGTGCCAGCGACCTCACCTTGGACAAGTTCATCGACGAGACGACGCTGCTCGGCGCTCCGACGCTGCCGGGCCCGAGCGCCGAAGCGCGCACGGTGCTGTTGACCGGGGCGACCGGCTTCCTGGGGCGGTACCTGGCGCTGGAGTGGCTCAAGCAACTGAAACGTGTTGACGGCAAGCTGATCTGCCTGGTGCGCGCCGGCTCCGACCAGGAGGCATGGCGTCGTCTGGAGAAGGCATTCGACAGCGGCGACCCGCGGTTGGTGGACCACTTCCATCAGCTGGCCGCCGACCATCTCGAGGTCGTCGCCGGCGACAAGGGCGAAGCCAACCTGGGCCTCGACGAGCAGACCTATCAGCGACTGGCCGACACCGTCGATCTGATCGTCGACTCGGCCGCCGTGGTCAACCAAGTGCTGCCCTACCGAGAGCTGTTCGGGCCCAACGTCGTTGGCACCGGCGAACTGATCAAGTTCGCGCTGACCTCGCGGATGAAGCCGTACACCTACGTGTCGACCTCCGACCTCGGCCGCCAGGTCGAGCCGGCGTTGTTCACCGAAGACGCCGACATCCGGGTGATCAGTCCTACCCGCGTCCTCGACGGCAGCTTCGCCAACGGCTACGGCAACAGCAAGTGGGCCGGCGAGGTGCTGCTCCGGGAGGCCAATGAGCAGTTCGGGCTTCCGGTTTCGGTGTTCCGCAGCGGCATGATCCTGTCCGACGTCAGCTACGCGGGCCAGTTCAACATGACCGACGTCGTCACCCGGATGATCCTGAGCCTGGTGGCCACCGGCGTCGCGCCCGGTTCGTTCTACCGCCTTGACGAGAGCGGCAACCGGCAGCGGGCGCACTACGACGCGCTGCCCGTCGAATTCGTCGCCGAGTCGATCGCCACCCTCGGGG
The DNA here is from genome assembly GCF_059812735.1 of Mycobacterium sp. NGS40. Classification (NCBI taxonomy): domain Bacteria; kingdom Bacillati; phylum Actinomycetota; class Actinomycetes; order Mycobacteriales; family Mycobacteriaceae; genus Mycobacterium; species Mycobacterium sp. NGS40. The sequence goes on from NZ_JCALDG010000015.1 coordinate 17,341, forward strand.
CTCAGGTGGTCGACGGGTTCGAGACCTATCACGTGATGAACCCGCACGACGACGGCATCGGAGTCGATACTTGTGTCGACTGGCTCATTGAGGCCGGCTATCCGATCCAGCGCATCGACGACTTCGCGGAGTGGGTGCGGCAATTCGAGATCGGCCTGCGGGCTCTGCCGGACCGGCAGCGCCAGCATTCCGTGCTGCAGATGCTGCAGTTGATGCTGCACAACCCCGAGCAGATTCAGCCGCTCGAGCCGACCCGCGGGTCGTTCGCACCGACAGACCGATTCCGCGCCGCGGTGCAGGAAGCGAAAATCGGTGCGGACAACGACATCCCGCACATCACACCAGGGGTCATCATCAAGTACGTGACGGACCTGCAGCTGGTGGGACTGCTCTAGGCGGCCGGGGCCGGTCCGCGCCGAATGCTTACCCGCATGCGCACCGTGGCAGACAAGCCCACTTTCTGGATGCGGTCCCGCAGCCTTGCCAACGTGAATTGTTGTCGGTCGGCGTCATAGAAGAACCGCATCGTGCGGAACGGGTAATACAGCGCCAGCAGAGTGGCGATCGTCGTGTGTGCCGTGGGGCTCTTGATGCCGTGCAGTTTGGTCGTTCGCGTGTACCGCGTCGCATATCGGTAGAAATCACGCGGTGACTCTTGCACCCGCCGGCCCGAGATGGCGGCGACCATGGACGGCTCATAGGAAATCTTGAAATTGTTCTTGAACAGCGTCAGCGCCAAGTCGATATCTTCGTGCAGGAGCATTTCGGGGTCCGGCTGCGTCTGAAGACGCACGCCCTTCCATGCGGTTGCGCGAATTGCCATGTTGCAGCCGAGCAGAAACCGTTCGTTCTTGACGTGCTTGTGCAGGTGGTAGCGAAGCGTGGAATCCACCCAGAACAGAAATGCCCGCAGCGGCAGGTCGTAAATCGCGATCGGACCGCTCGCGGCGTCGATGTCGGGATCCTGGAAGTAACCGCGAACCTTCTCGACCCAATCCGGCGGAATGACGGTATCGGCGTCAATGCGGCCCAACACGTCACACCGGGCATGGTCGAATCCACAGTCGCGGGTCGGGGCGGCGCCTTGGTAGACGGTTTGGTCGAGAAGCTTTATGTCCAGGTGCGGTGCGGCCGCCTGGTATTCGCGCACAATCGACGCGGTCTCGTCGGTCGACTTGTTGTCGACGACGATTATCTCGTCCGGTGCCGAGGTCTGGTTAATGCACGATTCCAGGCAATTGCCGATGAACCGTTCTTCGTTGTAGGCGGGAATGACGATCGTGACCGAGGGCTGTTGCGGCATGGCTTACACCCAATCTGGGGACATGTGGGGTCAGCCAGCGCCATAGACAGCCGGCCCCGAATTCAGCTGCGAGGGCGAGTAATTCAGTGCGCCCTTTTCGGTAAACCGTAGTGGTGATCGGGCCTGCATAACGGGGTGAATAGCCGCATTTTGGTAGAACGTTCACCGGTGACCGCCTGTTGTTCAACACGTGTCTATCTGTGCCCGGCCCCGGTTGCCCGTGACTACGATGACAGACGTTCCGCCAGTTGATCGGAGTGCCCGATGACGACAGCCCGCGTGCCCGGACTGCCACTCGGCGAGGCCAAGGCCGCCGCCGACGAGGCGGCGGTACCCGACTACATGGCAGAGCTCAGCATCTTCCAGGTGTTGCTGAACCATCCGCAGCTGGCGCGCGCGGTCAATGATCTGCTCGCGACGATGCTGTGGCACGGTTCGCTCGACGCGCGGTTGCGAGAGCTGGTGATCATGCGGATCGGTTGGCTCACCGCGTGCGAATACGAATGGACGCAGCACTGGCGCGTCGCAACCCGGTTGGGTGTCACGACCGAGGACCTGCTGGGTGTGCACGATTGGCAACAGCACGAGGGCTTCGGGTCCCGCGAGCGCGCGGTGCTGGCGGCCACCGACGACGTGGTGCGCGACGGCGCGGTCAGCGCTGACAGCTGGGCGGCTTGCGAGCGCGAATTGCACGGCGACAGAACGACTCTCGTCGAGCTCGTCACCGCGATCAGCGCGTGGCGGATGATCTCGTCGATTCTGCGGAGCCTCGAGGTGCCCTTGGAGGATGGCGTGGTGGGCTGGCCGCCGGACGGGCGTGCTCCGGCGAGTTGATTGCCATGCCAGGCGATAACTCATAGCGTCGAGGAATGCGGACCAGAGTCGCCGAGATGCTCGGTGTGGAGTTCCCGATTTGTGCTTTCAGTCACTGCCGCGACGTCGTCGCCGCGGTCACCAACGCGGGCGGATTCGGAGTCCTGGGCGCCGTCGCACACAGCCCGAAACGGCTGCAGAGCGAACTGGCCTGGATCGAGGAGCAGACCGGCGGCAAGCCCTACGGGGTCGACCTGTTGTTGCCGCCCAAATACGTCGGTGCGGAAAAGGGCGGCATCGACGCGAAGCAGGTCAGGGAGTTGCTCCCCGAGGAGCATCGTGCTTTTGTCGAAGACTTGCTCGCCCGGTACGGCATCACGGCTCCGCCCGAACCGCCGCGGGCATCTGTCGGGGGTCTCAACGTCTCGCCCAAGGGTTACGAGCCATTGCTGGAAGTGGCCTTCGCGCACGACATTCGGTTGATCGCCAGTGCGCTCGGGCCGCCCCCGGACGACCTCGTCGAACGCGCGCACAGCCGCAACGTGCTGGTGGCCGCGCTGGCCGGCACCACCGCACACGCGCGACGGCATGCCGCGGCCGGCGTCGACCTGATCGTCGCGCAAGGCACCGAAGCCGGTGGCCACACCGGCGAGGTGGCAACCATGGTCCTGGTTCCCGAAGTCGTCGACGCGGTCGCGCCGGTCCCGGTCCTGGCGGCGGGCGGGATCGCCCGCGGGCGCCAGATCGCGGCGGCCCTGGCCCTGGGCGCCGAGGGCGTGTGGTGCGGCTCGGTCTGGCTGACCACCGAGGAAGCCGAGACCGACCCGGTGGTCAAGGAGAAGTTCCTGGCCGCCAGTTCCTCGGACACCGTGCGGTCGCGGTCGATGACGGGCAAGCCGGCGCGGATGCTGCGAACGGCTTGGACCGACGAGTGGGAGCGGCCCGACAATCCTGCTCCGCTCGGCATGCCGCTGCAGACCAACCTCGTCACCGAACCGCAGCTGCGCATCAACCAAGCGGCGGCCCATCCCGGTGCGAAGGCACGGGAGCTGGCAACCTATTTCGTCGGCCAGGTGGTCGGTTCGCTCGACCGGGTCCGGCCGACCCGTGCGGTCGTGCTCGACATGATCGAGGAGTTCGTCGACACCATCGGGCGGCTGGAAGACTTAGCTGAGAACTGACTGTCGGGGTCCGTTCAGCTGGGTGTGAACCATGCCACAGCGAGGTGTTTAGCCAGCTCAGGGGTGTCAAAGCTGATCGAAAGCTGTGAAGCGGCGTAATAAACCCATAAAGTTGCGCGACACGGCTCAGATCACATTGACCGGGCCGGATACCTCGTGGAGTATTTACTGCAGCACCTCGTTAGGTGAGGCGGCTACACGAACACAGGCCACTGACCCCGAACGTCGAAAGACGCCCCGGGTCAGGACAGCTCCTCCCGGCTTAAGGGTTGAGTCCAAGTGGCTTCCGGAGTTCCGGACACGTCGTGTGGTGCCAAAGCTCTGACGAGAGGGGTGCGGATTTCCGGCGGTCGCCGGATTCTGAACTCCTTCTGGTGCGCGCAAATAGGCGCGGGTAACCACACGCGTCGTGGCTGTAGAGGAGGTGAGGGACGTATGAGTTCCAGTGGCAGTCCGGATGGATATCCAGGACAAGCTCCGTCCCAATCCGACCTCCGGCCCGAGGCCTCGAGCTAGCGAATCGACTTAGCGCTCAAGCGTTCTCGGATCGGAACCCTGACGGGTCGGGACACATCAGTCCAGTCAGAACCCGTTTGCAATTCCGTTAGGAGACGATCATGACCGCAGTACTCTTCGACGAAGTAGTTGCCGTAGCGCCCGTCCGCAACCTGCGCGTCGTGCGCGACACCACGCCCACGCAGGCCCCCGTGCCCACGAAGGCCGCCCGTCCGGCCGACACCGGATACTTCGGCGCCGGCGACCCGCTGGTGGCCGGTGCCGCCCGCCTGCTGAGCGTCCCCGTCCGCCACCTCTACGCGGCGCTGTGGCGCGTCGGGTTCATTGAGATCACTGCCTGAGATCCCTACCGCGAGACTGCAGCTGCGTAGAGCTTTACTCGGCGTTTGAGTAGGCAGTTGCAGTCTCGCGGTAGAGTGGGTGCGCATCGATCCGGCTATCACCGGGGAGCTTTCGGAAGAACAGCCCGCACGGCCCAGTAGACCCGAACGGGTAGGCCCGTCACAGCCTGAATCGAGCGGCCGTGCGCCAGCACGGCAAGCGGGGTGGTACCGCGGTGCTCGCGCAGGTTGCGCGACCTCGTCCCCGGCCTGACCGTAGGCACGCAGGAGACGACGCGCACCGTGACCGAAAACGCTGACGCCAGGGCTTATCCCAAGCTGGCCGGGGGAGCCCCGGACTTCCCGGCGCTGGAACTCGAGGTTCTGGACTACTGGACCCGCGACGACACTTTCCGGGCCAGCCTCGCAAACCGCGAGGGCGCGCAAGAGTACGTGTTCTACGACGGGCCGCCGTTCGCCAATGGCCTGCCCCACTATGGGCACCTGCTGACCGGATACGTGAAAGACATCGTCCCGCGCTACCGCACCATGCGTGGCTACAAGGTGGACCGCCGTTTCGGCTGGGACACCCACGGGCTGCCCGCCGAACTCGAAGTCGAACGCCAGCTGGGCATCACCGACAAGTCCCAAATCGACGACATGGGCATCGCCGCCTTCAACGAGGCCTGCCGGGAATCGGTGTTGCGCTACACCGGCGAATGGCAGGCCTACGTCACCCGCCAGGCCCGCTGGGTCGACTTCGACAACGACTACAAGACGCTCGACCTGCCCTACATGGAGTCGGTGATCTGGGCGTTCAAACAGCTGTGGGACAAGGGCCTGGCCTATGAGGGCTACCGGGTGCTGCCGTACTGCTGGCGCGACGAAACCCCGTTGTCCAACCACGAGTTGCGGATGGACGACGACGTCTATCAGAGTCGCCAGGACCCGGCGCTCACCGTTGGCTTCCAGGTAGTCGACAGCAAGGTGAATCTGGAAGGCGCCTACCTGCTGGTGTGGACGACCACGCCGTGGACGTTGCCGTCCAACCTGGCCGTTGCCGTCAATCCGGAGGTGACCTACGTCCAGGCCAAGGTCGGGGACCGGCGGTTCGTCCTGGCCGAGGCGCGCGTTGCGGCCTACGCCCGCGAGTTGGGTGAAGAGCCCGAGATACTCGGCAGCTATTTGGGCGCCGATCTGCTGGGGATCCGCTACCTGCCACCGTTCCCGTATTTCATGGACAGGGTGAAGGCATTTCAGGTGCTGCCGGGCGACTTCGTCACCACCGACGACGGCACCGGGATCGTGCACATGGCACCGGCCTACGGTGAGGACGACATGGCGACCACCGACAAGGTGGGCATCGTGCCGGTCACCCCGGTCGACGGCAAGGGTCGTTTCGACGCCACGGTCCCGGAGTACCAGGGTCAGCACGTCTTTGACGCCAACCCGCACATCATCCGCGACCTGAAGAACCAGAGCGGTCCGGCGGCGGTGAACCAGCCGGTACTGATCCGTCACGAGACCTATGAGCATCCCTACCCGCACTGCTGGCGATGCCGCAATCCGCTGATCTACCGGGCGGTTTCGTCGTGGTTCATCGCGGTCACCGAATTCCGGGATCGCATGGTGGAACTCAACCAGCAGATCACCTGGTACCCCGAACACGTCAAGGACGGCCAATTCGGCAAGTGGCTGCAGGGCGCGCGCGACTGGTCGATCTCGCGAAACCGCTACTGGGGCAGCCCGATTCCGGTATGGAAATCCGACGATCCGGCCTACCCGCGCATCGACGTGTACGGCAGCCTCGACGAACTGGAGCGTGACTTCGGGGTGCGGCCCACCAATTTGCATCGGCCCTACATCGACGAGCTCACCCGGCCCAACCCCGACGACCCCACCGGTAACAGCACGATGCGGCGCATCCCCGACGTGCTCGACGTGTGGTTCGATTCGGGATCGATGCCGTACGCCCAGGTGCACTTCCCGTTCGAGAACGCGGATTGGTTCGACACCCATTACCCCGGTGACTTCATCGTGGAGTACATCGGGCAGACCCGCGGCTGGTTCTACACGCTGCATGTGCTGGCCACCGCACTGTTCGACCGGCCTGCCTTCAAAACCTGTGTGGCTCACGGGATTGTGCTCGGCTCCGACGGGCAGAAGATGAGCAAGTCGCTGCGCAACTACCCGGACGTCAGCGAGGTGTTCGACCGCGACGGCTCCGACGCGATGCGCTGGTTCCTGATGGCCTCACCGATCCTGCGCGGCGGCAATCTGATCGTCACCGAGCAGGGCATCCGCGAGGGCGTGCGCCAGGTTTTGCTGCCGCTGTGGAACGCCTACAGCTTCTTGGCCCTGTACGCGCCGAAAGTCGGTACCTGGCGTACCGATTCGGCGCACGTGCTGGACCGTTACATCCTGGCCAAGCTCGCCGTGCTGCGTGACGAGCTCACCGATTCGCTGGAAATCTGCGACATCTCCGGGGCCTGCGAGCAACTGCGCCAGTTCACTGAGGCGCTGACGAATTGGTATGTGCGACGGTCACGTTCGCGGTTCTGGGAGGAAGACGGGGACGCGATCGACACGCTGCACACCGTGCTGGAAGTGGTCACCCGGCTGGCCGCGCCGCTGCTGCCGCTGACTACCGAGATCATCTGGCGGGGGCTGACCGGCGCGCGTTCGGTGCACCTCACCGACTGGCCCGAGCCTGGCGTGGTGCCTTCTGGCACGGATCTGGTGGCCGCGATGGATCAGGTGCGCGACGTGTGCTCGGTGGGGTCGTCGTTGCGCAAGGCCAAGAAGTTGCGGGTGCGGCTACCGCTGCCGAAACTGACTGTGGCAGTGGAGGATCCGCAACAGCTGATGCCGTTCACCGACCTGATCGCCGACGAGCTCAACGTCAAGAAGGTGGAACTGACCGACGCGATCGACACCTACGGCCGCTTCGAGCTCACCGTCAACGCCCGGGTGGCCGGGCCGCGGCTGGGCAAGGATGTGCAGGCCGCAATCAAAGCGGTCAAGGCCGGCGAGGGCGTCGTCAACCCCGACGGCACCCTGACCGCCGGCCCCGCGGTGCTGCAGCCCGAGGAGTACAGCTCGCGGCTGGTGGCCGCCGACCCGGAGTTCACCGCGGCGCTGCCCGGGGGAGCGGGTCTGGTGGTGCTGGAAGGCGCGGTGACCCCGGAGCTGGAGGCCGAAGGCTGGGCCAAGGACCGGATCCGCGAGCTGCAGGAGTTGCGCAAGTCGACCGGCCTGGACGTCTCCGACCGCATCCGTGTGGTGATGGCGGTGCCCGCCGAGCGGGCCGACTGGGCGCGCGCTCACCGCGACCTGATCGCGGGTGAAATCCTGGCCACCAGCTTCGAATTCGGTGATCCCGTGGAGGCGGCGGAGATCGGCGACGGCGTACGGGTCGAGATCGCCAAGGCGTGAACCGCGAAAGTGCGACTGGGAACGCGTTTCTCGGGACGGGACGTCCCTGGTTGCACTCTCGCGGCCTTGTCGGACGGCGGTGGCAAGCTGCGGTCGTGAGTGCGACACCGTTTGTCGGGAGCGCGGCGGTCCGCGCGGGCACCTGGACGAAGCGTGATTTGCGGCGTTCCTGCACCCGCGTATACCGCGACGTCTACCTGCGCCGCGGCGGCCCGCTGACGGCGCGAGACCGGGCGATCGCCGCGTGGCTCTGGTCGGGAAAGAAGGCCGTAGTTGCGGGAGTTTCAGCGTCAGCGCTGCACGGCGCGGAATGGGTCGACCCACACTCGCCGGCTGAACTGATCACCGATCGCAAGCGGCCACCGCCGCTGATTGTCGTGCGCAACGAGACACTGCTCGCCGGCGAGAGCGTGTGCATCGGTGGCGTGCCGGTGACATCGGCTGCCCGCACCGCGTTTGACCTCGGTCGGCGGCCGGGATTTCAGGCCGCGGTCATACGGATCGATTCACTGGCACGAGCCACGGGCGTCACGGCCGCCGATGTATACCCCTTGATCGATACCCACCGCGGTGCGCGGGGGATGAAGCAGTTGCGGCGGGTGCTGCCTCTGATCGACGCGGGCGCGGAATCGCCGCAAGAGACGAGAACCAGGCTTGCGCTGATTGGGGGCGGCCTGCCCCGGCCGCAGACCCAGATCGTGGTGCGAAACATGTGGGGTGCGGTATTGGCCCGCATTGATATGGGTTGGGAGGAATGGCTCGTCGGCGTGGAGTACGACGGGGCCCAGCACTGGACGGACTCGCGCATCCGCGCCAACGATATCGACCGCACCGCCGAATTGGAGCGACGGGGATGGCGCCTGGTTCGGGTCAGCGCCGACCTGCTGCGTCACCGCCCGGATGTCGTCGTCGACCGCGCCCGGAGTGCGTTGCTGGCCGCGGGGTGCCCCTTGTGACCGCGAGAGTGCAACGGGGAACACATCTCTCGAGAGCGACCGTCCCTAGTTGCACTCTCGCGGAGAAAGTAAGGCTGCGGCTGCCGAGCCTACTGTCAGCAAGCGATTCGGGTAGCGTCTGGTTACGGAAGCCATCACATGGAGGCGTCGTTGCGGATTCTGGGTGTGTTCCGGGTGCACAACGGTGCCGACGTCTTGCCCCGGGTCCTGGACGCGCTGGCCGGCTGGTGCGACGACATCTACGCGATCGACGACCGCAGCACCGACGACAGCGCCGAGATCCTGCGGCGGCACCCCGCGGTGACCAACCTGGTGCGGGCCCGCTCCGACCTGCCACGAACGCCGTGGCTGATCCCCGAACCGCCCGGCCTGGAACTGCTGTACCGGATGGCCGATTTCTGCCGGCCGGATTGGATCGTGATGATCGACTCCGACCAAATCGTCGAGGCCGACGTCGACATCCGCGAGGTGCTGGCGGGCACGCCGGACGACGTCGCGGCGCTGATGTGCCCGATGATCCCGGCCTGGAACGACCCGGATTATCCGGACATGATCCCGGTGATGGGAACGGCGGAATCGGTGCGCGGACCGTTCTGGCGGTGGCGCCCCGGGCTGCGGGCCGGAACCCGGGTGATCCACAACCCGCACTGGCCCGCCAACATCACCGAGCACGGCCGCATCGGCCTGGTAAACGAGATCCGGTTGCACCACACCGGGTGGGCAACCCTGGCCGAACGGATCGGCAAGGTCGAGCACTACCGCAAGATCGATCCGGACTCGGAGATGAACTACGGCGTGCCCTACGACCGCGCCCTGCTGTTCGGCTACGCCTACGAGGAGATCGACCTGCTCAAGGCCGACTACCAGCGCCGGGTGCGCGGCGACTTCGACCCGGCCGAGCCGGGCACCCGCCTACCCATCGACCGCGACAGCCTGGCGCTCGGTTCCGGCTACGGTCGCCGGGCCGCGACGTTTCATCCCGGCGTCGACTTCGCCGCGGATCCCGGCACACCGATCCACGCGGTCACGTCGGGAACCGTCTCGGCCGTGCACGATCTCGCCGCCAGCGGGCTTCGGTCGGTGACCGTCTCGTGTCGCGACCTCGACACCGTCTACGTGTTCCGCCCGGGCGACGAGAGCCGGCTCGCGGTCGACGACCAGGTGGCCGCGGGCGCACGGATCGGCGCGCTGGGCCCAGAAACCCAATCCCTGGACGGCTTCTTGCATTTCGAGGTTCGCGTCGGCGGCGAGCACACCAGTCCGGTGCGCTATCTGGCCAACCTGGGGCTGCAGCCGTGGCCTCCGGCGGGGCGCCCGCGACCGGTGTCGGGGACCTTCCCGGCGTCCTCGCCGTGCACCATTACCGGCTGAGCTCGTCGACCAATCCGCGGGCGGACCGGATCGCCGAGCGGACCTCCTGCAGCACCTTGGCAGGATGCTGCTCGTCCAACTCGCCGAGCCGGTTGTAGCGCTCGACGCCGAAACTTGCTGATTCCACCCGTATTCCGAACGGCACCGCCAACGATCGCAGTGCTTCGAAGTGCAGATAGTGGCCTACCGGTTGGCCGGTCACCATCAGACATGACGAGCCGCTCATGCCCAGCGTCCGAGCGGCGAAGGTGTAGGTGTCCGACGAGTTCGCCCGGCGACGGTCCGGGTCCGGCGACGGGGTCTCGAGCAGCGTGATCGGCACGCGGAGTTTGTTGCTCTGCGGTGCGAAGCGCCACACCGTCTCGTCGCCTTGCGGCTTACCGACCCGCCCGCGCAGATGCTCCATCAGCTCGCGGGTGTCGAGCCCGAACGCGTCGGCCGCGCCGTAGGTCATCAGCTCGAATTCGGTGCGGGCACCCGGCGCGCACGCGTCGATCGCGTCCTGTTCGGAGTCGAGCACCGGCCGGGACGCGGCGGCCAGCACCACGTGGCCGACGCGCCGGCCGGTGGCGATCTCGCGCGCATACCGGGCGCGCAGCAGGTTGGTGTAGCGCGCCCCGCCGATCACTAGGATGTGATCGAAATCCGTTCCCCCAGGCGCGGTTTCGCCCGTCATGCCCAACGCGGCCGTCGCCGCCTCGATCCTCTCCAGCTGCGCGGCGGGCAGGGTTAATCGAGGGATCAGCCACCGGGCCGCGCCTGCGGCATCCTGGCTACTGAGCCGTTCCGCGGCGGCTGCGCGGGCCCGGCCCCGATAGTCCCACGCCTCGCTGAACTCGTCGAGGAACGCCAGCCGGTCGCTCAGGCTCAGTCCGTCGGGGATGACACCGCCGAACACCCCGACGAGCTCCGCCAGCGCGGGGTGGGCACACCACGACGCGACCTGCTGCTCGAGCTCGCCGGTGTCGATCGCGGCAGACCCGGCATGTGACGAACACATGTGGCTCCCTTCGAAAGCTGGGCGCTCGTTGGGCGATTCACAACGTACCGCCAATCCGCAGCACCCACCGCGCACTTCACGGAATTTGCATTAGCGACAAATCCGGCCCGCGCAGTGGCTAGGATGCGCCACAACACGCATATGACGGGAGAGCGGAAAGTAGTGCGAATTCTGGTAACTGGCGGGGCGGGCTTCCAGGGCAGTCATCTGTCCGAGGCGCTGCTCGCCATGGGACACCACGTGACCGTGCTCAACACGTTTTCCATTGCCGCCAAGGGAAATCTTCGTACCTTCCAGATGAACGAATCGGCGGACGTCGTATTCGGCTCCGTGACCGATTGGGAGTTGGTCCGCAAAACGGCGCGCGACCACGACGTGATTTTCCACCTGGCGGCAAATGTCAACGTGGACAAGTCACTTGATGATCCGAGAAGCTTTCTCGAGACCAATGTGATGGGCACGCATCACATTCTCGAGGCCGCACGCGAATACGGGTCACGAGTCATCTTCGCCTCGACGTGTGAGGTGTACGGAGACGGTCACAGCCTCGCCCCGGATGCCCTACTCGACGAAACGGCCGAGCCGAGACCGAACAGCCCGTACGCCGCGTCGAAAGCCGCCGCCGACCGGCTGTGTTACTCGTACTTCCGCTCCTACGGCATGGACATCGCTATTGTTCGACCGTTCAACATCTTTGGTGAGCGACAGAAAAGCGGAGCCTTCGGCGCGCTGATTCCGATCCTGGTGCGCCGCGCCATCGCCGGCCAGGAGCTCACCGTCTTCGGCGACGGCTGCGCGACCCGGGACTACCTCCACGTCAGCGATGTCGTGGACGCCTACCTACTGGTGCTCGACACCCCAGATCTGCAGGGCCGGGCGATCAACTTCGCCAGTGGCACGAATACCCGGGTGCGCGACATCGCCGAATACATCGCCGCGAAGTTCGACGCCCGGGTGGTCAACGGACCCGCGCGACCGGGCGAGGTGAGCCGGTTCCCCGCCAGCATCGCCCTGGCGCAGCGCATCGGGTTCGCACCGAAGGTCGACATCTGGGCAGGCATAGACCGCTACATCGCGTGGGCGAAAGAGCAGCCCCCGCAACTAACCGGCTAGTTTGACGGCGCGCCAGCGCAGCCTGCCACCGCGGACCTCGACCTCGACGTCGCCGAATCCCGCCGCGCGCAAGCGATCCGGCAACGTGTCGGGCGAGACGGTGTTGCAGATGTCGCGGAAGTGCAGGATCCGGAACCGCAGCGAATTCACGCTGTCGCTGCCGGCGAAGACACCGCCGGGGCGCAGCACCCGGAAAGCCTCGGCGAACAACTTGTCCTGCAGTTCGACGGTAGGGACGTGGTGCAGCATCGTGAACGACACCACGGAGCTGAACTCGTCGGCGGGCAACCCGGTGTTGGTGGCGTCGCCGTTGATGATGCGCGCCCGGTCGCCGTAGAGGCGCTGCAGTCGCTGCGCCATCGGGGTGTCGATCTCCACCGAGGTGAGCTTGCGCGTCCTGTCGACCAGCACCTTCAGGATGGCGCCGTAGCCGGGCCCGATCTCGAGGGTGTTGTCGCCCAGGTCTACGTCGGCCAGCGCCCAGGGCAGCAGGTCGTCTTCGACCGCTTTAGCCCAGCGGTCCGAGCTGCAGATCCGTCGGTGCGCGAGGTTCATGGCCATGTGGAAAACGTTAGCCGAGTAGCGCAATAGCATTTATCGGATGGAGTCGCGTTGGGTCCTGCACCTGGACATGGACGCGTTCTTCGCCTCCGTCGAGCAGCTCACCCGCCCGACGCTGCGCGGTCGGCCGGTGCTGGTCGGCGGTCTGGGCGGCCGCGGCGTGGTGGCCGGGGCGAGTTACGAGGCGCGGGTGTTCGGGGCGCGCTCGGCGATGCCGATGCACCAGGCCCGCCGCATGGTCGGCGTGACCGCGGTGGTGCTGCCGCCGCGCGGGGTGGTGTACGGGGTCGCCAGCCGGCGGGTGTTCGACGTCGTGCGGGCCGTGGTGCCCGTCGTCGAGCAGCTGTCCTTCGACGAGGCGTTCGGGGAGCCGCCGCAGCTCGCCGGGGCGTCCGCGCAGGACGTCGAGGAGTTCTGCGAGGGGTTGCGACGACGCGTACGCGACGAGACCGGGCTGATCGCGTCGGTGGGCGCCGGCTCGGGCAAGCAGATCGCCAAGATCGCCTCCGGGCTGGCCAAACCCGACGGCATCCGGGTGGTCGGGCGCGCCGAGGAACGGTTGCTGCTCGACAGTCTGCCGGTGCGGCGGCTCTGGGGAATCGGCCCGGTCGCCGAGGAGAAGCTGAATCGGCTGGGCATCGAGACGATCGGGCAGCTCGCCGCACTGACCGACGCCGAGGTGGCCAACATCCTGGGCGCGACGGTCGGCCTGGCGCTACACCGGCTGGCCCGCGGCGTCGACGATCGACCCGTCGCCGAGCGTGCCGAAGCCAAGCAGATCAGCGCCGAATCCACCTTCGCCGTCGACCTGACCAGTCTCGAGCAGTTGCACGACGCGATCGCTCCGATCGCCGAGCATGCGCATCAGCGGCTGCTGCGCGACGGTCGCGGCGCCCGGACCGTCACGGTGAAGCTGAAGAAGTCGGACATGAGCACGCTGACCCGGTCGGCGACCTTGCCGTACGCGACGACGGAGGCCGGCGCGCTGGTCGCGCTGGCCCGGCGATTGCTGCTCGATCCGCGCGAGATCGGGCCGATTCGTCTACTCGGCGTTGGTTTTTCGGGGTTGAGCGACGTGCGCCAGGAGTCGCTGTTCCCGGACCTCGAGCTCGCGGCGCCGGAACCGGAGGCGCAGCATTCTGTCGAAACCGCGACCGACGCGATGTTCGCACCCGCCGCCCCCGAGGCCTCGCCGTGGCGGGTGGGCCTCGACGTCGAGCACCGCGAACTCGGGCACGGCTGGGTGCAGGGCGCCGGCCATGGCGTCGTCACCGTGCGGTTCGAAACGCGGAGCAGCGGCCCGGGCCAGGCCCGGACGTTTCCCGCCGATACCGCCGATCTCGTCGGCGCCAACCCGATCGATTCGCTGGACTGGCGCGACTATCTCGGCGAGCTGCGCACCGAGGACACCGCGCAGGCCTCAGCCCCAGCGGGCGATGACGTCGCCGGCCGGTGACTGCGCGGCCAGCGCGGCCATCAGCAGCACCCGGGCCTGCGGCGGCCGCAACCGCGGCACCATCACGGCGCCGGCTTCGACCAGGTCGTGGCCGGGGCCGTAGCCCGCGCTGACCCCGCCGCCGGGGACCCGGGTGGACACCCCGACGACGATCCCGTTCGCGCAGTGCCGCCGCACGCCGTCGACCACCGCGGCCCCGGCATTGCCCGAGCCCAGCGCCTCCAGCACGACGGCCCGCGCTCCGGCCGCCACGAAGGCGTCCAGCGCCACCGAGTCGCTGCCCAGGTAGGCCGCGACAATGTCGACCCGCGGCGCGTCGGTGGCCCGCAGCTCCCCGAGGTGGGGACGGATTTTCGCGCCGTTGAGTGCCACGCCGCCCGGCGTCGTGCCGACCAGCTCGCCGGCGAAGCCGCTCAGGTCCTGGGTGGCCACCTTGTGCATGCCCAGCGGCTGTAGCACCCGCCCGGCGAAGGACACCAGCACGCCGAGGCCGCGCGCGGCCGGGCTGGCCGCCACCGCCACGGCGTCGCGCAGGTTGGCGGGCCCGTCGGAGTCCGGGGCGTCGGCGCTGCGCATCGCGCCGGTCAGGACGACCGGCGGACTGCCCGCATAGGTGAGGTCGAGCCACAACGCGCTCTCCTCCATGGTGTCGGTGCCGTGCGCGACGACCACGCCCTGCGCGCCGCCGTCGACTGCGGCCCGCACCGCATCGCCGATCCGGTCCCAGTCGGCCGTCGTCAGCTCCGAACTGTCCACCGCCATCAAGTCGACAACGTCGACGTCGAGGCCGGCGGTGAGGTCGGAACCGCTGCGGCTGGGACGGCGCACGCCGTCGGCGCCGGTGCTGGTCGAAATCGTGCCGCCGGTGGTGATGACGGTGATGGGCCCCATAGCCGAATCATTCCGCACGCGCCGGGGCGGCGAGGCCGCACCCAACCAGGCCGGGTGCTAGGGGATGATGGGGAGGTGCCCGAAGAACCAACAGGATCGGCCGAGCCGGTGACGTCAGCCGGGGAGGCTGCGACGTCCGGCGAAGTGGCCGAACCCGACGCCCCCGCGCCGCGGTCCGCTCCGAGGCGGCTGCGGCTGCTGCTGTCGGTCGCTGCCGTGGTGCTGGCTCTCGACATCGTGACCAAGGTGCTCGCCGTGCGGCTGCTGCCGCCGGGGCAACCGGTGTCGATCATCGGCGACACGGTGACCTGGACGTTGGTGCGTAACTCGGGGGCGGCGTTCTCGATGGCGACCGGCTACACCTGGGTGTTGACCCTGATCGCCACCGGCGTGGTGATCGGCATTTTCTGGATGGGCCGGCGGCTGGTATCGCCCTGGTGGGCGGTGGGCCTCGGCATGATTCTCGGCGGCGCCACCGGCAACCTGGTCGATCGCTTCTTCCGCGCTCCCGGGCCGCTTCGGGGCCACGTCGTCGACTTTTTGTCGATCGGCTGGTGGCCGGTGTTCAACGTCGCGGACCCGGCCGTGGTCGGCGGCGCGTTCCTGTTGGTCGTGCTCTCGGTGTTCGGATTCGATTTCGACTCGGTAGGTCGTCGCAAGCCCGACCCAGCCAAATGACCAACCGCTCGATGCCGGTTCCGGAGGGATTGGGGGGCATGCGGGTCGATGCCGGGCTATCGCGGCTGTTGGGGTTGTCCCGCAGCGCGGTGGCGGCCATCGCCGAGGACGGCGGGGTCGAACTCGACGGCGTGCAGGCGGGCAAGTCCGATCGCCTGACGCCCGGTGCCTGGCTGGAGGTGCGGCTGCCCGAGGCGCCGGCGCCGCCGGAGAACACGCCCGTCGAGATCGAGGGCATGGCCATCCTGTACTCCGACGACGACATCGTCGTCGTCGACAAGCCGGCGGCGGTGGCCGCGCACGCCTCGGTCGGCTGGAGCGGGCCGACGGTGCTCGGAGGCTTGGCCGCCGCCGGTTACCGGATCACCACGTCGGGTGTGCACGAGCGGCAGGGCATCGTGCACCGCCTCGACGTGGGCACCTCCGGGGTGATGGTGGTCGCGATCTCCGAACGGGCCTACACCCTGCTCAAGCGGGCGTTCAAACAGCGCACCGTCGACAAGCGCTATCACGCTCTGGTGCAAGGACATCCGGACCCGTCCAGCGGGACCATCGACGCGCCCATCGGACGGCATCGCGGCGGGGAGTGGAAGTTCGCGGTCACCCAGAACGGCCGGCACAGCGTCACCCACTACGACACCGTCGAAGCCTTCGTCGCCGCCAGTCTGCTCGACGTGCACCTGGAAACCGGTCGCACCCACCAGATTCGGGTGCATTTCGCCGCGTTGCATCATCCGTGCTGCGGCGACCTGGTCTACGGCGCCGACCCGAAGCTCGCGAAAAGGCTTGGCCTGGAACGTCAATGGCTACACGCCCGGTCGCTGGGGTTCGCCCATCCGGCCGACGGGCGGTGGGTGGAATTCGTCAGCCCGTATCCGGCCGACCTGCAGCACGCGTTAAACGTGCTGCGCGGCGAGGGCTGATCAGCCGGGCTTGCGGGCCTCGACCAGTACCCGCGTCGGGTGCGTGACGAACCGGCCGTCCGCCTCGATGATGTCGTGCAGGGCACGCAGTCGCCCGTAGTAGGGCTCGACGGTGAAGTCCGGCACGGTCCAAATCAGCTTGCGCAAGAAGTACACCACCGCGCCGATGTCGAAGAACTCCGCGCGCAGCTTCTCCATGCGCAGGTCCACGATCTGCAGCCCGGCGGCCTGTGCGTCGGCGCGCTGCACGGCCGGCCGCAGGTGAGCACCCAGCTCGGGGTGCGGCCCCATCACGGACTCGACCAGCTCGCACACCGTCGCCGGGCCGGGGTGCTGCGCGAAGTAGGTGCCACCGGGGCGCAGCATGCGGGCAATCTCGCTCCACCACACGGTAATTGGATGCCGGCTGGTCACCAGGTCGAAGGCCTCGGCGGCGAACGGCAGCGGGGGCTCGTCGCGGGTCCGGATGACCACCACGCCACGCGGACCCAATCTCCGGGTGGCCAGTGCGGCGTTGGGCGGCCACGACTCGGTGGCCGCCATCGTCGGCGGGAACGACGGGACTCCGTCGAGCACCTCGCCGCCCCCGGTGTAGATGTCCAGGGCTGCCGACACCGTGGCGAGCCGGGCGCCCAGCTGCCGCTGGTATCCCCAGGACGGGCGCTGCTCGGTGGCCCTGCCGTCCAGCCAGGAGAAGTCCCAGCCGACGACGGGCGCCGCGAGGGCCTCGGCCATCAGCTCGTCGAACGACCGTCGCATGCCGGGCTCAGCTGCCAGCCGGCTTGCGCGCCTCGACGAGAACCCGCGTCGCGTGCGCGACGAACGGGCCGTCGGATTCGATGCGCTCGTGCAGCTCGCGCAGCCGATCGCGGTAACGCTCGACGGTGAAGTCCGGTACCCACCAGATCACCTTGCGCAGGATGTAGACCACCGCGCCGATGTCGAAGTACTCCTGTCGGAGTCGCTCCGGGCGCATCCTGACGATCTCCAGCCCGGCTGCCCGCGCCGCCGCGCTTTCGTTGTCCGGGTGTCGCGGATCCGTCCCTTCGGCCGGTGGCCCGATGAAGTGCTCGATCAGCTCGGACACCGTCGCGGGTCCGATGTGTTGAGCCAGGTAGGTGCCGCCGGGCCGCAACACGCGGGCGATCTCGGGCCAGAACAGCGTGTGCGGGTGCCGGCTGGTGACCAGGTCGAAGGCCTCGTCGGCGAACGGCAGGACCGACTCGTCGGGCGTGCCCACCACGACCACGCCGCGTGGGTGCAGGAGCTTGGTCGCCAGCGGGATGTTCGGTGGCCAGGACTCGACGGCCGCCATGGTGGGCGGGAATGGCCCGGCGCCGGCCAGGACTTCGCCGCCACCGGTCTGCAGATCCACGGCGGACGACACGTCCGCGAAGTGGCGGCTGATCAGCTGTTGATAGCCCCAGGATGGGCGTTCCTCGGTGGCACGGCCGTCCAGCCACGAGAAATCCCAGCCGTCGACGGATACCGAATCGGCTTCTGCGACGAGATCTTCGAATGTGCGGCCCACGCTAGGCATTGTGGTGCATCAAGGCGTGGTGCAGACGAACTTGGTGCCGTTGAAGTCAATCGTCACCTCGCCCTGATGCTCCCAGTATTCGGAGCCCTGCCGGCCGTACCTCGCCCCGCTGCCGGACGGCAGCAGGAACAGGATCTGTTGGGTGCCTTTCCAGTTGAGCACCGCGGTGTGCGGGTCGAACTGGTTGTAGAACTGGGCGGTCAGCGGGCCGGCGTCGGCGGGGCAGTGGTAGGTGATGACCGGCGGAGCCGCCGTGGCGGGGTCGGCGATCGCCAACTGGACGAGCCGGGTCTGGTAGGCCTCCAGCACGCAGGTGTGGACATCGGCGTTGCGGGCACAGTCGTCGCGGGCCGTCGTCCAGCCGGTTTGGGCCTCCGCCAGCGCGGCGGGATCGGCGCCCGTGCGGGCAAGCGCTTGCTGGTAGGCGGTCTGCAGGCGGTGGTCGAGATCGGTCAGGTGTGGGTCACTACAGACCAGCTGCTGCACGGCGTTCACGGGTTTGCCGCAGTCGACCGCCACCGACGCCGGCGCCTTGCTGGTGACGGTCGGCATCCCCGAACCCGACGGCGGGGCACTCGGGGAGCTGCACGCGCACACCGTCAATGCCGCGGCGATGACTGCGATCGTCCTCATATGTGCTGACTACCGGCTGCGCCGCGATCCCCGGGCGCGACACGCCCGCGCGCCGCCAAATTCATAGGCGCTGCACGGGCTTAGAGCTTGGCGGTACCGGCTTCACTCGATGCGATCTCGGGTGCAAGCGGTGCGATGACGCTCAGGATCTCCGTCACCGTCGTCGGCGAGACTCCGGCCGCGGCCAGCGCGTCGGCCAAATGCCCGGCCACCAGGCTGAAGTGGTGCATCGTGATGCCGCGCCCTTGATGCACTTGCTTCATCGGGGCGCCGGTGTAGACCTCGTGCGCGCCGAGTGCGGCCGCGAAGAACTCCACCTGCTTGCCTTTGAGGCGGTTCATATTCGTTCCGGTGAAGAAGCCGGACAGTTGATTATCGGCGAGCACCCGAACGTAGAAGTCCTCTACGACGACTTCGAGCGCCTCGTGCCCGCCGATCCGGTCGTAGATGGTTGTCGGCTCCGGTTTGTGGAACGTTGCCAAGAGTTTCATGTAACCAGCGGACCACCTCGGCGTTGCCCCTCAGTTAGTCCGCGATCACGCTCGGATTGCCCGACGTAACAAGCCGATTGCCGGCGGGTGGCCGCATCGTCGGCCGCCGGGTGAGACGGTTCGCCTCGTTCAGATGACGGTCATCTGTTCGTCGCCGCCGCGCCATGCCCTAGGTTGGCAGTATGACCCACGTCACACCATCCGCCCTGAGGAGCGACAACCGATGAACCTTGGTGACTTGACGAACTTGGTGGAAAAGCCATTCGCGGTGGTCTCCAACATCATCAACACCCCGAACTCGGCCGGGCGATATCGACCGTTCTATCTGCGGAATCTGCTCGACGCGGTGCAGGGCCACAGCCTCGGCGACGCCGTCGACGGCAAGACCGTCCTGATCACCGGCGGCTCCTCGGGCATCGGGGAGGCCGCCGCGAAGAAAATCGCCGAGGCTGGCGGGGCGGTGGTGCTGGTGGCCCGCACGCCGGAGAAGCTGGAGAAGGTCGCCGCTGAAATTCGAAGCGGCGGCGGCGTCGCCCACGTCTACCCCTGTGATCTCTCGGACATGGACGCCATCGCCACGATGGCCGACAAAGTGCTCAATGAGCTTGGGGGAGTGGACATCCTGATCAACAACGCAGGCCGGTCGATTCGGCGCTCGCTGGCACTGTCCTACGACCGGATTCACGACTATCAGCGGACGATGCAGCTGAACTATCTGGGCGCGGTCCAGCTCATCCTGAAGTTCATCCCCGGGATGCGCGAGCGTGGTTTCGGGCACATCATCAACGTCTCGTCCGTCGGTGTGCAGACCCGCGCACCGCGGTTCGGCGCCTACATCGCCAGCAAGGCCGCGCTGGACAGTCTCTGCGACGCACTGCAGGCCGAAGTCGTCAACGACGGCGTGCACTTCACCACGGTGCACATGGCGCTGGTGCGAACCCCGATGATCAGCCCGACCAAGATGTACGACAAATTTCCCGCGCTGACGCCGGACCAGGCGGCCGGGGTGATCACCGACGCGATCGTGCACCGGCCGCGGCGGGCCAGCTCGCCGTTCGGGCAATTCGCCGCCGTCGCTGACGCCGTCAACCCGGCGGTGATGGATCGCGTGCGCAACCGGGCGTTCGGCATGTTCGACGACTCCACCGCGGCTAAGGGAGACGAAACCCCAACCAGCGCAGCGCAATTAAACCGAAGCAGCGAGACGTTTTTGCAAGCGACGCGCGGAATCCACTGGTGACGCGATGAGCCTTCCCAAAGCCGGCAACCAGACGACCGTTGTGATCACCGGCGCCTCCTCGGGGATCGGCGCCGAACTGGCTCGCGGCCTGGGCCGCCGCGGCTTCCCGCTGTTGCTCGTCGCGCGGCGCCGCGAGCGTCTCGACGAACTCGCCAACCAAGTGGGAGAAGACAATTCGGTCGCGGTCGAGGTGATGCCGTTGGACCTCAGTGAGAGCAAAGGGCGCGCGAAATTGGCCGGCCGGCTGCACAGCGAACCGATCGCGGGGCTGTGCAACAGCGCCGGGTTCGGCACCAGCGGGGTGTTTCACGAGTTGCCGGTCGAACGTGAGAGTGAAGAGGTCACCCTCAATGCGCTGACATTGATGGAACTCACCCACGCGGCGCTGCCCGGCATGGTCGAGCGTGGCGCCGGCGCGGTGATGAATATCGCGTCGATCGCCGCGTTTCAGCCGCTGCCCTACATGGCGGTGTACTCGGCGACCAAGGCCTTCGTGCAGACCTTCTCCGAAGCCGTCCACGAAGAGCTGCACGGGACGGGGGTGTCGGTCACCGCGCTGTGCCCGGGCCCGGTACCCACCGAGTGGGCCGAGATCGCCAACGCCAAGCGGTTCAGCGTGCCCCTGGCGCAGGTCTCGCCGGCCGAGGTCGCGGAGGCGGCGATCGACGGGATGCTGGCCGGCAAGCGCACCGTCGTGCCCGGCGTCGTGCCCAAGGTCGTCAGCAATGGCGGCCGGTACACGCCGCGCAGCTTGCTGCTGCCGGCGATCCGGATCGGCAACCGATTCCGCGGCGGCCCCAGCCACTGAGCGTGCGTCGAGCTGGGGCACCTCCCGCTTGTGAGCGTCACGCCTGCGTGGCGTTGAGCGCCGAGCGTCACGCCAGCGTGGCGTCCGCGGGCGTTAGGCTCCGGTCATGGCCGCTGTGGAGCTGACCGCCGACGTCCCGATGACCCCGCAGGACATGTGGGATCACGTCTCGGACCTGTCGGACCTGGGGGACTGGCTGACGATGCACGAGGGGTGGCGCAGCGAGCTGCCCGACGAGATCGCCGAAGGCACCCAGATCATCGGCGTGGCCCGCGCCAAGGGCATGCGCAACCGTGTGACCTGGACGGTGACCAGGTGGGACCCGCCGCATGAGGTCGCGATGTCGGGTTCGGGTAAGGGCGGCACCAAATACGGCGTCACCCTGACCGTGCGGTCCACCGGCGACGGATCGGCCCTCGGTGTGCGCCTGGAGCTGGGCGGTCGGGCTTTGTTCGGCCCAGTCGGATCGGCGGCGGCGCGAGCCGTCAAGGGCGATGTCGAGAAGTCATTGAAGAACTTCGTCGAGCTGTACGGATAAACCGGACAAGACACACGCCGCGACACGCCGAACCGGTGTCGGTGGTCGGTCATAGACTGACGTGCCTATGGCCGGTCCGATTCCTCCTCACGCGAGCGTTCGTCGCGAGTCGTCGTTCGTGCACCTGCATAATCACACCGAGTATTCGATGCTCGACGGTGCCGCGAAGATCACGCCGATGCTCGCCGAGGTCCAGCGGCTGGAAATGCCCGCGGTCGGCATGACCGACCACGGAAACATGTTCGGCGCCAGCGAGTTCTACAACGCGGCGACCAAGGTAGGGATCAAGCCGATCATCGGCGTCGAGGCCTATATCGCGCCGGCCTCGCGCTTCGACACCAAGCGGATCCTGTGGGGTGATCCCAGCCAGAAGTCGGACGACGTTTCGGGTAGTGGCTCCTACACCCACATGACCATGGTGGCCGAAAACGCCACCGGGTTGCGCAACCTGTTCAAACTGTCGTCGTTGGCCTCCTTCGAGGGACAGCTCGGCAAGTGGTCGCGCATGGACGCCGAGCTGATCGCCGAGCACGCCGAGGGCATCATCGCCACGACCGGGTGCCCGTCGGGCGAGGTGCAGACGCGTCTTCGGCTGGGGCATGAACGCGAGGCCCTGGAGTCGGCCGCCAAGTGGCGCGAGATCTTCGGCGCCGACAACTTCTTCCTGGAGCTGATGGATCACGGGCTGTCGATCGAGACGCGGGTCCGCGACGGCCTGCTCGAGATCGGCCGCAAGCTCAACATCGCGCCGCTGGCCACCAACGACTGCCACTACGTCACCCGAGACGCCTCACACAACCACGAGGCGCTGTTGTGCGTGCAGACCGGCAAGACGCTGTCGGACCCCAACCGCTTCAAGTTCGACGGCGACGGCTACTACCTGAAGTCGGCCGCCGAGATGCGCCAGATCTGGGACGGCGTCGTGCCCGGTGCCTGCGACTCCACCCTGCTGATCGCCGAGCGCGTGCAGTCCTACGCCGACGTGTGGGCGCCGCGCGACCGGATGCCGGTCTTCCCGGTGCCCGAGGGACATGACCAGGCGACCTGGCTGCACCACGAGGTGATGGCGGGCCTGCAGCGGCGCTTTGGATCCGGTGTCGGCCAGGACTACATCGACCGGGCCGAGTACGAGATCAAGGTCATCTGCGACAAGGGTTTTCCGGCCTACTTCCTGATCGTCGCCGACCTGATCAACCACGCGAAGTCGATCGACATACGGGTCGGGCCGGGGCGTGGTTCGGCGGCGGGCTCGCTGGTCGCCTACGCGCTGGGCATCACCAACATTGACCCGATTCCGCACGGTCTGCTGTTCGAGCGCTTCCTCAACCCGGAGCGTCCGTCGGCCCCCGATATCGATATCGACTTCGACGACCGTCGGCGCGGTGAGATGGTGCGCTACGCCGCCGACAAGTGGGGCTCCGACCGCGTCGCCCAGGTCATTACCTTCGGCACGATTAAAACCAAAGCGGCACTGAAGGATTCGGCGCGCATCCATTACGGGCAGCCCGGGTTCGCGATCGCCGACCGGATCACCAAGGCGTTGCCGCCGCCGATCATGGCCAAGGACATCCCGTTGTCCGGCATCACCGATCCGAATCACGAGCGGTTCAAGGAAGCCTCCGAGGTTCGCAGCCTGATCGAAACCGATCCGGACGTGCGCACGATTTACCAGACGGCGCGCGGCCTGGAGGGCCTGATCCGCAACGCCGGCGTGCACGCCTGCGCGGTGATCATGAGCAGCGAGCCGCTGACCGAGGCGATCCCGCTGTGGAAGCGCCCGCAGGACGGCGCCGTCATCACCGGCTGGGACTACCCGTCGTGTGAGGCCATCGGCCTGCTGAAGATGGACTTCCTGGGCCTGCGCAACCTGACGATCATCGGCGACGCGCTGGATAACATCAAGGCCAACAGGGGAATTGACCTCGACCTGGAGTCGGTTCCGCTCGACGACAAGGCTACCTACGAACTGCTGGGCCGCGGCGACACCCTGGGTGTGTTCCAGCTCGACGGTGGACCGATGCGCGACCTGCTGCGCCGCATGCAGCCCACCGAGTTCAACGACATCGTTGCCGTACTGGCGCTGTACCGGCCCGGACCGATGGGCATGAACGCCCACAACGACTACGCCGACCGCAAGAACGCGCGTCAGGCGATCAAGCCGATTCACCCGGAGCTCGAGGAGCCGCTGCGCGAAATTCTCTCCGAGACTTACGGTTTGATCGTCTATCAAGAGCAGATCATGTTCATCGCCCAGAAGGTCGCTTCCTACACGATGGGTAAGGCCGACGCGCTACGCAAGGCGATGGGCAAGAAGAAGCTCGAGGTGCTCGAGGCCGAGTACAAAGGCTTCTACGAAGGTATGACCGCCAACGGCTTCTCCGAAAAAGCGGTGAAAGCGTTGTGGGACACCATTCTTCCGTTCGCCGGATATGCGTTCAACAAGTCGCATGCCGCCGGCTACGGCCTGGTCTCGTACTGGACCGCGTATCTGAAGGCCAACTATCCGGCCGAGTACATGGCCGGGCTGTTGACGTCGGTGGGCGACGACAAGGACAAGGCCGCGGTCTACCTGGCCGACTGCCGCAAGCTCGGCATCACCGTGCTGCCGCCGGACGTCAACGAGTCGCTGGTCAACTTCGCGTCGGTCGGCAAGGACATCCGCTTCGGCTTGGGCGCGGTGCGCAATGTCGGTGCCAACGTGGTGGGCTCGCTGATCAAAACCCGCAGCGAGAAAAGCAAATTCACCGATTTCTCGGACTACCTGAACAAGATCGACATCTCCGCGTGCAACAAGAAGGTCACTGAATCGCTGATCAAGGCCGGCGCGTTCGATTCCCTCGGGCATGCCCGCAAGGGGCTGTTCCTGGTGCACACCGACGCCGTCGACTCGGTGCTGGGCACCAAGAAGGCCGAGGCGATGGGCCAGTACGACCTGTTCGGCGGCGGCGATGCCGGCGGAGACGCGGTGTTCACCATCCGGGTGCCCGAGGACGAATGGGAAGACAAGCACAAGCTCGCCCTCGAGCGAGAAATGCTGGGGCTCTACGTGTCCGGGCATCCGCTCAACGGGGTCGCGCACCTGCTGTCCGCGCAGGTGGACACGCAGATTCCCGCGATCCTGGACGGCGACGTCGGCAACGAGACCCAGGTGCGGGTGGGCGGCATCCTGGCCTCGGTGAACCGTCGGGTCAACAAGAATGGAATGCCTTGGGCATCAGCTCAATTGGAGGACCTCACCGGTGGCATCGAGGTGATGTTCTTCCCGCACGCGTACTCGGCCTACGGCGCCGACATTGTCGACGACGCGGTGGTGCTGATCAACGCCAAGGTCGCGATCCGCGACGACCGGATCTCACTGATCGCCAATGAGCTTGTGGTGCCCGATTTTTCCAACGCCCAGCCGAACCGGCCGATCGCGGTCAGCCTGCCCACCCGGCAGTGCACGATCGACAAGGTGAGCGCACTCAAGCAGGTGCTGGCGCGGCATCCGGGCACCTCGCAGGTGCATCTGCGGCTGATCAGCGGAGACCGGATCACCACGCTGGAGCTCGATCAGTCGCTGCGGGTGACGCCGTCGCCGGCGCTGATGGGCGACCTGAAGGAACTGCTCGGCCCGGGCTGCCTGGGCAGCTAGTCGCCGCCGGTCGGGATCGCTCGACGCGCCCCTACAGCTCCACCCGCACGATGACGCTGTCGGACCAGACCCCACGATCGCGGGCCCGGCGCAGCTTCTCCCGAAGACCCAGATCCCGGTGCACGTTGGTCACGCCCGGCACCTTGATCAGCGGGACGATGTTCCATTGCCAGCCGTAGCGCCGGTGCAGGAGCCGATTGGCCCGCTCGGCGTCGGCGCCCGACAGCAGCGTGGCGCGCCCGGCCAGCGTCGGTGCCCCGTCGCGCACCCGGCCGCGGTGGTCGCACGCCCGCAGTTCGATGTCGGGGTGGGCCGTCAGCCGTTTGGTCTTGGGCCCGACCTTGGTCCGGAACACCAGTGCGTCGCCGTCCATCGCGAACCAGATCGCAGTGTCGCGGGGTGTGCCGTCGCGCCGGAAGGATCGGAGCAGGACGTAGCGGGCATCGCCGAGTGCGCTGTGCTGCATGGTCCCAGTCAACGACTTAGAGTTGACTCGAAGTCAAGTGCTGGGATTCCGGGAGGCTCGATGGCTGCCGCTGCCGTGCGGACGACGCTGACGATCGGCGATGTCGCGCGTGAGACCGGGGTGGCCGCGACGACGCTGCGCTACTACGAGCAGATCGGGCTGCTGCCGTCACCCGCGCGGTTGTCAGGCCGGCGCCGCTACGACGACTCGATCCTGGCCCGGCTGGAGGTCATCCGACTGTGCAAATCCGCCGGCTTTGCGCTGGAAGAAATCCAGCTGCTGTTCGCCGACGATGCGCCGGGTCGCCCCGCCAGCCGCGCGTTGGCGCAGGCCAAACTCGCCGAGATCGACGACCAGATGGCGTCGCTGGCACGGGCGCGGGCCGTTATCGAGTGGGGGATGAGCTGCACCTGTCCGTCGATCGACGCCTGCACCTGCGGCATCCATCCGGCCTAGAACTCATAGCGCAAGATCCGCGCTTTGCGCGCGGAGACCTCGAACATCCCGGAAACCTTGGTGGCGAACCGAATCCAGCCCGGAAACAGCTCGACCTCGGGAGCGTGTGCCAGGCTGACCTCTTCGACGAGCTGGAGCGACGGATTCCAGGTCTGCGGCACGTGCGGGTCCTCGAACCCGGGAAAGCCCCATTGGGCGCCGACGGTGCTGAACATCCGCTGCGGGGCCAGTTTCACCGCGAGCCGGGTGAGCCAGCCGATGCGGCCGTAGTCGTTGAAGGCCAGTTCGCCGGACGGGAAATACGTGGTGATGCGCCGAAAGAGGGCGATCAGCACCGGTTCGGATAAGAACGCGAACAGCCCGTCGGCGATCACCATCACCGGCCGGTCGCTGGGAATGGTGTTGGGCCAGCTCTGATCGGCCACCGAGGCGGTTACCACGTGGGCCCGCCTGCTGGGTGGCAACAGCTGGCGGCGCAGCGCGCTGACACCCGGAAGGTCGACGCTGTACCAGTCGACGGTGGCGGGTGGTCGCACCCGAAACGGCCCCGAGTCCAGCCCGGCGCCCAGGTCGACGACGACGGCATCGGGATGCTTGGCGGTGAAGGCCCGCACCCGTTCGTCGAGCATCTTGGCGCGCAGCGCCGTCTGGCACACCACGCTCGCCGGGACGCCGAGCCCCGCGAAGTCGTAGTCGATCGTGTCGACGATGTCGGCGGCCAGCGGATCCGCGAGAATGGGTCGCGGCCATCGGCTGTCCAGGGCCCGGGCGTATTGGGTCAGCAACGCGGTCTCCTCGAGCGGCGTGAGGTTGCTCGCGCCGAGACCGGGTTGGGGCCGCATGCTCCGAAGGTACTCGGCGCCCGTCGATCGGGCAGGTCGGTCCGCCCGCCAAATCGTGAATTGTATTCCGTGCCACCCAACGGCGGACGTACGCTCACCGAAGGGATGTGGGCAAAGGAGAACGCCAATGACGAGAACGGTGCGAGGCGCGTGACCGGCGGGCGGCTCGCCACAGCGCGTGAATTCGGCCGCGTCGGGGTGCGAAAGATGTTGCAGCGCCCCGGAATTATTGAGGAGTCGGTGACGCCGGTGCCCGGCGACCCGGTTGCGGTGGCCCAATTGCTGGGCGCCTCGTGGTACGACGAGCGGCTGGCCGCGCTGGCCGACGAGCTGGGTCGCGACGCCGGCGACGTGCGCGCCGAGGCGGCCGGCTACCTGCGCGAGATGGCCGCCTCGCTGGACGAACGGGCGGTGCAAGGCTGGCGCGGGTTCAGCCGCTGGCTGATGCGGGCCTACGACGTACTGGTCGACGAGGACCAGATCGCGCAACTGCGCAAACTGGATCGCAAAGCGACGCTGGCCTTTGCCTTTTCGCACCGGTCCTACTTGGACGGCATGCTGCTGCCCGAGGAGATCCAGGACAACCGTCTGTCCGCGGCCTTCACATTCGGCGGCGCCAATCTCAATTTCTTCCCGATGGGCGCCTTCGCCAAGCGCACCGGGACGATCTTCATCCGGCGCCAGACCAAGGACATCCCCGTCTACCGGTTCGTGTTGCGCGCCTACATCGCTCAGCTGGTGCAAAACCACACGAACGTCACCTGGTCGATCGAAGGCGGGCGCACCCGCACCGGCAAGCTGCGGCCACCGGTGTTCGGGATCCTGCGCTACCTCACCGACGCCGTCGACGAAATCGACGGCCCCGAAGTGTATTTGGTGCCGACCTCGATCGTCTACGACCAGCTGCACGAGGTGGAGGCGATGACCACCGAAGCCTACGGGGCGGTGAAACGGCCCGAAGATCTACGCTTCCTGGTCGGCTTGGCGCGCCAGCAGGGCAAGCGGCTCGGTCGCGCGTACCTGGACTTCGGCGAGCCGCTGCCGCTGCGCAAACGCCTCGAGGAAATGCGCGGCGATGAGGCCGGGACCGGGACCGAGATCGAACGCATCGCACTCGACGTCGAACACCGGATCAACCGCGCGACGCCGGTCACTCCCACCGCGGTGGTGAGTCTGTCGTTGCTGGGTGCGGACCGGTCGCTGTCGATCAGCGAGGTGCTGGCCACCGTGCGACCTCTGGCCAGCTACATCACGGCGCGAAACTGGTCGGTGGCCGGGGCGGCGGACTTGACGAATCGCTCCACCATCCGGTGGACGTTGCACCAGCTCGTCGCCTCCGGTGTGGTCAGCGTGTACGACGCCGGCACCGAGGCGGTGTGGGGGATCGGCGAGGACCAGCACTTGGTCGCGGCGTTCTACCGCAATACCGCGATCCACATCTTGGTCGATCGCGCGATCGCCGAGACGGCGTTGCTGGCCGCCGCCGAAAACGCCGAGAATTCCGCCGATGGCATGGTGTCTCCGGTGACGGTGCGCGACGAGGCGCTGAGTCTGCGTGAGTTGCTGAAGTTCGAGTTCCTGTTTTCCGGCCGCGCCCAGTTCGAAAAGGAGCTCGCCGACGAGGTACGCCTGATCGGGGCGGTGGACACCAGTCACGCCGCGGCCGCCGCCGACGTGCGTGGGCTGCTGGCGGCGGCCGATGTGTTGTTGGCGCACTTGGTGTTGCGGCCGTTCCTCGACGCGTATCACATCGTCGCCGACCGGCTAGCCGCCCTGGGGGACGAGTCCCTCGACGAAAACGCCTTCCTCGCCGAATGTCTGGAGTTGGGCAAGCAGTGGGAGCTGCAGCGCAGAATCGCCAGCGCCGAGTCGAGGTCGATGGAGTTGTTCAAGACCGCGCTGCGGCTGGCGCGCCACCGCGAGCTGGTCGACGGGTCGGATTCCGAGCAACTCGCCAAGCGCCGCCAGGAGTTCGCGGACGAGATCGCGACGGCGACCCGGCGCGTCAACGCAATCGCCGAACTCGCCCGCGCGCAGGTCTGACGCCAAACCGCTTGCGCGCCAATTCGCGCCCGCCCGGCGGCACCGAAACGGGCATACAGTGGTGGCCATGCCACTCGAAGGTGAATACGCACCCAGCCCCTGGGATTGGTCCCGCGAACAAGCCGACAAGTACGCCGAATCCGGCGGCGCCGAGGCAGCGGACATGAAGGGCAAGCCCATCATTCTGCTGATGACCATCGGCGCCAAGACCGGCAAGCTGCGCAAGACTCCGCTGATGCGCGTCGAGCACAACGGGGAGTACGCCGTCGTCGCCTCGCTCGGTGGTGCCCCGAAGCACCCGGTCTGGTACTACAACATCGTCAAGAACCCGCGGGTCGAGCTGCAGGACGGGTCGGTCACTCGTGACTACGACGCTCGCGAGGTGTTCGGGGACGAGAAGGCCGTGTGGTGGGAGCGTGCCGTGGCGGCCTGGCCGGACTACGCCGAATATCAGACGAAGACCGATCGCCAGATTCCGGTGTTCGTGCTGACGCCGGTGAGCTGAGCCGATTAGGCAGGTGGCGGGGGGTGCGTGGCACCATTAACCGGTGTCCGCCGAACTGACCCAGAGCCCGAACATGTCGCCGCTGCGCGCGGCCGACATTGACAGCGCTGCTCAGCGGATCGCCGCGGTCGTCACCCCGACCCCGCTGCAGTACAGCGATCGGCTGTCGGCGATCACCGGTGCGCAGGTCTACCTCAAGCGCGAAGACCTGCAGATCGTGCGTTCCTACAAGCTGCGCGGCGCCTACAACCTGCTGGTGCAGCTGTCCGCGGAGGAGATCGGCGCCGGCGTGGTGTGCTCCTCGGCCGGCAACCACGCGCAAGGCTTCGCCTACGCCTGTCGGACCCTCGGCGTGCAGGGCCGCGTCTACGTGCCGGCCAAAACGCCCAAGCAGAAGCGCGACCGCATCCGCTACCACGGGGACGGCTTCATCGAGCTGATCGTGGGCGGATCGACCTACGATCTGGCCGCCGAGGCGGCCCTCGAAGACGTCAAACGCACCGGGGCGACGCTGGTGCCGCCGTATGACGACCCGCGCACGATGGCCGGCCAGGGCACGATCGCCGTGGAGATGCTCGACCAACTCGACAAGCTTGGTTTCGCGGAGCCCGATCTGGTGGTGGTCCCGGTGGGCGGCGGGGGCTGCATCGCGGGCATCACGACCTATCTGTCCGAACGCACGACGAACACCGCGGTGCTCGGTGTCGAACCCGCCGGTGCCGCGGCGATGATGGCGGCGCTGGCCGCCGGCGAGCCGGTGACGCTGGACCATGTCGACCAGTTCGTCGACGGCGCCGCGGTGAAGCGGGCGGGAACGTTGACGCATGCCGCTCTGGCCGCCGCGGGCGACATGGTGTCGATCACGGCGGTCGACGAGGGCGCCGTGTGCACCGCGATGCTGGACCTCTACCAGAACGAGGGCATCATCGCCGAGCCGGCGGGCGCCCTGTCGGTGGCCGGCCTGCTGGAAACCGACGTCGAGCCCGGGTCCACCGTCGTTAGCCTCATCTCGGGCGGCAACAACGATGTGTCGCGCTACGGCGAGGTGCTCGAGCGCTCCCTGGTCCACCTCGGCCTTAAGCACTACTTCCTGGTCGACTTCCCGCAGGAGCCCGGTGCGTTGCGCCGGTTCCTCGACGACGTGCTCGGGCCCAACGACGACATCACCTTGTTCGAGTACGTCAAGCGCAACAACCGCGAGACCGGCGAGGCGCTGGTCGGCATCCAGCTGGGTTCGTCGGCCGACCTGGACGACCTGCTGGACCGGATGCGCGACACCGAGATCCACTTCGAGACGCTGCAGCCGGGTTCGCCGGCCTACCGCTATCTGCTGCTCTAGGCGCGCGAGTAGGGCGTCAAATAGTCCGGCGCCGGGGTAGTGGGGTCGAGGTCGTCGGCCGGTATCGGTGCACCGGCCGTCATACTCAGCGGAACCACGCCGGCCCAGTGCGGTAGCGCGTAATCCTGCGGCTCGTCGACGGGCCCGCCGTCGCGCACCTTGGCCGAGACTTCGACGAGGTCCAGGGCGAGCACCGCGGTCGCGGCAAGCTCCTTGGCGTTCGGCGCCCGGCAGTCGGCGGCCCGTCCGGGCGCGATGTGGTCGAGCAGCCCAGCCAGCGCGCGCGACTTCTCCGCCGGGTCGTCAACCAGGCGGGCGTCGCCGAGCACCATCACCGAGCGGTAGACCAGCGAATGATGCAGCGCCGAGCGGGCCAGCACCAGCCCGTCGACCAGGGTGACGGTGACGCACACGGGCAGGCCCGCCCCGGCGCCGCGCATGGGCCGGCTGCCGGTGGAACCGTGCAGGTAGAGGGTTTCGTCCAGGCGGGCGTGTGTGGTCGGCAAGACCACCGGCCGGCCGGCGTTGAGGTAGCCCAGGTGACAGATCAGGGCTTCATCCAGGATGCGATGGACGGTGTCGCGGTCGTAGCGGGCGCGTTCCCGATAGCGGGTGGGCGTGGTGCGGGACGTGGCGCGATAGTCCATCGGATTGCCTTCGCTATTGTAATAGTACATAATCGGAAATGTGCCAGTGCAATATAGCATAGCGGGGACGGGCGCGGAGTCCATAGCCGCCAACATCGAAGAGGGAATCTCCAGCGGCGCCCTGGCGCCCGGTGACTCGCTGCCCCCGGTGCGGGAACTGGCCGCGCGACTCGGTGTGAACCCCAACACGGCCGCGGCCGCCTACCGCCTACTGCGCGATCGCGGGGCCGTCGAAACCTCGGGCCGGCGCGGCACCCGGGTGCGGCACCGCCCTGCCACGACGCCCCGGTCGGTGCTCGGCCTGGACATCCCGGCCGGCGTGCGCGACTTGTCCACCGGCAATCCGGCTCCCGCATTGCTGCCCATTGCTGCTGTGCCGCTTAATGATTCGCTCGGGCGCCCGGTGCTGTACGGCGAACCGGCCATGTCACCCGAGCTGGTCGACTCCGCCCGTGCCGCGCTGAGCGCCGACGGCGTTCCGGCCGACCATCTCGCGGTGACCAGCGGGGCGCTGGACGGCATCGAGCGGGCACTCACCGCGCAGCTGCGCCCCGGCGACCGGATAGCCGTCGAGGATCCGGGCTGGGCCAACCTACTGGATTTGATTGGGGCGCTGGGACTTTCGGTCGAGCCGGTACGGGTGGACGACGACGGCCCCCTGGTTGCCGACGTCGGCCGCGCACTAAACCACGGGGTGCGCGCGCTGGTCGTCACCACGCGCGCGCAGAACCCGACCGGCGCGGCGCTTTCCGCACAGCGTGCCGGCGAGCTGCGCGCGCTACTGAGTGGCCACGACGTTCTGGTCGTCGAGGATGACCATTGCGCCGGTATTTCCGGTGTGCCGCTGCATTCGCTGGCCGGATCGAGCGATCACTGGGCATTCGTGCGGTCGGCGTCGAAGGCGTATGGCCCCGATCTGCGGGTGGCCGTTCTGACCGGAGATCAGCGCACCGTCGAGCGCGTGCACGGACGACTGCGGCTGGGACCGGGATGGGTGAGTCATCTACTGCAGGATCTCGCGGTGCGGTTGTGGTCCGACGACGCTGCCGAGCGTCTCATTTGCCGAGCCGAGCAGCGCTACACCGGCAACCGCACCCGGCTGTGTGCGGCGCTGGCCGACCGTGGGATCGCCGCGCACGGCCGCTCCGGGCTTAACGTGTGGATCCCGGTGCCCGACGAGACCGTCGCGATCACCCGGCTGATCAATTCGGGTTGGGCCGCCGCACCCGGTTCGCGGTTCCGGATCGGCACCCCGGCCGGAATCCGGGTCACCATCGCCGATTTGGCCGACGCCGAGATCAGTCCGCTCGCCGAGTCCATCGCCGAGGCGCTGCGCACCGCCGGGCGATCCAGCGTTTAGACCTGGCGCCTGGTACCGAGGGTTTCGTAGAACAGCGCGTTGCGCAGCGCGAGTTCCCGCGGATCACTCATCAAGTGGAATCCCAGCTTGTTCATCACGTAGCCGTATCCGATGCCGGTGTCGGGATCGGCGAAGCCGAACGAGCCGCCCGCCCCCGGCGTGCCGAACGCGTTTTCGGACGAGCCGAAGATGCACATCGGGATGGGTTTGTTGAACCCCAGCGAGAACGTGGTGTCGATGTGTAACACCTTGTCGCGCAGTCCTTTTGTCGGTGGCAGCGCGGGCTTGTGTAGGGCCTGCAGGGTAGCGGGTGTCAAACCGAGCTGGGGCGAACCGGTGGCGGCGCTGCCGTAGAGCTTGGCGATCGAGCGCGCGGTGCCGGTGCCGTTGACCGCGGGCATCTCGACCACGCGCAGCTCATCGCGATTGAACTGACCGAGGCCTTGGACGCCCTTGGCGACTGTCAGCGACGCCGCCGCGAGGTCGAACGGATTGAACAACGCCAGCACGAAACGCCGCGGCATCGTATTCAGATGCAACAGAAGCCGGGGGAACGACCAGGCATCCAGGAGTGCCACGCGGCCGCGGTCCACCGAATCCGGCAGCCCGATGTAGAGATCCAGCCCCAATGGACCGGCGATCTCGTCGGCGAAGAACCGGCCGAGCGTGCGTCCGGCGGGGTCGGTGCGACGGATCAGCTCGCCCTCGTACCAGCCGAGTGTGATGCCGTGGTAGCCGTGTCGCGTGCCGGGTGTCCATGCCGGTACCTGCGCCGCGAGCTTGGCCGACATCGTCGGTGGGTCGGCCAATTCCTGCAACGTCAGCGGCGGCTTGACGACAGGCAATCCGGCCTGATGCGCCAGCAGCTGGCGAACCGTGACCGCCTCTTTGCCGGCCTGTGCGAACTCCGGCCAGTAGTCGGTCACCTTGGCGTCGTAGCAGAGGTAGCCCCGCGAAGCCGCCACCGCGACGGCGAGGGACGCAATGCCCTTGGTGGTCGAGAAGACGTTGACGAGGGTGTCCTGTTGCCACGGTGCCCGGGTGTTGCGGTCGCGGTAGCCACCCCATAGGTCGACGACCTTGCGGCCGTTCCGATAGACCGCCATGGCGGCGCCGATCTCCTGGCCGCTGCTCAGGTTGCGGCGGAAGGCATCCGCGACCTTGCCGTACCCTTCGTCGACGTCGCCGCCGATCAGGTCGGCCGACATCTGCACCTTTTGCGCCATGTCCGCTCCGTCGCAGTTATTGGTGCGGTGATGGTAGCGCTAGCTGAGCAGGACGCGAAAGGTCGAGTCTTACCCGTGCCGCAGGATCGCGACCGACTGCGGTTCCAGCACGGTGCCGCCCTCGCCGGCGGTCGGCTCACCCCACGCCAGGACGACATCGCCCGCGGCCGGCACCGTGACCGGTTTGTCGCCGAGGTTGCACGCGATGCGTAATTGCCCGCGCGACAACGTGATCCAGCGCAGTTGCTCGTCATAATCGACGGTGAGGTGCTCCAGCCAGGGGTCGGCCAGGTCGGGGTCGCTGTGTCGCAAGGCGATCAGCTCCCGATAGAACGCGAGTAGCCGTGCATGCTCGCCGGCGTCGACCTCACCCCAGTTCAGCTTGGAGCGACCGAAGGTCTGCGGGTCCTGCGGGTCGGGGATGTCGTCGGCGTCCCAGCCGTGCTCGGCGAACTCCGACTTGCGGCCCTCGACGGTCGCCTTGGCCAGTTCCGGTTCGGGATGCGAGCTGAAGAACTGGAACGGCGTCGATGCCCCCCACTCCTCACCCATGAAAAGCATTGCGGTGTAGGGCGATCCGAGGACCAGGGCGGCCTTGATCGCCAACTGGCCACCGGTGAGGTGCGCCGAAGGCCGGTCGCCGAGTGCGCGATTGCCGACCTGGTCGTGGGTGCAGGTATAGGCGAGCAATCGGCTCGCCGGGATGGCTTTGGTGTCCAGCGGCCGGCCGTGCCGGCGCCGGCGGAACGACGAATAGGTGCCGGCGTGAAAGAAGCCGCGGCGCAGCGTGTCGGCCAGCGTGGCCAGCGAACCGAAGTCCGCGTAGTAGCCCTGGCGTTCGCCCGAGACCGCGGTGTGAATGGCGTGGTGGATGTCGTCGTCCCACTGCGCGGTGACCCCGTAGCCGTAGTGATCACGCGGGGTGATCAGCCGCGGATCGTTCATGTCGCTTTCGGCGACCAGCGACAGCGGACGGCCCACTTGCTGTGACAGCCAGTCGGTTTCGCTTGCCATTTCTTCGAGGATGTGGACGGCCGTGGTGTCCACCAACGCGTGCACCGCGTCCAGTCGCAGCCCGTCGGCGTGAAAGTCGCGCATCCACCGGAGTGCGCAGCCGATGATGTAGCGGCGTACCTCGTCGGAGTCGGCGTCGGCGATGTTGACGCCCTCGCCCCACGGGTTGCTTCCCGACGACAGGTACGGGCCGAACCGCGGCAGGTAATTTCCCGACGGGCCGAAGTGGTTGAACACCGCGTCGATCAACACGCCCAAACCTCGCGCGTGGCAGGCATCGACGAATCGGACCAAACCGTCCGGGCCGCCGTAGGGTTCGTGCACGCTGTACCACAGCACGCCGTCGTATCCCCAGCCGTGGGTTCCGGCGAAGGAGTTGACCGGCATCACCTCGACGAAGTCGATCCCGAGATCGACCAGGTAGTCCAGCTTTTCGATCGCGGCGTCGAAGGTACCCGCCGCGGTGAAGGTACCGATGTGCAGCTCGTAGATCACCGCACCTTCGACTGACCGGCCCGCCCAGTCGCCGTCCGTCCACGTGTGGCCGAGTTCCCACAATTGTGAGCGCTCGTGCACGCCGTCGGGTTGGCGCGGTGATCGCGGGTCGGGCAGCACCTTGGTGTCGTCGTCGAGCAGGAAGCCGTAGCGAGCATCCGGCGGTGCGTCGACACTCGCGTGCCACCAGCCGTCTTCCGTGCGCGTCATCACGTGCACCGCGCCGTCGACGTCGAGACGTACCTGTGCGGGCTTGGGGGCCCAGACCCGGAAATCAGCCATGGTGGCGCTCCAATAAGACGACGGGCAAATCTGCGAACAGCTGAGTCGCCGACGTCGGACCCTCGGCGACGGCGCCGGTGAGTGTGTCTTTCCAGGTGCCGTCGGGCAACGCCAGAACTGTATTGCCCCAGCCTGTTTCGGTCAGGCGCACCGTCCAGCGAGTCACCGCGACCACGATGTCGTCACCCCGGCTGAAGGCCAGCACGTGCTCGCCGGCATCGCCGTCGGCGAGCACGGGAAGGTAGCCACCCTGCCGAAAGGTCTCCGGATGGGAACGGCGCACCCGCAGCGCCGTGGTGACGACGCGCAGCTTCGGGTGCCGCAACTCCGCGAGAGCGGCCCTGCGCGCGGCATAGTCGACAGGCCTGCGGTTGTCGGGATCGACCAGACTGTCGTCCCAGAGCTCGGTGCCCTGGTAGATGTCGGGGACGCCGGGCACCGTCAGCGCGAGTAGCTTCTGGCCCAGCGCATCGCTGGCGGCGTGCGGATTGAGTTGGGCGACAAGCTCGGTCAGTTGGCCGGCTACCGGCCCGTCCAGCACGGCGTCCAACCACGCGTGCACAGCATCCTCGAAGTCGGAGTCCGGTTCGTTCCATGAGGTGTGCAGCGCCGCTTCCCGGATGGCCTTCTCGGCGTATCCGTGCAACCGGTCGCGCAGCTGCGCGGTGACTTCGCCGCTGAGTGGCCACACGCCGAAGATGTTCTGCCACAGAAACTGTCCGGTCGCGGCATCGGGGGACGGTGTCTCGGTTTCCCAACGGGCGACGAACTGCGCCCACAGCGAGGGAACCTGGGACAGCACCCCGATGCGGGCCCGCACGTCCTCGCCGCGTTTGGTGTCGTGGGTGGTCAGCGTGGTCATCGCCTGCGGCCACAGCCGGGCGCGGGTGGCCGCGCTCTGGTGGAACTCCGCGGCGCCGACGCCGAACCGGTGTGGTTCGCCGCCCACCTCGTTGAGCGAGACCAGCCGGGCGTCGCGGTAGAACAAGCAGTCTTCGACGGTCTTGGCGGTGACCGCACCGCATAGTTGCTGCAGGCGCGCGACGGGTTCGCCACCGTACGCCAGTGCCGCGGCGAGCACCTGCAGTGCGGGCCCCAGTTCCGGTTGCGCGGCTTGAGTTTCGGCGAGCGCGGTCGGCAGGACGGCGCTCAGGCCCCGGTAGTCGCTGCGGTAGAGCTCGATGTGGGTGAGCAGCGCGGCCACCGCCTCGGGCAGCTGCGGGTGATCTTTCCCGGCGGTCGCCACGATGGCCCGCCGCAGCCTGCCCAGCTCACTACCGAGCGTCTCGGTGGCCACCGCAACCTTGAGGTCGGCCAGCAGCCGCGGGATACCGTCATAGTCCACGCCGGCGGACTCGACGAGCTCGGTCAGCGCGGGGGCTCCGGCCGGGTCGACGAAAACCCCACCGACTTCCCGTAATACGTCGTAGCCGGTGGTGCCCTGGATCGGCAACGTCGGCTCTAGCGCCTCGTCGACGGCCAGGATCTTCTCGATCACGATCCACGCCGTGGGCCCGAGCAACTCGCGCAGCCACGCCAAATACCCGGTGGGATCGGTCAATCCGTCGGGATGGTCGATGCGCACCCCGTCGACGAGTTCCTCGCGGACCCAGCGGGCGACCTCCGCGTGGTTGGCGTCGAACACCGCACGATCTTCCTGGCGCAGCCCGGCCAGCGAGGTGATCGAGAAGAAACGCCGATAGCCGACGATGCCGTTACGCCAGCCCACCAACCGGTAGTGCTGACGCTGGTGTACCTCGGGGCCGGTGCCCTCGCCGGTGCCCGGGGCGATCGGCAGCGCCAGATCGCCCAACCGCAGCAGGTCGCCGTCGACGGTCAGATCCGCGGCGTCGTCGTCGGAACCCAGCACCGGCAGCACGATGCGGCCGTCCGGGTCGAGATCCCAGTCGACATCGAAAAACGTTGCGTAGTCCGATGATCGGCCGTGCCGCAATACATCCCACCACCACGGATTCTGCTGGGGCTGGTCGACGCCCACATGGTTGGGCACGATGTCGACGATCAGCCCCATGCCGCGCGCCCGCGCCGCGGCCGACAGTCGTGCCAATCCCTCGGCACCGCCCAGCTCCGGCGACACCGTGGTCGGATCCGTGACGTCGTAACCGTGACCCGAGCCGCTCACCGCGGTCAGGATCGGGGACAGATACAGATGCGACACCCCGAGTTCGTCGAGGTAGTCCAGCAGGTTTTCGGCATCGGCGAAAGTGAAGGCGCTGCCACTGGAGGCTCCGCGCAACTGTAACCGGTAGGTAGCGCGCACCGGAAAGGCCATGTGTTAGGCGGTCTTTCGCAGGATCAGTACCGAGCGCCCAGGCACTGTGATCTTTTCTTCGGCCGCAACAACCAGATCGGCCTTGCCGGCGGGATGATTGGTATCCAGCTCCACGGTCCATTCCTGTGCGTAGTCGTCGTGCGGCGTGACGAATTCCACGTCGCGGCTGTGGGCGTTGAAACACAACAGGAATGAGTCGTCCACAACTCGTTCCCCCCGGGCGTTGGGCGCGGTAATCGCCTCACCGTTGAGGAATACCCCGACACACTTGTCCAAACCCTGGTTCCAGTCGTCGTGCGTCATCTCCCGGCCACTGGCCGTCAGCCAGGCGATATCGCGGACTTCGTCCCCGCTGCGAATCGGCTCGCCGTCGAAGAAGCGGCGCCGACGGAACACCGGATGCTTCCTGCGCAGCTTGGTCACCTTACGGGTGAAGGCCAGCAGGTCGGCATTCTTGTCCACCAAAGACCAGTCCATCCAAGCTAATTCGGAGTCCTGGCAGTACACGTTGTTGTTGCCGAGCTGGGTTCGTCCCAGCTCGTCGCCGTGCGCGATCATCGGCGTGCCCTGGCTGACCATCAGGGTGGCCCAGAAGTTGCGCATCTGCCGGCAGCGCAGCTCGGTGATCTCGGGGTCGTCGGTGGGACCCTCGACCCCGCAGTTCCAGGACCGGTTGTGACTTTCCCCGTCGCGGTTGTCCTCTCCGTTGGCCTCGTTGTGTTTCTCGTTGTAGGAGACCAGGTCGTTGAGGGTGAACCCGTCGTGCGCGGTGACGAAGTTGATGCTGGCGCTGGGGCGCCGGCTGCTCGACTCATACAGGTCCGACGACCCGGTCAGCCGGGAAGCGAACTCGCCGAGGGTTGCGGGCTCGCCCCGCCAGTAGTCACGCACAGTATCGCGATACTTCCCGTTCCACTCGGTCCACAAACCCGGGAAGTTGCCGACCTGATAACCCCCCTCGCCGACATCCCAGGGTTCCGCGATCAGTTTGACCTGGCTGACGATCGGATCCTGTTGCACCAGATCGAAGAACGCGCTCAATCGGTCCACGTCGTGCAGTTCGCGGGCCAGCGTGGCGGCCAGGTCGAAGCGGAACCCGTCGACGTGCATCTCGATCACCCAGTAGCGCAGCGAGTCCATGATCAGCTGCAGGACGTGCGGGTGGCGCGGGTTGAGGCTGTTGCCGGTGCCCGTGTAGTCCTTGTACAGCCGCAGGTCCTCATCGACCAGCCGGTAGTAGGCGCGGTTGTCGATGCCGCGGAAGTTGATCGTCGGCCCCAGGTGGTTGCCCTCGGCGGTGTGGTTGTAAACGACGTCGAGGATGACCTCGATGCCGGCTTCGTGCAGGCTGCGCACCATCATCTTGAATTCGGCGACCGCGCCGCCCGCCTGCCGGTTCGACGCGTACTGGTAGTGCGGAGCGAAGAACCCGAATGTGTTGTAGCCCCAGTAGTTTCGCAACCCGAGGTCGAGTAGCCGCTCGTCGTGCATGAACTGGTGTACCGGCATGAGTTCCAGCGCGGTGACGTTGAGCGACTTCAGGTGATCGATGATCACGGGATGGGCCAGCGCGGCATAGGTGCCGCGCAGACCCTCGGGTATGCCGGGATGGGTTTTGGTCAGGCCCTTGACGTGGGCCTCGTAGATGACCGTCTCGTGGTACGGGGTCAGCGGCGCGCGATCGAAGGCCCAGTCGAAGAACGGGTTGATCACCACGCTGGTCATCGTGTGTCCCAGGGAGTCGATCATCGGGGGAGTGCCGGTGGCGGCGGTGTCGCCGTTCGGGTCGACGGCCTTCAGGTCATAGGAGAACAGCGCCTGTCCCCAGGTGAAATCCCCGTCGAACGACTTCCCATACGGGTCAAGCAGCAGCTTGCTCGGATCGCACCGTTGGCCGGCCGCCGGATCGAACGGTCCGTGCACCCGGAATCCGTAGCGCTGACCGGGGGTGATGTTCGGCAGATAGGCGTGCCAGACGTATCCGTCCACCTCGTCGAGCGGGATCCGCGATTCGTTGCCGCGGTCGTCGATCAGGCACAGGTCGACCTGTTCGGCGATCTCGGAGAACAGCGAAAAGTTAGTGCCCGCCCCGTCATAGGTGGCGCCGAGGGGATAGGCGCCCCCGGGCCAAACGGTGGGCAGGGTGGGTATGGCCTCGTCCGGTGTGGCAGCACCCGATGCTGCGGCCGGTCGGGAAGCCGGGTTGGTTGACGGCACCACTTGACCTTATCCGCGGCGGACGGTCCTGTCCGGGCTACCACCAGCCTGTGGCAGCCGCGATCTGCAGGCCGAGCGCGTGGGCCAGGGTGCGCATGTAGGTGGGGGTCAGGTGATGAGCGCCGTGGTAGATCAGCACGTTTCCTTCGACCGGGCGGCAAACATCGGTGCGGCAGATGGCATCTGACATGTCAAGCACTTTGAGCAGCGGGAATTGCTCGACGAAGTCCAGGGTTTGATTGCGGTCGGACAGCACGTCGGAGCGCTTGATCGCGCACGACGTCGCGGTGCCGCTCTTCTTGGCCAGGCAGTCGGCGGGATCGAACGGCTGGCCGTTCTTGACCAGCCACGGGGTGTCGCGCATGCCGAGAATCGGAATGTTGTTGTCGGACAACGTCTGCCAGATCCCGATGTAAGTCGCGGGCATCACGTCACCGCTCTTGATGTTCCACGGCCGGGTCGTGGTGGTGAAGACGTAGTCGGGGCGATCGGATATCAGCTTGTCCATCGTCGCCTGCACCCACTCCCGGCACTGCGGGTAGGGGGCGTTGTTACCCATGATCAGCGGGACCTGCTCGGTGGACAGCGGGCAGCCCATTTTGAGATATGTCACAACTTTGAAGTGATGGGCGTGTCCGAGCACATCCAGTGCCGGCAGCCAGTGCTCGGCGTGCGACCCGCCGGCCAGTGCGACGGTCCGGGTCGCGGCGAGGTCGCCGTAGACGCAGTTGACTACCGCCGGGTTGACGAAGTCGCTGATGCAGCCGTCCCGGGTGGAGGCCGGCAGGTCTTCCTTGACCTCCAGCACGCTGGGCCGCATC
The DNA here is from genome assembly GCF_059812735.1 of Mycobacterium sp. NGS40. Lineage (NCBI taxonomy): Bacteria > Bacillati > Actinomycetota > Actinomycetes > Mycobacteriales > Mycobacteriaceae > Mycobacterium > Mycobacterium sp. NGS40. The sequence continues at coordinate 58,748 of NZ_JCALDG010000015.1, forward strand.
GGCAGCGTCGGGACTCGCACGTGTTCGGTCAGGGCGCGCGCGCCGGGATAGTCCTGCGGGTTGAGTACGGACAGTTCCTTGCCCGCAGCCCGCAAGACCGTGACGTGCTGGCGCCAGGTGAACGACGTCGCGGTCAGGGTGACGCCGAGCAACACCACCGCCGCGCCCAGCGCCATCGTCGGCCTGCGCAACCTCGACCACCACGGCAGTACCGGCGGCGCGACCGAACCCTGGGGCGCGCGGTAGCGCAGCGGGTCCTCGACGAGCTGGGTGGTCAGGTACGCGAGCACGCCGGAGACCAGCAACACGGCCGCGCCTTCGACGAAGTTGGCGTGTTTGTGTCCGGTGTAGGACAGCCAGAAGATGAGCAGCGGCCAGTGCCATAGATACAGCGAGTACGCGATGGCGCCCAGCTCCACCAGGGGCCGGGTGGCCAGCAGCCGATTCGGCAGCGGCATCCGGCCGCTGGTGTCCGCATCGCCCGCCAGGTTGGCCCCGGCCAGGATCACCAGCATCGTGGCCCCGACGGGCACCAGGGCCCACGGGCCCGGAAACTCGTCGACGCCGTCGATCAGGGCCCCGCAGGATACGACGGCGGCCAGGGCGACGGAGGCGGCTGCGGTCCGCAGCCACATCGGCCACCGGACGCGGGCCACGACGGCGCCGACGAGCGCGCCCAGCAGCAACTCCCAGCCGCGGGCAAAGCTGTCGTAATAGGCGACCGACTGGTTGTCGAGGTGGGCGAAGACCGCGTAACTGAACGAGGCGATAGTCAGGGCGCTGAGCAGCACCACGAACAGCGTGCGCAGGTGGGCCTTGAGCAGGCGGCGGAACAGGACCGCGCAGCCGGCGACCAGCAGCAGGAAGGCGACGTAGAACTGCCCCTGCACCGACATGGACCAGATGTGCTGCAACGGGCTGACGGCTTCGCCCGCTCGCAGGTAATCCGACGCGGTGTTCGCCAGCTCCCAGTTCTGGTAATAGCCGAGGCTGGCCAGGCTCTGGTCGGCGAAGGTCTCCCAGCGGGTTTGCGGCTGCACCAGGATGGTGAGCACCGCACACGCGGCCAGCACCACGACCAGGGCGGGCACCAGACGCCGGATCAGCCGGGTGATTTCGGCGACGAGCGACAACGTGGCGGTCGGGTTGAGCGCGGCGCGCAGGATCTTGCCGCCGAAGAAGAACCCGGACAGCGCCAGGAACACGTCCACGCCCCCGGAGACCCGGCCAAACCAGATGTGGAACACGGCGACCAGCGCGATCGCGATGCCGCGCAAGCCGTCGAGGTCATAGCGGTAGAACCCCGCCGACCCCGTTCGGCGCGCCTCTGAGGTGCCCGGATTGGCCGTGGCGGCAGGGGTCTGAGGCGCGGTGGTCTGCATGATCACCAGTAATTTACCCAAAAACGCCACCTGCTCCGCAGCGCTCGCCGGGCGGCGAGGCTGCTCAGTGGAGCAGGTGGCGTTGGTGACGGGTCGCGGCGACTACCGCGCAGGTGCCGGCTGCAGAAGCGTCTGCAGGTTCGGCAGTTGCGGCAGCGCCGGCGGCGCGGGCGCCGGCTGTTGCGCGGGCACCTGCTGAGCAGGCAGTTGCTGGAGAGGCGCCTGCTGTAACGGTGCCTGCTGGGTGGGCAGTTGCTGGAGCGGGGCCTGCTGCAGCGGTGCCTGCTGGGCGGGCAGCTGTTGCAGCGGGGCCTGCTGCGTCGGCGGCTGCTGTAGCGGGGCCTGGCCCGGCACTTGCTGGCCGGGGAGCTGCTGCGCCGGGGCCGGCTGGGCGGGCAGTTGCTGCAGCGGTACGCCGATCACGCGGACCAGGTACGGCGTCATACCCACCGAACGCACCGGCGAGACCTGCACGACATCGCCGACCTCGAGCATCTGGTTGTTGCCGAGATACATCGCGACGCTTTGCGTGCCTTCCGGACCGTAGAAGATCATGTCGCCCTTCTGGGCCTGCTGCGGCAGAACCTTCTGGCCGGCCCGGTAGATCGCGCCCGACGACCGGGGCAACCTGATGCCGGCGCCGGCGTAGGCGTACTGCATCAGACCGGAGGCGTCGAAGCCGACGGTGTTGATGCCGGTGCCGGTGCCGCGGGAGGGGCCGTTGATACCGCCACCGGCCCAGGAGAAGGGCACGCCGCGCTGCGACAGACCGCGCATCACGACGACATCGGTGGCCTGCTGGTAATCCATCGACCGGGCGCCGGGGTCGGCGACCGCGATCTCGGGGGCGGCGGCCATCGGGGCCGCCAAGATGGCGAGACCGATGGCAAACGAATAGATGCGCTTCATTGGAGTTCCAGCCTTCCTGAACTCTGTCGGGGTGAGGCCGCGGCGCTGTAGGCGCCGCGACCGCCGTTCGATGACTCGCGACGAACCCCGAGTGGGGGATCGGCCGCCGCCTCCTTGCGGGGGACGTGAATCAGTCGGTTGAGCCCGTTGAGTCACACCAGTCACTACAGAAACTTTTACAACAGAAATCGCGCCCGGAAAATAGCTGGTGAGGTCCACGAAAGATTTGCCGCTGGACCGTGACCGGATGGTGACTGCCGATCCCAAATCTTTATCGGCAGTTGTGATTTCGGTCTCACACCGGTGCTCGGCCGCAACGATTTACGAGCGGACGCGGCAGCGGAGAATCAGTGCCAGTAGCGGGCGCTGAAGACGGTCAGCACGTCGCCGATCACGGAGCTCACCATGATGATCGCGAGCGACAACACCGGCCAGAAGGACATGTACCAGCCCTTCAGCAGGGAGACGAACGGGCCGATGCCCGCCGCGGCGATCGCGGCGCCGATCCCGCCCCACACCACCGGGTAGATATACACGTCGAGCTGGAAAGGAACCAGGCCGCACGACTCGTCCGAGCACACCTCGCCGAGGAAGCCGTAGAGCCGGGTCGGCCACGTCGTCGCCGTGGCCAGCACCACAAGCAGCGTCACCAGGGTGAGCGTGGCGACCAGGTCCCAGGGGGCTACCCGAAGGCGAATGACGTGCGGCTTAGCGTCAGATTCGTTGTCGCCGTATGTCATTGGCCGGAAGTCGCCCGGCTCTTCGGTCTCGTGAGTCTGCTGCTGGGACTCGGGACGACCGCCGCGATGCGGGTCTTCGAACGGGTACGGCAACGCCATGCCGATAGATGCTTCCCGATGGTCGGCTTTTGTGCGAGCCGGCTGCTTTACGCTCGGTCTCTATGCCTGCGGCGAGATCCGGGTTGACGCCCGAGCAAATCAGCGCGATCGACGCCGCTCATCTCTGGCACCCCTACAGCACCATCGGCAGTGAAGCCATCCCTCCGGTAGTGGCCATCGGCGCCCGTGGCGCCTGGTTGACACTGGTCAGAGACGGTCAGCCGGTCGACGTGCTGGACGCGATGAGCTCCTGGTGGACCGCTATCCACGGCCACGGTCATCCGGTGCTGGACGCGGCGCTGACGGCCCAGCTGAGCTCGATGAACCATGTGATGTTCGGCGGGCTCACCCACGAACCGGCGGCCCGGCTCGGCCAGCTGCTGGTGGAGATCACCCCGGCCGGTCTGGAGACGGTGTTCTTCAGCGACTCCGGATCGGTGGCGGTCGAGGTAGCGGTCAAAATGGCGCTGCAGTACTGGCGCAGCCGCGGTCGATTCCGTAAGCACCGGCTGATGACCTGGCGCGGCGGCTACCACGGCGACACCTTCACCCCGATGAGCGTCTGCGACCCCGACGGTGGAATGCATTCGCTGTGGACCGACATCCTGGCCGACCAGGTGTTCGCCCCGCAGGTGCCCCGCGATTACGACACCGCCTACAGCGTGGCGTTCGAGGAGCAGCTGACCCGCCACGCGACCGAGTTGGCGGCGGTGGTCGTCGAACCCGTGGTCCAGGGCGCCGGCGGCATGCGCTTCCACGACCCTCGCTACCTGCGCGACCTGCGCGAGATCTGCAGCCGCCACGACGTGCTGCTGATCTTCGACGAGATCGCCACCGGGTTCGGCCGGACCGGCGCGCTGTTCGCCGCCGACCACGCCGGCGTCAGCCCGGACATCATGTGTGTCGGCAAGGCGCTGACCGGCGGATACCTCAGCCTGGCCGCCACGTTGTGCACCCAAGACATCGCGCACACGATCAGCTCCGGCGAAGCCGGGGCGTTGATGCACGGCCCGACATTCATGGCCAACCCGCTGGCCTGCGCGGTCTCGGTGGCCAGCGTCGAGGTGCTGCTGGGCCAGGATTGGCGCTCGCGCGTCGCCGACATCGCGGCCGGGCTCGCGGCGGGACTCGAGCCGGCCCGGGACCTGCCCGGCGTGGCCGATGTGCGGGTGTGCGGTGCCATCGGCGTCATCGAATGCGCCGGGCCGGTCGACCTCGCGGTAGCCACCCCGGCAGCGCTGGACCACGGCATCTGGCTACGCCCGTTCCGCAACCTGATCTACGCGATGCCGCCTTACATCTGCGGGCCCGACGAGATCGCCCGGATCACCTCGGCGATGGTCGAGGTCGCAAGGCTCGTAGGCTGAACGCCAAATGAAGGCACCGATCGAGGTTTCCCCGCTGGCCTGGCTGGACGCGGTGGAACAGCAGCGCCGCGAGGCCGGGCTGCGCCGCTCGCTGCGGCCGCGCCCCGCGGTCGCCACCGAGCTCGACCTGGCGTCCAACGACTACCTCGGCCTGTCGCAGCACCCCGACGTGATCGAGGGCGGCGTCGCGGCGTTGCGGGTCTGGGGTGCCGGCGCCACCGGATCCCGCCTGGTCACCGGCGATACCGAACTGCACCAGCAATTCGAGGCCGAGCTCGCCGACTATGTCGGCGCCGCTGCCGGCCTGCTGTTCTCCTCCGGATACACCGCCAACCTCGGTACCGTCGTCGGGCTGTCCGGCCCGGGCTCGCTGCTGGTGTCGGAGGAGCGTTCGCACGCATCGTTGGTGGACGCCTGCCGGCTGTCGCGCGCGCGGGTCGTGGTGACCCCGCACCGTGACGTGGATGCCGTCGACGCGGCCCTGGCCGCCCGCGCCGAGGAACGCGCCGTCGTCATCACCGAATCGGTCTTCAGCGCCGACGGCGTGCTGGCCCCGCTGCGCGAGCTGCACGAGGTCTGCCGGCGCCACGGCGCGCTGCTGATCGTCGACGAGGCACACGGCCTCGGCGTGCGCGGCGGCGGCCGCGGGTTGCTGCACGAGCTGGGACTCGCCGGTGCGCCCGACGTGGTGATGACGACGACGCTGTCCAAGGCGCTCGGCAGCCAGGGCGGCATGGTGCTGGGACCCGCCGAGGTGCGCGCTCACCTGATCGATGCGGCCCGGCCGTTCATCTTCGACACCGGCCTGGCTCCGGCTGCCGTCGGTGCCGCGATGGCCGCATTGCACCTGCTGCGTTCCGAGCCCTGGCGGCCCGAGGCGGTGTTGCGCCACGCCCGCGAGTTGGCCGATATCTGCGGCGTGTCCGAGAACCCGGAATCGGCGGTGGTGTCGGTGATCCTGGGCGACCCGGAGGTGGCGGTGGCCGCCGCGACCGCCTGCCTGGACGCCGGGGTGCGGGTGGGCTGCTTTCGGCCGCCCACCGTGGCCGCCGGGACGTCGCGGCTGCGGCTGACCGCGCGCGCGTCGCTCGACGCCGCCGAACTGCAGGTCGCCCGGCGGGTGCTGACCGATGTCCTTGCCGTGGCGCGCCGTTGACCGTCCTCGCCGTGACGGGTACCGGAACGGGGGTTGGCAAGACGATCGCCGTCGCGGCGCTGGCCTGTCACGCGCGGTTGGCCGGGATCGACGTCGCGGTGTGTAAACCCGCGCAGACCGGCACCGATTCGGGCGACGACGACCTCGCCGAAGTGACGCGGTTGTCCGGCGTGACCGAAACGGCCGGCCTGGCAAGGTATCCGCAGCCCCTGGCGCCCGTGGCCGCCGCCGAGCAGGCCGGGATGCCGCTGCCCACCGGCGATCAGATGCTGCGGCTCATCCGCGACCTGGACCGCCCTGGCCGGCTCACGCTGGTCGAGGGTGCCGGCGGGCTGCTGGTCGAACTCGCCCGACGGGAGGATAACGCCGGCGTCACCCTGCGCGACCTCGCCGTCGAGTTGGGTGCCGCGGTGCTGGTCACCGTCACAGCGGAACTGGGCACGCTGAACCACACCGCGCTTACTCTGGAATCGCTTGCTGGACAAGGGCTTTCATGCGCTGGATTGGTGATCGGCAGCTGGCCGTCGCGAGCGACAGTGCTGGAGACGTCCAACCGATGCGCCCTGGAGCGGATGGCGCCGGTGCGGGCCGCGCTGCCCGCCGGGGCCGGCGCGCTGAGCGCCGACGACTTCGCCACGATGAGCGCCGCGGCATTCGACCGTGACTGGGTGAGCGCTGTGGTTGGTTGAGGGCCGGCTGATGGTCCATTCGATCGAGTTGCTGTTCGACCGTGATACCGAGGCCGCGCTCCGGCGGATCTGGGACGACCTGGCCGCCGCCGACCTGCCTTGCCGAATACCGCCCGGACGTCCGCACGTGACGGTAGCCGTCGCCGAGCGCATCGACCCGGCCGTCGACGAGGCGCTGCGGCCGGTGCTGCGGCGGCTGCCGTTGCGCTGCGCGATCGGAGCGCCGGTCTTGTTCGGCCGGTCCAATGTCGTGTTCGCCCGGCTGATCCTGCCCAGCGCCGAGTTGTTGGATCTGCACGCCGAAGTCCACCGCCTCGCCGCCGCGCATCTGCTGCCCGCGCCGCTGCCGAACAGTGTGCCCGGTCAGTGGACGGCCCACGTCACGCTGGCCCGGCGGATCGACGCCGACCATCTGGGGCCGGCGCTGACCATTGCGGCCAACCCGGCACAGCTCGACGGACACTTCGCCGGGTTACGGCGCTGGGACGGCGACGAACGCGTCGAGCACCCGCTCTAGCTGCCGAAGAGCAAGTACAGGCCGGTGAACGTGTAGCCGACCATGACCAGCATCATGGTGAGCTGCCCGGTGAGCTGATGGCCGGCCGGCAACAGCCGCAGCGCCCGGTCATGCGCCGCTATCACCGCGACGATGTGCCCGGTCACCACGCAGGCCACCTTGATTCCGGCCAGCACCGGCGGGTGCTGGGACAACACATAGGCCACCTGTAAGTGGGCCAGTCCCAACAGGTTCCAGCCGTGCCCGAACGGATCGGCCAGCGCGATCACGGCCTGCTGTCCGCGTTCCACCAGATAGGAGAGGTAGTGGGCGAAGATGTAGCCCACCACGATCGGGATCAGCGAGTGTGCCAGCTGACCGGGCAGGGCGCGTCGCTGCTCGCGGTTCACCCCGCCGGTTGCCCGGGCCGCCAGCGAAAAGGTCAGCGCGACAACCGAAATAAAGACCAGCAGCCCGACGGTCCGCAGCGCGGACGACATCAGCGTCGGCGGCACGTCGTGCGCCAGCCGGGAAAGCCGATCGGCGAAGTCCCGCCAGGTCGGCGACGACGAGTAGCTGTCGAACGCCGTCGACCCGAGCAGCACCGACAGCATCGCGACCACACCGGGCCGCACCGGCAGCGACGGCAGGTGGTCGAACGGATTGCCGATCACGATCTGCCCGTTGGCTTTTGAGCGCCAGAACGGAGACAGCCGCGACACCGCCATGCTGTACACACCGAACGGGTCGACCCTGGCCGGCCAGCGTTGCCCGCACAGCCACGACCCGACCAGCAACACAGACCCGTAGATCAGCAGCCAACTCCGCACCCAGGGCAGCGACGCCGAGTCCGGGCTGGCCAACTCCAGCCACACGAAGGCGAACAGTCCGACCGCGGCCGGACGGTAACCCCAGCTCTCCGGGTAGCACAGTCGCGGTCGGCTCAGCCGCTCGGGCATGGCGCGGCGCAGCAACAGGTACACCGTGCGCACCGGGGAGACGACCCGCCACACCGGGCCGAACGCCAGCGACAGCGCGACCAGCCCGACCCACAGCAGCACGTAGAACGCCCCGAGCAGGCCGTTGGCGCGCGTCTGCGGACCCAAGAACCCGGCCAGCACCACCCATATCGCGAAGGCCAGCGCCACGGCCGCAACCGTCCAGCGCGTCGCCCGGGCGTCGACCAGCGTCGTCACCCACGCGGGCAGCGGATGGCCGGGCGCTTCCGGGTCGAATCGAGGTCGCCGCCACGCGAACGCGACCAGCGCGAACGTGAACGTCAGCGCCCACGCGGCGCCGACCATCGCGTACGCGTAGGGGACCGGAAGATCGCTCGATCCGCCCAGGCCGTGGGCCAGCACCCGCGTCACGGCTGGACTTGAATCGTCGCTATCGTCCGGTCCAGGTGGTGGAGTTCCACGTCGACATTGCCGGGGACGTCGACGCTGAACTGAAACGTCTGGTTGGGTTCGGCGGCGACCGCAAACTTGTGATCGGGCACCGAGTGCACGTGCAGTTCATCGGGCGCATCGCTGGTGACGTGCAGGACGATCTGCTGCTTGACCTTCGCCTGCAGTACCGCGTTGGTCGGGGTGACCTGCTGCTGGGCGATCTTCACGTCGATGTCCAAGGCGCCGGGCGCAGGCTGGCCCTTGGGGCCGCCGCAGGCGATCAGGCCGCACATCAACACCGTCACCCACGCCGCATTGAGCGTGCCGCGCCACGTCATCGGCTCATGCCGCCCGCGGTAGTGGTTGTTTTTCCTCGACCGGTTCCGGTTCGGACAGCGCGTCGTTGATGCGGCCCGCACCCCACGTCAGAGCGGCGATCACCATCAGCGTCAGGACCAGCACGACCAGCGAACCGGCGTTGTACAGCCAGCTGGGAGCGTTCTGGTCGCGTTCGCGCTGCAGGATGGTGATCTCGTGCACGAACGGCCGGTCGATCGAGGACAGCGCGGGAACCTCGGCCGCGGGAATGGCGTCGTCGGCCGGCTCGTAGATCGGCACGCCCGCCATCGTGTAACCGTCCTGAATCCGCAGCAGCGTCTTCCACGATCCCCAGACCGGGACGGGCTGCGTGGACCGGTAGTGGCCCGGTCCGACCTTCTCGAGCCGGTCGATCACCAGGCCGCGCTGGTTCTCCATGCGGCCCTGCCAGGACAGAATTGTCAGCCAATCCGGTTGCGGGCCAACGGCATCGGGCGGTGTGAGTTGCACATCCGCGGACACCATGCGCTGGCCTGTGGGGCTGGGCAGCTCGGTCAGGGTGATGGTGGCCTTGCCGTGCTCGGGCACCACGATGTGCAGGCCGTTGGCCACCGCGCCACCGATCACCAGGACGGTGGCCACCACCGTCGAGATGCCGATCCAGCGGTGCGGCAGCCGCTGGCCGGTCAGCACCATGCCGAACAGCGCCCCGCACATTCCGGAGAACACCCCCACCGGGACCGCCATCGCCAGGGCCTCGCCCCACATGCTGACCGGCCACGGGTAGTGGTAGACCGCCGCGATCCACAGCGATTCCAGCCACAGCCCGAACGTCGCCACGCCCAACCCGGACACGGCGCCAAAAGCGATGGGGCGCTTGAACACCGGCGTCAGCGCCACCAGTTCGACCACCAGCGCGGGGCCCAGGTAGAGGGGGAACCAGTTGATCGGTGCGCCCAGGATCGGGCCCACCAGCAACGCGACCCCACCGCGCAGCGCGATGGCGAACAGCGCCGCGATGATCGCGGCGCCGCGGCCCATCGTGACGCGGGCGGCGACGGCGGCCAGTGCGGACGCGAAGGCGATCATCATCGGCTGCAACACCAGCCGGAACTGCTCGACACCGAAGTCGTATTCGATCTGGTAGACCGACAGCCCGATGAACATGCCGCCGAAGGACAGGTAGCGCAGGAAGGTGATGAAAGCGCCCTTGGCCGCCTCCATGGCCTGTTGGGCCTCGCCTTCACGTTCCAGCATCAGCACCGCGAACAGCGAAAAGCACGCGCCGCCGATCATCATCAAATGTGTTGGGCCCCAAAGGGTGACGTCTTGACCGAAGATGCGGTGCCAGATGTCGTCGAGCGGGAAGCCGATCATCGCGTAGAGCCCGCAGCCGGCCATCAGGACGCCGCCGACCGGTGCGTACCAGTTACGGGTGATACGCACCGCCGCCGGGCCGGGCTGCTCGTACGGGATGACGATCGCGATCATGCCGGCCAGGAACACCCCGAACAGGCCGATGATGATGAAGTAGTGCGCCGGGTTGGCCAACGGCCCGGGATCGCGGCCGTTACCGATGTGCCAGCTGACGTCCCAGATGAAGCCGAACAGCGCGCAGATGATCGACGTCGTGAAGACCAGGACCGGCAGCGCCACCCAGTTCGGGCGATGGAATTTCTCGCCGAGTTTGTCGGCGACGCGGGTCAACCACGTGATGCGACGAGAGCGGTGCGCGTAGCCCACCCACAACATGACCAGCGTGATGACCACCGCGGCCACCGTCAGGCCGATCACCTGGTTGAGTCCGGCTCCGCGAGCCGACGGCTCGGCGAGAAGCGGCAGCTCAGTTGACACCATCGTCATGTCCTCCTACTGCGCGGACCGTCGACGTTTGCTCCGACAGTCATTTATTACCGTCAGGTCAGGTGCACGATCCTGTGTGTAATGCCCCGATTGCGTGCCGGTCAATCACCAGGTCCGTGCGGATTTTCGGGTAGCTCAGACATCCCCTGCGTATGCCACTGGCCAGACCCTTCTACCGCGCAGGTTACCGGTAAGTAGCCCGTTCCCGCAAGAGTTAGTGAACGGTCGTATACGGCGTTGGTTCTGTCATTGAAGCCTTTTGGACTGGACTAATGCTTCAGCAAATGGCGTATTGGTGAACAGTTGCAACGGAACTGGTGTGGGCCTATCGGTCACCTGGGTCGTCAGTCGCGCCCGGTTGGCCCCCGGCGTCGTCGGTTTGTCCGGTGCGCCGGTCCTTCAACGCGGCGTAGAGGATCACGGCGACGACGATCACGGCCGGCAAGAAGGCCGGCAGCGCCAGCAGAAGCATGTGGTGTGCCAGGTACTCGACATGCTCAGTGGCCATGATTCCCGTATACCCCTGAAGTCGCCATATCCACGGCCGCGGCTCGCCCGCGTCGCGGGCGCGCACCCGCGGGCCGTTACCCTACGTTGAATACCGTTTCGTTCAGGCTGCCACGGCGTGGTGGCGGATGTGACCGCGGACGCGGACGCGACAAAGATGCAGGGGAGTACTGGGTGACGCAAGCGGCAACTCGACCCACCACCGAAGCCGGCGATGAAGCAGACATCCTGGCGGTAGCCCGCCGGCAGGTGCTCGAGGGCGGCGAGGGATTGAGCCGGGATCAGGTCCTGCAGGTGTTGCAATTGCCCGACGAGCGGCTCGAGGAGCTGCTGGCGCTGGCCCACGAGGTGCGCATGCGCTGGTGCGGCCCCGAGGTCGAGGTCGAGGGCATCATCAGCCTCAAGACCGGCGGCTGTCCCGAGGACTGCCACTTCTGCTCCCAATCCGGGCTGTTCGCCTCGCCGGTGCGCAGCGCCTGGCTGGACATCCCGAGCCTGGTCGAGGCCGCCAAGCAAACCGCGAAGTCGGGTGCCACCGAATTCTGCATCGTGGCCGCGGTACGCGGTCCGGACAAGCGGCTGATGTCCCAGGTCGCGGCCGGCATCGAGGCGATCCGCAACGAGGTCGAGATCAACGTCGCCTGCTCGCTGGGCATGCTGACCGCCGAGCAGGTCGACGAGCTCGCCGCGATGGGCGTGCACCGCTACAACCACAACCTGGAGACCGCGAAGTCGTTCTTCACCAATGTCGTCACCACCCACACCTGGGAAGAGCGCTGGCAGACGTTGACGATGGTGCGCGACGCGGGCATGGAGGTGTGCTGCGGCGGCATCCTCGGCATGGGAGAAACCCTGGAGCAGCGCGCGGAATTCGCCGCCGACCTCGCCGAGCTCGGCCCCGACGAGGTGCCGCTGAACTTCCTCAACCCGCGGCCCGGCACGCCGTTCGGCGATCTTGAGGTGATGCCGGCCGGCGAAGCACTGAAGTCGGTGGCCGCGTTCCGGCTGGCGTTGCCGCGCACCATGCTGCGGTTCGCCGGTGGCCGGGAGATCACCCTGGGCGACCTGGGCGCCAAGCAGGGCATCCTGGGCGGGATCAACGCCGTGATCGTCGGGAACTATCTGACCACCCTGGGCCGCCCCGCCGAATCCGATCTGGAGCTGCTCGAGGATCTGCAGATGCCGATCAAGGCGCTCAATGCCAGCTTGTAAGCCACGCGGTAGCGGCTAGGTTTGAGTCTTGTGGTTGGAGATCTGGGCGCTCCCGTCAGCGCCGGCGTCTACAACGTCTACACCGGGGAATTGGGGGGTACGACGGTGCCAACCGCGGCCCAGCTGGGTCTTGAGCCGCCGCGCTTCTGCGCCGAATGCGGGCGCCGGATGATCGTCCAGGTTCGCCCCGACGGCTGGCGCGCGCGTTGCTCGCGACACGGCGAGGTGGACTCGGCGGAACTGGAGACTCAGCGGTGACCGAGCCCTGGGCGCCCGCGGCCCCCGAGCCCGCGGTGCCGACGGCTGTGCAACCCGCCCGGCCGTCGCGGGTGCGCGCGATCGTCGTTGCGGTCCTCGGGCTTTCGGCGACCGGGGTGTTGGTGGGCGGTCTGTGGGCGTGGATGGCCCCGCCGATTCACTTGGTGGTGGCGATCACCCGCTCCGGCGAGCGGGTGCATGACTACCTGGGCACCGAATCTCAGCACTTCTTCGACGTGCCGTGCCTGATGCTGGGTCTGTTGACGGTGCTGGCGGTGGTGGCATCGGTGCTGGCGTGGCAGTGGCGCCGGCTGCGGGGCCCGGGCATGGTCGTCGGCCTGACACTCGGCATGGTCGGTGCGGCCGGCGTGGCGTCGGCGGTGGGGGCGGTGCTGGCCCTGCTGCGCTACGGCGCGCTCGACGTCGACAAGGTGCCGGTGGTGGGCAGCCCCGCGGTGTCCTACGTCATCCAAGCGCCGCCGGTGTTCTTCGGCCCCGGCCCGCTCCAGATCGCCACCACGCTGCTGTGGCCCGCCGCCATCGCCGCACTGGTCTATGCCCTGCTGGCGGCCGGAAGCGCCCACGACGACCTGGGCAGCTCAGGGCTCACCGATCAGCCATCCCACGCGCGGCCGATGGAGCCGGAAGCCTCCGTGTCCTAGCGGACGCGTCACAACGGACGGCGATGAATCTTTCGTCCGGTCAGCACCTTGGCCGCGATCACGCCCAGTCGCATCATGCCGGCGTAGGTCATGGGGTTGAACGCCGTCGGCCACACGGTCCTGATCAGGTGTTCGTTGATCGGCCGGCGGGCGAAGCGGTCGGTGAGCCAGCGCAGCGTCATCGGCGCCGACAGCGGGTGCAGGAGCATGTGCTCGTTGAACGCGTCGCGGTGGTAGGTGACGCTGGCGCCGCCGGCCGAATAGGAGTCCGCCAGCGCGTCGATGTCGTGGACGTCGATCAGGTAGTCGTGGACGGCCTGCACGATCAAGACCGGCGGCGCGGGTGTCGCGACGCCGAGCTTGATGTTGTCGAAGACATAAGACACCTCGGGGGTCGACAAGATGTCCTCGAGCGGCTCGTCGAGGTAGTCGCCCATGTTCTTGCCGGCCATTCGCAGTACGGCCTCGACCGTCGTCATCGACTCCAGCCGGTCCAGCAGGGCGCGTCCTTCGTCGTTGGTGTGCTCTTCGATGACCCTGTTCAGGTCGGGGTAGATGTGTGCCAGCGCGGCCACCACCATCGCGGGCAGGCCCGCCAGGAAGCCGCCGTTGAGGCGCCGGAAGGTGTGGCCCAGATCGCCGACCGGCGAACCCAGCACCGCCCCGACGACGTCCAGCTCGGGCGCGTAGTCGGCGCACACCTCGGCAGCCCAGGCACTGGCCAGCCCACCGCCGGAGTATCCCCACAGCCCGATCGGCGCCTTTGTGGACGTCGGGATCCGGGACGAGTTCATGGCGGCCCGGATGCCGTCGAGGGTGCGGTAGCCGGGTTCGAAGGGGGCACCCCACATGCCCAGCAGTCCTTCATGGTCGGGCACCGAGACCACCCAACCCTCGGCGACGGCCGCGGCGACCAGGAAGAGCTCCAATTGGGCGATGGAACCCAGCGCCTTCGATCTTCTGCGCAGTGCATAGGACGGAAAGCAACGCGCCGACATGGCGTCGATCGCGCACTGGTAGGACAGCAGCGGGGTGTTCTGACCGGCAACGCGTTCGGCCGGGACGAGGACCGTCGTCACGCACGCCTCGGGCGCGCCGTTCATGTCCGTGGTCCGGTAGAGCAGCTGGATGGCCGAAACCGATTGCGGAATCAGGCCGAGAAAGGCCAGTTCGACATCGCGGGAGCGCAGCACGGTGCCGGGTTCGGCGTGCTGGAAGCCGGACGGCGGCTGATAGAACGGGTCGTCTGAGGGCAGCAGTGGGCGCGCCTTGGGCTGCAATGCCTCGTGTGGCGGCCGACCGATCCATTCCGCACCGTCGGTACCTGCCAAATTGCCGAGTTCAACCAATTCAGGATCCCTTCTAGGCCATCGGGCATTTTCGCGCATGAACAGTCGGTAACCAAACTGTAATGGCCAGCTTGTGAGCGATTGCTCGTCAAGTGGGCGCGGGTGACGCAGATCAAGGCTGGCCGGGCGGCCGCAGCGCGGCGAATTCGTCAGTGACTCGCAGCGCGGCGTCGGTGAAGTGGTACAACGCGGCCGGTCGCCCCCCGCTGCGGCCCGACTGCGCGATGGTGCCGGTCTGCGTGATCACGCCGCGACGGGCCAGCACTCGCTGCAGATTCGTCGCGTCCACTTGGTAGCCCAGGGTTGCGCTGTAGATGTCACGCAGCGTGGACAGCGCGAATTCCCTTGGCGCCAACGCAAATCCGATGTTTGTGTAGGACATCTTGGCGACCAGCCGGGCATGCGCGTGCGTCACCATCGGGCCGTGATCGAACGCCATCGGCGGCAGTGCGCTCACCGGGTGCCACCGGGTGTCCGGCGGCAGCTCCGGAGTGGCGGGGGAGGGCACCAGGCCCAGGAATGTCGACGCGATCACCCGCGCGCCCGGCACCCGGCCGGGGTCGGAGAACACGGCGAGCTGCTCCAGGTGAGCCAGCTCGCGCAGATCCACTTTTTCGGCCAGCTGGCGCCGCACCGAGGTGGTCATGTCCTCGTCGTTGCGCAACCGCCCGCCCGGCAGCGACCAAGAACCGCGTTGCGGATCCCGCGCACGCTCCCATAACAGCACGTTAAGCTGCGGTTTTCCCTTTCGGGAGGCGCCCTTAACCTGCTCGGTCGCCTGGCGAACTTGGAACACGACCGCGAGCACTTCATGCGCGGTGCTACCATTGGGCATGTTTTCGATTGTAAGTCGAAAACCTCCTAAGTCGAAAGGAGCCGCCGTGACGGTCATGAATCGCATGGACTCGCTCGCCGAAGACATGGTTGCCAGCATCACCGACTCGCCCACCGGCTACGGCGGCGTAGACGGTGATAAGCAGTGGGCCAGCGAGATTCGCCGCCTGGCGAACCTGCGCGGCGCCACCGTGCTCGCCCACAACTACCAGTTGCCCGCGATTCAGGACGTCGCCGATCACGTCGGCGATTCGCTTGCGCTGTCGCGCATCGCCGCCGAAGCACCGGAGGACACCATCGTGTTCTGTGGCGTGCACTTCATGGCCGAGACGGCCAAGATTCTGAGCCCGCACAAAACCGTGCTGATCCCTGATCAGCGGGCGGGTTGTTCGCTGGCCGATTCCATCACTCCCGACGAGCTGAGCGCCTGGAAGGACGAGCACCCCGGCGCCGTCGTCGTCTCCTACGTCAACACCACCGCGGCCGTGAAGGCGCTCACCGACATCTGCTGCACCTCGTCCAACGCGGTCGACGTGGTCGAGTCGATCAACCCCGACCGCGAGGTGCTGTTCTGCCCGGACCAATTCCTCGGAGCCCACGTGCGCCGGGTGACCGGTCGCAAGAACGTCCACGTGTGGGCCGGTGAATGCCACGTGCACGCCGGAATCAACGGCGACGAGCTCACCGATCAGGCCCGCGCCAATCCCGACGCCGAACTGTATGTACACCCCGAATGTGGTTGTGCGACTTCGGCGTTGTACCTCGCCGGCGAGGGAGCCTTTCCCGCCGAACGGGTCAAGATCCTTTCCACCGGCGGCATGCTGGACGCGGCACACCAGACGCGCGCCCGCAAGGTCCTGGTCGCCACCGAGGTCGGCATGTTGCACCAATTGCGCCGCGCCGCACCGCAAGTCGACTTCCAGGCGGTCAACGACCGCGCGTCCTGCAAGTACATGAAGATGATCACCCCCGCGGCGTTGTTGCGCTGCCTGGTCGACGGCGCCGACGAGGTTCACGTCGACCCGGACATCGCGGCGGCGGGCCGGCGCAGCGTGCAGCGCATGATCGAGATCGG
Organism: Mycobacterium sp. NGS40; assembly: GCF_059812735.1. NCBI lineage: Bacteria > Bacillati > Actinomycetota > Actinomycetes > Mycobacteriales > Mycobacteriaceae > Mycobacterium > Mycobacterium sp. NGS40. Next base: position 75,055 of record NZ_JCALDG010000015.1, read on the forward strand.
CCAGCCGGGCGGCGGCGAATGATGACCCGTCCCGCTTGGACCGATAGCGCTGACGTCGTCGTAATCGGCACGGGTGTCGGGGGATTGGCCGCCGCGCTGGCGGCTCACCGGGCCGGCCGCAACGTCGTCGTGCTCAACAAGGCCGAAGAAACCCACGGGGTCACCGCTACGCACTACGCGCAGGGCGGGATCGCGGTCGTGCTGCCGGACAACGACGACTCGGTCGAGGCGCACGTCGACGACACGCTGGCCGCGGGTGCCGGGATGTGCGATCCGGGCGCGGTCTACTCGATCGTCGCCGACGGCTACCGCGCGGTCAGCGAATTGGTCTCCAACGGTGCTCGATTCGACGAATCAATGCCCGGCCGGTGGGCGCTGACCCGCGAGGGCGGGCACTCGCGGCGTCGCATCGTTCATGCCGGCGGCGACGCCACCGGCGCCGAGGTGCAGCGGGCACTCGACCATGCCGCCCGGATGCTGGACATCCGCAGCAGCCACGTGGCACTGCGGGTGCTGCATGACGGTGCGGCGGTGACCGGCGTAGCCGTGGGCAATCCGGACGGCATCGGGATCATCAGCGCGCCGTCGGTGATCCTGGCCTCCGGCGGCCTCGGGCATCTCTACAGCGCGACCACCAACCCGGACGGATCCACTGGCGACGGAATCGCTTTGGCGTTGTGGGCCGGCGTCGCGGTCAGCGATCTCGAGTTCATCCAGTTCCACCCCACCATGCTGTTCGGTGGACAGGCCGGCGGTCGCCGGCCGCTGATCACCGAAGCCATCCGCGGTGAGGGTGCGGTATTGATTGACCGGCAAGGCAATTCGGTCACCGCGGGAGTGCACCCGATGGGAGACCTGGCGCCGCGCGATGTCGTCGCGGGGGCCATCGATGCACGGCTGAGGGCCACCGGCGACGAATGCGTCTTCCTCGACGCGCGCGGCATCGACGGTTTCGCGGCGCGGTTCCCCAACGTCACCGCCGCGTGCCGGGCCGCCGGCGTCGACCCGGTCCGCCAACCCATCCCGGTGGTACCGGGCGCGCACTACAGCTGCGGTGGCGTGGTCACCGACGTGCACGGCCGGACAGAATTGCCCGGGCTGTTCGCCGCCGGTGAGGTGGCCCGCACCGGCATGCACGGAGCGAATCGCTTGGCGTCCAACAGCTTGCTGGAAGGTCTGGTGGTCGGCGGCCGTGCCGGAAAGGCCGCTTCGACACACGCGCTGGCGACCGGACGGGCGCTCGCGACCCCGCCCGAGCCGATCGCCCACACCGCGTCGAAACGCCGCGAACTGCAATCCGCGATGACTCGCGACGCGTCGGTGGTGCGCGACGCCTCCGGGCTGCAGCGGCTGTCCGAGACGCTGTCCCGGGCGCGGGTCCGCGCGATCGAGGGCCGTCGCGATTTCGAGGACGTCGCGTTGACGCTCACCGCCCGCGCGGTGGCCGCTGCGGCGTTGGCCCGCAGCGAAAGCCGGGGCTGCCACCACCGCGCCGAATACCCGGAGTCCGCGCCGGACAAGGCCCGCAGCATCATGGTCCGGTCGGCCGACACGGTGTACGCCGAAGACCTGGCGGCGGTGTCCTGATGACGTTGTCCGACGCGGAGCTGGCCGTTGCCCTCGACACCGTCCGGCGCGGCCTGGACGAGGATCTGCGCTACGGCCCCGACGTCACCACCCTCGCGACGGTGCCCGCCGGCGAAGCGACGGCGGCCATGGTGCCCCGCGAGGCCGGCGTCATCGCCGGATTGGATGTCGCCCTGCTGGTGCTCGACGAGGTGCTCGGTGCCGACGGCTATCAGGTGCTCGACCGCGTCGACGACGGCGCCCGCGTGCAACCCGGCCAGCCGGTCTTGACGGTGCGGGCTGAGAACCGTGGGCTGTTGACCGCCGAGCGGACGATGCTGAACCTGATCTGCCACCTGTCGGGGATCGCCACCGCGACCGCGGCCTGGGTGGACGCCGTCAGCGGCACCAAGGCGCAGGTCCGCGATACCCGCAAGACGCTGCCCGGCCTGCGCGCCCTGCAGAAGTACGCGGTCCGGATCGGCGGCGGGGTCAACCACCGCCTCGGGCTGGGCGACGCCGCACTGATCAAGGACAACCACGTGGCGGCCGCCGGATCGGTCGTCGCGGCGCTGCAGGCGGTGCGCGAGGCCGCACCCGATCTGCCGTGTGAGGTCGAAGTCGACTCGCTCGAGCAGCTCGACGAGGTACTGCCCGAGAAGCCGGAGTTGATCCTGTTGGACAATTTCCCGGTGTGGCAGACCCAGATCGCCGTGCAGCGTCGTGACTCGCGCGCACCCGCGGTGTTGCTGGAGTCGTCGGGTGGGCTGAGCCTGGAGACCGCCGCGGACTACGCCGGCACCGGCGTGGACTACCTGGCCGTCGGCGCGCTGACGCACTCGGTACGCGTGCTCGATATCGGGCTGGATATGTAGGGCTGGCCCGGATGCGGCAGCTGACCTTCGAAGACGCCGGACGTTATATCTGGCGCGATGTGCCGGAGCCGGAGATCAGCGCTCCGGAACAAGCCGTGGTCAGGCCGCTGTTGGTGGCCTGCTGCGATCTCGACATCGCGGTTGCCAACGGCCAGGCGCCGCTGCCGCCCGGCTACGCCGTCGGGCACGAGGGGCTGGCCGAGGTGGTGGCCGTCGGCGATGCCGTGAGCACCGTTCGGCCGGGCGACTGGGTCGTCGTGCCGTTCCAGATCAATTGCGGCAGCTGTTCGGCCTGCCGCCGCGGCGTGACCGGCTCGTGTGGCTCGGTGCCGCTGATGGCGATGTACGGTCTCGGCCCGCTCGCCGGGCTGAACGGCGGCGGATTCATGTCGGACGAGGTGCTGGTGCCCTACGCCGACGCGATGCTGCTCCCCGTCCCGGATGGCGTGCAGCCCAACGCCATCGCCTCGCTGTCGGACAACATTCCCGACGGCTGGCGGGCGGTGGGGCCGTATGCGGCCGAGTTGGCCGCGCTCGATCCGGCCGACCGCCGGGTGCTGGTGGTGGGCAAGCTCTCGATCGGGCTGTACGCAACCGCGTTCGCGGCCGCGCTGGGAGCCCGGGTCGACTACGTCGACCACGATGTGCGCCGGCTGACGGCCGCCGAGAAGCTCGGCGCGGTGGTCCACGATCGGGTGAAGCCCGATAAGACCTGGGAGCCGTATCCGGTCACGGTGCACACCTCCGCCGATCCGTCGCTGCTGGCCGCCACGCTGCGGGCGACCTGGCCGGACGGCGTGTGCACCGACACGGGGATCTACTACCAGCCGACCGTCGAGATGCCGCTGCTGCCGATGTACACGCGCGGGGTGAGGTTCGTCACCGGGCGGGTCAACGCGCGCTCGGCGATTCCGCAGGTGCTGGAGTTGCTGGCCGGCGGGTGCGACCTGTCACCGGCCGTCGACCGGGTGGTGCCCTGGTCCGAAGCGCCGTCGGTATGGCCGACGATGGCCGGCAAGACCGTCTTCACCCGGGCCTAGGTTGCAGGCGTTGAGTGTGCATCCAGGCCGGCCTGGATGCACACTCGCCGGCCTCAGCGCACACTCGACCTGCGTTGTGGTCGCCGACCTCAGGCGATGTCGCTGACCAGCACCGCCATCCGGCGCAACTGCAGACGCACCAGCCGGGGCAGGCCCGTGCCGTCGGACCCCGCGGGCAGGATCCGGGGATTGGTGATGTGCACGACGCTGCGGGCAAAGTGCAGGTCAGCCTGACCGGCGGCCAGCACGTTCTTCACCCAGTCGGTCTTGCCGTGGCCCAGCGCGATCGCCAACACATTGCCGTTTCGATAGGCCGTGACGATGGTCCTGTACGTCTTGCCCGACGTGCGGCCGCGATGCTCGATCGTGCCCGTGCCGGGCAGGAAGCGCGCGATCGGCTTCAACGCCGGGTTGACGTATTTGACCTGGAAGTTCTCAAACCACGTCGGATACACCATCGGGATGCCCGGGGCGTTGTTCGGGTGATCCTTTGTGGACATGCCCACTCCCTTGCGGAACGTCTGTGCGCTGATTATCGGCACTGTACCGGTCGGATATTGATTTGAGTTCCTCTGGGACAATGGACGCTGTGACTGCCACACCCCCTTCTGTGCTGGCCCGCATCGACCTGCGGGGCGCGGAGCTGACGGCTGCCCGGCTGCGGGCGGCGTTGCCGCGCGGCGGGGCTGATGTGGAGTCGGTGTTGTCGAAGGTGCAGCCGATCGTGGCGGCCGTCGCCGAGCGTGGGGCCGAGGCTGCGCTGGACTACGGCGAGTCGTTCGACGGCGTACGCCCCGCGGCGGTACGGGTGCCCGTGGCCGCGTTGCGGGCCGCGCTGGACGGGCTGGACGACAACGTCCGCGACGCGCTGCAGGTGATGATCGAGCGGACCCGCGCCGTACACGCCGACCAGTGCCGGACCGACACCACCACGGTGCTCGGGCCGGGGGCAAGCGTCACCGAGCGATGGGTCCCCGTCGAGCGGGTCGGCCTGTACGTTCCCGGTGGTAACGCGGTGTATCCGTCCAGCGTGGTGATGAACGTGGTACCCGCGCAGGCGGCGGGGGTCGACTCGCTGGTGGTGACCAGTCCGCCGCAGGCCCGATTTGACGGCTTGCCGCACCCCACGATCCTGGCCGCGGCCCGGCTGCTCGGCGTGGACGAGGTGTGGGCGGTCGGCGGGGCGCAGGCGGTGGCGTTGCTGGCCTACGGCGGCGTCGACACCGACGGCACACAACTGGCGCCGGTCGACCTGATCACCGGGCCCGGCAACGTGTACGTCACGGCCGCTAAGCGGCTCTGCCGCTCGCTGGTCGGCATCGACGCCGAAGCCGGGCCAACCGAGATCGCCATCCTCGCCGACCACACCGCCGACCCGGCGCACGTGGCCGCCGACCTGATCAGCCAAGCCGAGCACGACGAGATGGCCGGCAGCGTGCTGGTGACCGCGAGCGAAGAGCTGGCCGCGGCCACCGACACCGAGGTCGCCGCGCAGCTGCAGACCACGGTCCACCGGGAACGGGTGACGACCGCGCTCAGCGGCCCGCAATCGGCGATCATCCTGGTTGACGACCTCGACGCCGGTGTCACGGTGGTCAACGCCTACGCGGCCGAGCATCTCGAGATCCAGACCGCCGACGCCCCGCGGGTTGCCGCCCGAATACGTTCGGCCGGAGCCATTTTCGTCGGTCCGTACTCGCCGGTCAGCCTCGGCGACTACTGCGCCGGCTCCAACCACGTGCTGCCGACCGCGGGCAGCGCCCGGCACTCCAGCGGTCTGTCTGTGCAGACCTTCCTGCGTGGCATCCACGTGGTGGACTACACCGAGGCGGCCCTCAAGGACGTCTCCGGACACGTGGTCACACTCGCGAAAGCCGAAGATCTGCCCGCCCATGGCGAGGCGGTCCGGCGGAGGTTCGAACGATGACCGCATCCGAACGGCAGGTCACCCTCGACGAGCTGCCGCTGCGCGACGACTTGCGCGGCAAATCGCCTTACGGCGCACCGCAACTGGCGGTTCCGGTGCGGCTGAACACCAATGAGAACCCGCACCCGCCCAGCCAGGCTCTGGTCGACGACGTCGTCCGGTCCGTGCAGGAAGTCGCCACCGATTTACACCGATACCCGGACCGCGACGCGGTGGCGTTGCGCACCGATCTGGCGAGCTACCTCACCGCGCAGACCGGCACCCTGCTCAGTTACGAAAATCTTTGGGCCGCCAATGGTTCCAATGAGATCTTGCAGCAGCTGTTGCAGGCGTTCGGCGGGCCGGGACGCAGCGCGATCGGGTTCGTTCCGTCTTATTCGATGCACCCGCTGATCTCCGACAGCACCCGCACCGAATGGATCGAGGCCCCGCGCGGTGACGACTTCAATCTCGACATCGACGCCGCCGTCGCCGCCATCACCGAGCGCAAACCGGACGTGGTGTTCGTCACCAGCCCGAACAACCCGACCGGACAAAGCATTCCGCTGGCAGACCTGCGCCGGCTGCTCGACGTGACACCTGGCATTCTGATCGTCGACGAGGCGTACGGCGAGTTCTCGTCGCAGCCCAGCGCCGTCGAGCTGATCGAGGAGTACCTGACCCGGCTGGTCGTCAGCCGCACGATGAGCAAGGCGTTCGCGTTCGCCGGTGGCCGGTTGGGGTATCTGGTCGCCACGCCGGCTCTCATCGACGCGATGCTGCTGGTGCGATTGCCCTATCACCTGTCATCGGTCACCCAGGCCGCCGCCCGGGCCGCGCTGCGCCACGCCGACGACACCCTGGCCAGCGTGTCCACCTTGATCTCCGAACGCGAACGAGTCGTGGCAGGGTTGAGCCACTTGGGATTTCGGGTGATCCCCAGCGACGCGAACTTCGTGTTGTTCGGCGAATTCGCCGACGCGCCCGCCGCCTGGCGGCGCTACCTGGAGGTTGGCGTGCTGATCCGCGACGTCGGCATTCCCGGCTACCTGCGCACCACCATCGGACTTGCCGACGAGAACGACGCATTCCTCGAGGCGAGCGCCCAGATCGCCGCCACCGAGCTGGCCCCGGCCGATTCCCGCCCGGTCGCAGCGACCGCCGGCGCGACGACGCCGCGTGCGGCGGACCGCGATCATGTATTAGGAGCCCCGTGACAACCATTGCGACTCGTCGCGCGCGAATCGAGCGCCGCACCAAGGAATCCGACATCGTCGTCGAGCTCGACCTCGATGGCACCGGTCAGGTGCACGTCGACACCGGTGTGCCGTTCTACGACCACATGCTGACCGCGTTGGGCAGTCACGCCAGCTTCGACCTGACCGTGCGCACCAAGGGCGACGTGGAGATCGAAGGGCACCACACGATCGAGGACACCGCGATTGTGCTGGGCCAGGCGCTCGGGGAGGCTCTGGGCGACAAGAAGGGTATCCGCCGGTTCGGGGACGCGTTCATTCCGATGGACGAGACGCTGGCCCACGCCGCGGTCGACGTGTCGGGCCGGCCGTACTGCGTGCACAGCGGCGAGCCGGATCACCTGCAGCACACCACGATCGCCGGAAACTCGGTGCCCTATCACACCGTGATCAACCGGCATGTGTTCGAATCGCTGGCGGCCAACGCCCGCATCGCCCTGCACGTGCGGGTGCTGTACGGGCGCGACCCGCACCACATCACCGAAGCGCAGTTTAAGGCCGTCGCGCGCGCGCTGCGCCAAGCGGTCGAGCCCGACCCCCGGGTGTCGGGTGTGCCGTCCACCAAAGGTGTTTTGTGACAAAGCGATCCGTCGTGGTGCTGGACTACGGCTCAGGCAACCTCCGGTCTGCGCAGCGTGCGCTGGAGCGGGTCGGTGCGACTGTGGAGGTCACCGCCGATGCGGGTGCGGCCGCGGCAGCCGACGGGCTGGTGGTGCCCGGGGTCGGCGCGTACGAGGCGTGCATGACCGGCCTGCGCAAGATCGCGGGGGAGCGGATCATCGCCGAACGGGTGGCCGCCGGGCGCCCGGTGCTCGGGGTCTGCGTCGGCATGCAGATCCTGTTCACGCGCGGCGTGGAGTTCGGGGTCGAGACGTCGGGGTGTGGGCAATGGCCCGGATCCGTGACTCGGCTGGATGCCCCGGTGATCCCGCACATGGGCTGGAATGTCGTCCAATCCGGTCCGGGCAGTGGGCTTTTCAAGGGCTTGGACGCGTCCGCGCGGTTCTACTTCGTGCATTCCTACGCCGCGCAGCGGTGGGAAGGCTCGCCGGAGGCGGTGCTGACGTGGGCCACCCATCAGGTGCGGTTTCTGGCGGCGGTCGAGGACGGGCCGCTGGCGGCCACTCAATTCCACCCGGAGAAGAGTGGGGATGCCGGTGCGGCCGTGTTGAGCAACTGGGTCCACGCCCTGTGACGATTTGCGCGAAACTGTATTCCACGACGCACGAGCCGAGAGGACGCGTCGCTAGTTGCAGTCTCGGCGCTCAGGAGGAGCTTTGTTGATTTTGTTACCCGCTGTCGACGTCGTCGAAGGCCGTGCCGTGCGCCTGGTGCAGGGCAAGGCCGGCAGCGAGACCGAGTACGGCTCGGCGCTGGACGCTGCGCTGAACTGGCAGCGCGACGGAGCCGACTGGATTCATCTGGTGGACCTCGACGCCGCGTTCGGCCGCGGGTCCAACCGCGAATTGCTCGCCGAGGTGGTGGGCAAGCTCGATGTGCAGGTGGAGCTGTCCGGCGGGATCCGCGACGACGATTCGCTGGCCGCGGCGCTGGCCACCGGCTGTGCCCGGGTCAACCTGGGCACAGCGGCGCTGGAGAATCCGCAGTGGTGCGCGCGGGCGATCAGCGAGCACGGTGAGAGGGTCGCCGTCGGCCTGGACGTCCAGATCGACCCTAGCCATCCGGGAGGCGAGCACCGGCTGCGCGGGCGGGGCTGGGAAACCGATGGTGGCGATCTGTGGGATGTGCTGGAACGCCTTGACGGCGAAGGATGTTCGCGGTTCGTCGTCACCGACGTCACCAAGGACGGAACGCTGGGCGGCCCCAACCTCGACCTGCTGGCCAGCGTCGCCGAGCGCACCGATGCCCCGGTCATCGCGTCCGGTGGCGTCTCGAGCCTGGACGACCTGCGGGCGATCGCCACTCTCACCGACCGCGGCGTCGAGGGAGCCATCGTGGGCAAGGCGCTCTACGCCGGGCGGTTCACCTTGCCGCAGGCACTGGACGCGGTACGGCAGTAGAACGATGGATCTGCACGCACTGCTGGCCGAGGCGTCGACAATCCTCGATGCAGCAGTGGAGCCGTTCGTGGCCGGCCATCGCGCCGACTCGGCGGTTCGCAAGAAGGGCAACGACTTCGCCACCCAGGTGGATCTGGCGATCGAGCGGCAGGTTGTCGCCGCGCTGGAAGCGGCCACCGGAATCGGAGTGCATGGCGAGGAATTCGGTGGCACGCCGGTCGATTCGCCGTGGGTGTGGGTGCTGGACCCGATCGACGGCACCTTCAACTACGCCGCCGGCTCACCGATGGCGGCGATACTGCTGGGCCTGCTGCACGAGGGCGAGCCGGTGGCCGGCTTGACCTGGATACCGTTCACGGACGACCGCTACCTGGCCGTCGGCGAAGGGCCGCTGATGAAAAACGATGTCGCGCAGACGCCGTTGAGTCATACGCGATTGGCCGACACCCTGATCGGCGTCGGCACATTCAACGCCGGTTCGCGGGGACGATTCCCGGGGCGCTACCGCCTGGCGGTGCTGGAAAAGCTGAGCCGGGTGTCCTCGCGACTGCGCATGCACGGCTCGACCGGTCTTGACCTGGTCTACGTGGCCGACGGAATCCTCTCGTGCGCAGTTCATTTCGGCGGCCAGGTGTGGGATCACGCCGCCGGGGTCGCGCAGGTTCGCGCCGCCGGTGGCACTGTCACCGATCTACTCGGTCAACCCTGGACCCCCGAGTCCCGGTCGGTGCTGGCCGCCGCCCCCGGAGCGTATGGGGAAATCCTCGAGATTCTGCGCAGCGCCGGCCGACCGGAGGACTACTGAGATGCACTCGGCTACCGACCTTGCCGTGCGGGTGATTCCGTGCCTGGACGTCGACGACGGGCGTGTGGTCAAGGGAGTCAATTTCGAGAACCTGCGCGACGCGGGCGACCCCGTCGAACTCGCCGCGGCCTATGACGCCGAGGGCGCCGACGAGCTGACCTTTCTGGACGTGACGGCGTCCTCGTCGGGCCGGGCGACGATGCTGGACGTGGTGCGCCACACCGCCGAGCAGGTGTTCATCCCGCTGACCGTCGGCGGCGGCGTCCGCGCCGTGGCCGACGTCGACGTCCTGCTCCGGGCGGGCGCGGACAAGGTCTCGGTGAATACCGCCGCGATCGCGCGCCCCGACCTATTGGCCGAGATGTCAAGGCAATTCGGCTCGCAGTGCATCGTGTTGTCCGTCGACGCCCGTACGGTGCCGCCGGGTTCGGCGCCGACGCGGTCGGGCTGGGAGGTCACCACGCACGGCGGCCGTCGCGGCACCGGCATCGACGCCGTCGAGTGGGCGGCCCGCGGCGCCGACCTCGGGGTGGGGGAGATTCTGCTCAATTCGATGGACGCCGATGGCACCAAGGCCGGTTTCGATCTGGCGATGCTGCGCGCGGTCCGCGCGGCGGTCACTGTTCCGGTGATCGCCAGCGGGGGCGCGGGCGCGGTCGACCACTTCGCGCCCGCGGTCGAAGCCGGTGCCGATGCGGTGTTGGCGGCCAGCGTCTTTCACTTCCGGGAGTTGACGATCGGGCAGGTGAAGGCGGCGATGGCCGCAGAAGGGATCACGGTACGATGACACTCGATCCCGACATCGCTTCGCGCCTCAAACGCAATTCCGACGGCCTGTTCACCGCCGTCGTGCAGGAGCGGGGCAGCGGGGACGTGCTGATGGTCGCCTGGATGGACGACGAAGCGCTGGCCCGCACCCTGAAAACCCGCGAGGCCACCTACTTTTCGCGGTCCCGCGGCGAGCAGTGGATCAAGGGCGCGACGTCGGGGCACACCCAGCATGTGCACTCGGTGCGCCTGGACTGCGACGGTGACGCCGTGCTGCTGACGGTCGACCAGGTCGGCGGCGCGTGCCACACCGGAGACCACAGCTGCTTCGATGCCGACGCGCTGCTCGAACCCGAGAATTAGCGCGGCGCGACGTCCAGGCTGTTGGCTGCTTCGAGGGCCGCACGTGTCCATTCGTGACGAAAGACCGCCGGTGAGATGCGATCTCGCCGAATGACTTCGAGGTCGATCGCCCTTCCGGCGGTCACGGCGTTGGGCACCCGGAACGAGTACGCGGGCTCCTCGGTGGCGACGGCAAGGATGGCGTCGTTGTCGGTCAAGTTGTTGGCACGCATCGCCTCCTCTGCCCATTTGAACGGCTTTTGGCCGTCGAAGGTCCGGACATACACCACCCACAACCGCGTGCCGCGCATGTTGTACAGCTTGGTGAGCGCCCGATTCACCGTGTCGTATTCGATGGGCCCGAGCACACCCGCCTGGTCGGTGAGTTGGCCGGCCAGCTTGATCCCGGGTTTCGCGGGCGCCGCCGCCTGGCTAGTCGTCGGCGCGACAGATTTCGCGTTGCCGTTGCCGTGCGAGCCGCCGAACACGCGGACGCCGACGAGGACCCCAAGGCCGACCAGGGCCAGACCGACGACGGCGGCGACCGCCACCGCCGTACGCCGGGTGCTGCGCGCGGGCGGCGTTGCGGGCGAAGCGGTTTGGGCCTTGGCGATTACTTCGGTGTCCGCGATCGGGCCCGCTCGGGTCGGACCGACGGCGTCGACCGCGGTGCCGAGCTGGCTGCCGAGCGCGGCCGCGAAATCCGAACAGGTCGCAAAACGCTCGGCGGGGTTTTTGGCCAAGGCTTTGGCGAGTGCGCCGTCGAGATCCGCCAGTTCGGGCCGGCGCTGGCTGACCGGCGGTGGCGGCGCGGACAAGTGCTGTGTGATGACCACCGCGGGATTGGAATTCTGAAACGGAGCGGCACCCGTCAACAGGTTGAACGCGGTACATCCCAGCGCGTACTGGTCGGCGCGTCCGTCGATGTCGAGTCCCTGCAGCTGCTCGGGCGCGCAATAGGCGGTGGTGCCCATCATCATGTTGGTCGCTGTCAGGCCGCTGATCTCACCCAGCTCGCGCGCGATGCCGAAATCGGCCAGCAGGATGCGCCGTCGCGGCGTGGCGTCACTGATCAGGATGTTCGCGGGTTTGACGTCGCGGTGCAGCAGGCCGCGCGAATGCGCGTAATCCAGCGCGTCGGCCATGGCGGCGATGATCTCGACGACGTCGGCTTTCGGCAGCCCCGACGGGTACTGGCGCAGCAGCTGTGCGGCGTCGGTGCCCTCCACGTAATCCATCGAAATCCACAGTTGCCCTTCGTATTCGCCGCGGTCGTGGATACCGACGATGTGCTCGTTGTACAGGCTCGCGGCGAGATCGGCCTCCCGGTTGAAGCGCTGCCGGAACTCGAGGTTGTCGGTGAGCTCACCGGGCAGGATCTTCAGGGCGTCACGGCGCGGCAGCCGTGGATGCTGCGCCAGATACACCTCGCCCATCCCGCCTGCCCCCAGCCGCCGAATGATCCTGAATCCGGCGAACAGCGCGCCTTCGGGTAACCCATCGCTTTGCGGCATGTGAGCATGCTACTGAGACGATGATTGCCGCGGCCGGCAAATCGCGGCCGTGCGGGACAGCCGCACGCGGCGCGTCCCAGGCGGCACCCGCCGACGATTTCGATCAGAATGGCAGGCGATGCGCGAACGGATGTCGTGGAACGTCGTGGTGCCGCTGGTCGCTCTCGTCATGCTGGCACTGGCCTGGGGCACGGAGCCGGGGCCGTTGCTGGCCGCGCTCGAGGCGATCGTCCTGATCGGCGCCGTGTTGGCCGCGGTGCACCACGCCGAAGTGGTCGCACACCGGGTCGGTGAGCCGTTCGGGTCGCTGGTGCTCGCCACCGCGGTGACCGTCATCGAGCTGGCCCTGATCATCGCGCTGATGGCCTCGGGCGGAAACGAAGCGGAGACGCTGGCCCGGGATACCGCGTTCGCCGCCCTGATGATCACCACCAACGGCATCGCCGGGCTGTCACTGCTGTTGGGCTCGCACCGCTACGGCGTGACGTTGTTCAATCCCGAAGGCAGCGGTGCGGCGCTGGCCACGCTCACCACGCTGGCGACGCTGAGCCTGGCGCTGCCCAGCTTCACCACGACTCGTGGTCGTCAGGAGTTCTCGCCCGGGCAGCTCGTATTCGCCGCCGTCGCTTCGCTGCTGGTCTACCTGCTGTTCGTCTTCACCCAGACGGTGCGGCATCGCGACTTCTTTCTGCCGATCGCGCAGCGCGGTCAGCAACGCATCCTCGACGAGGAAAGCCACGCGGAACCGCCGAGCCAAGCCGCGGCACTGCGCAGCCTTGCGCTGCTGGTGGGCGCGCTTGTCGCGGTGGTGGGCCTGGCCGAACAGGAGTCGCCGGCCGTCGAGAAACTGGTGTCGGTCGCGGGATTCCCAAACTCGTTCGTCGGCGTGGTGATCGCGGGCCTGGTGCTGCTGCCCGAGACGCTGGCGGCGGTGCGAGCGGCGCGACAGGGCCGCATTCAGACCAGCCTCAACCTCGCGTACGGCTCGGCGATGGCCAGCATCGGGCTCACCATTCCCGGCATCGCGCTGGCGTCGATCTGGATCAAGGGACCGCTGATTCTCGGGCTGGGCTCGACGCAGCTGGTGCTGTTTGCGTTGACCGTGGTGATCAGCATGCTCACCGTGATCCCCGGCCGGGCGACCCGGCTACAGGGCGAGGTGCATCTGGTGCTGCTGGCCGCGTTCGTGTTCCTGGCGATCGTCCCGTAACCGCAAGCAGCGCAAGCGATTACGCCGACGAACGCGCCCGCAGGGTTTGCAGCGCCTGGTCGGCGTGGGTGTCCATGCTGAACTCGCTGGAAATCACGTTGAGCACCTTGCGATCGGTGTCGATCACGAACGTCGTGCGCTTGACCGGCATCAACTTGCCGAGCAGACCGCGCTTGACGCCGAACTGCGTGGCCACCGTGCCGTCGGTGTCGGACAGCAGCGGGTAGTCGAAGCTTTCCTTGTCGGCGAACTTGGCCTGCTTCTGCACCGCATCGGTGCTGATGCCGACGCGACTGGCGCCGACCGCCGCGAATTCGGCAGCCAGGTCCCGGAAATGGCAGGCTTCCTTGGTGCACCCGGGAGTCATTGCCGCGGGGTAGAAGAACAGCACCACGGGGCCGTCGGCAAGCAGGGCGCTGAGCGTGCGGGGCGTTCCGGTCTGATCGGGAAGTTCGAAATCGGCCACTGTGTCACCAGTTTTCATGGCCGTCAGGCTACGCCCAATTGCCCACGAGGCCGTGCCGGGTGCGAGCCTGACGGCACCGCGACAAATCGGGCGGAAAGTCGCCGTGTCGTTCCCCCGCAAGCGGGAGGTGCCCCCGGCTCGCGGGACCGCCCGGGCCGGGCAACCGCATCTGCGAGGATGGTTCGGTGCACCCACACCTCGCCGACACGACCTCACGGGAGGAATTTCGCCTGCTCGCGGCGGCGCACCGCTTTGTTCCGGTGACCCGGAAGGTCTTGGCTGACAGCGAGACGCCGCTGTCGGCATACCGCAAGCTGGCCGCTAATCGACCCGGCACGTTCTTGCTGGAGTCTGCCGAGAACGGCCGGTCGTGGTCGCGATGGTCGTTCATCGGAGCCGGGGCACCCTCGGCGTTGACCGTGCGCGACGGCCAAGCGGTGTGGTTGGGCGCGGTCCCGCAGGACGCGCCCACCGGTGGCGATCCGCTCGAGGCGCTGCAGGCCACCCTGGAGCTGCTGTCCACCCGACAAACCAGCCAGTCCGAGCCGGGGCTTCCGCCGCTGTCCGGTGGCCTGGTCGGGTTCTTCGCCTACGACATGGTGCGGCGCCTGGAACGCCTGCCGGAAATGGCCGTCGACGATCTGCAGCTGCCGGACATGCTGATGCTGCTGGCCACGGATGTGGCGGCGGTCGACCACCACGAGGGCACCATCACGCTGATCGCCAACGCGGTGAACTGGAACGGTACCGACGAGCGGGTCGACGAGGCCTACGACGACGCCGTCGCGCGCCTGGATGTGATGACCGAAGCGCTGGGCCAGCCGCTGCCGTCGACGGTGGCCACTTTCAGCAAGCCCGAGCCGCAGTTCCGCGCCCAGCGCACGGTCGAGGAGTACGGCAAGATCGTCGACTACCTCGTCGACCAGATCGCGGCCGGCGAAGCCTTCCAGGTGGTGCCCTCGCAGCGCTTCGAGATGGACACCGACGTCGACCCGATCGACGTCTACCGGATTCTGCGAGTGACCAACCCCAGCCCCTACATGTACCTGCTTCATGTGCCGAATAGTGCTGGTGTAACGGACTTTTCGATCGTCGGATCCAGCCCGGAGGCACTCGTCACCGTCGCCGACGGCCGCGCGACGACGCACCCGATCGCCGGCACCCGGTGGCGGGGACAGAACGAGGAAGAAGACCAGCTGCTGGAGAAGGAGCTGTTGTCCGACGACAAGGAACGCGCGGAGCACCTGATGCTGGTCGACCTCGGCCGCAACGATCTAGGCCGGGTCTGCACACCCGGCACGGTGCGGGTCGAGGATTACAGCCACATCGAGCGGTACAGCCACGTCATGCACTTGGTCTCCACGGTGACCGGCCTGCTCGGCGAGGGCCGCACCGCCCTGGACGCCGTCACGGCCTGTTTCCCGGCCGGCACGCTGTCCGGGGCGCCCAAGGTGCGGGCCATGGAGCTGATCGAAGAGGTAGAGAAGACGCGCCGCGGCGTCTACGGCGGCGTGCTCGGTTACCTCGACTTCGCCGGCAACGCGGACTTCGCGATCGCCATTCGCACCGCGCTGATGCGCAATGGCACCGCCTATGTCCAGGCGGGCGGCGGGGTAGTGGCGGACTCCAACGGTCCTTACGAGTACACCGAGGCGAGCAACAAAGCGCGCGCGGTGCTCAATGCCATCGCCGCGGCGCAGACGCTCAGCGCCCCGGGCGCCACCCGCAATGGCTGACCCGCCGCCGGACCGGCGGCCCCGGCTGACGATCGGCATCGCCCAGCTGCTGCTGGTCATCGCCGCGGGTCTGCTGTGGACGGCCTCGCGCCTGCCTTGGGTGGTGATTCGGTCGTTCGACGGGCTGGGGCCGCCCAAGCAAGTGGTCCTGGCCGGTGTGTCCTGGTCGACGGCCCTGCTGCCGTTGGCGCTGCTGATGCTGGCCACCGCCGTCGCGGCGCTCGCGGTGCGTGGCTGGGCGCTGCGGGCGCTGGCCGGCCTGCTCGCCGTGATCAGCCTGGCGATCGGCTATCTGGGCGTCAGCCTGTGGGTGCTGCCGGATGTGGCGGTGCGAGGGTCCGAACTCGCCCACATTTCGCTGCTGACCCTGGTGGGCAGCGAGCGGCGTTACGTCGGCGCCGGGTTCGCGGTGGGTGCGGCGGTGTGCACGTTGATCGCCGCCGTCCTGTTGATGCGGTCGGCGATGACGGCCCGGGCCGGGGCGAGAAAATACGCCGCGCCGGCGACCCGCCGCTCAATCGCGAGACGCGAGGGTGCCGACGGGGCGATGCTGGAGGAGCCGGGGGCACCAGAGATGTCGGAGCGGATGATCTGGGACGCACTCGATGAGGGGCACGACCCGACCGATCGGCCCCGCGAGTCTGACACCGAGGGTCGGTGACGGGTCGCGAGCCGACGGTCGCTACCCTTCATTGACGTCGTCGAAATCGGTTCGGAACCGGTTAGGTGACCGTCTGTATGGCTGTAGAAGGGAAACGACAGGTATGAGTCCGGCGACTGTCCTTGACTCCATCCTTGAGGGAGTCCGGGCCGATGTTGCCGCGCGCGAAGCGCGTATCCCTCTTCCCGAGATCAAAGCGGCGGCCGCCGCGGCGCCCCCACCTCTGGATGTAATGGCCGCCCTGCGCGAGCCGGGGATCGGCGTCATCGCCGAGGTCAAGCGCGCGAGTCCGTCAGCGGGTTCCTTGGCGCCCATTGCCGATCCGGCGAAACTGGCTCAGGCATACGAAGACGGCGGCGCCCGCATCATCAGTGTGTTGACCGAGGAGCGGCGTTTCAACGGCTCGCTTGACGACCTGGATGTGGTTCGGGCCGCGGTGTCGATTCCGGTCTTGCGCAAAGACTTTGTGGTGCAGCCGTATCAGATTCACGAGGCTCGTGCGCACGGCGCGGACATGTTGCTGCTGATCGTCGCCGCTTTGGAGCAGTCGGCGTTGGCGGCGATGCTCGACCGCACCGAATCATTGGGCATGACAGCGCTTGTCGAGGTCCACACCGAAGAAGAGGCGGATCGCGCGCTCAAGGCCGGCGCCAACGTAATCGGGGTCAATGCCCGCGATCTCAAGACGCTAGAGGTGGACCGGGACAGCTTCTCGCGGATCGCGCCCGGCCTGCCCAGCAACGTGATCAGGATCGCCGAATCCGGTGTACGGGGTACCGCGGACCTGTTGGCGTACGCCGGTGCCGGCGCCGATGCCGTCCTCGTCGGTGAGGGCCTGGTCAAAAGTGGCGATCCGCGTGCCGCCGTTGCCGATCTGGTGACCGCGGGTACCCATCCGTCATGTCCGAAACCGGCTCGCTAGTCGGAGCCCTGCGTTGAACCCCATCAGCCGTCCCCGCGTTGAGCATTGGTGATGGTGGATCCCACTCGCGCCGCCCTGCCGCTTTCCAGCGCGGCCATTTCTGAACCCACCCGACACGACCCTGACGCGGGTGGACATTTCGGTGTGTACGGCGGCCGCTACGTCGCCGAGGCGCTGATGGCGGTGATCGAAGAAGTCACCGCGGCTTACGAAAAGGAACGCGTCAACCCGGAATTTCTGGAGCTGCTGGACGACTTGCAGGCGAACTACGCGGGCCGACCGTCACCCCTCTACGAGGCCACCCGCCTAAGCGAACACGCTGGTTCAGCACGCATCTTCCTCAAGCGAGAAGACTTGAACCACACCGGATCTCACAAGATCAACAACGTGCTCGGCCAGGCGTTGCTGGCCAAGAGGATGGGCAAGAACCGGGTGATCGCCGAGACCGGCGCCGGGCAGCACGGCGTGGCGACTGCCACCGCCTGCGCATTGCTCGGCCTGGAGTGCGTGATCTACATGGGCGCGGTCGATACTGCGCGCCAAGCGCTCAACGTGGCGCGGATGCGGCTGTTGGGCGCCGAGGTCGTCTCGGTCGACTCGGGCTCGCAAACGTTGAAGGACGCCATCAACGAGGCGTTCCGGGATTGGGTCACCAACGCCGACAAAACGTACTACTGCTTCGGCACGGCGGCGGGCCCACACCCCTTCCCGACGATGGTCCGCGATTTCCAGCGCATCATCGGGCTCGAGGCGCGCGCACAGATCCAGACGCAGGCGGGCCGGTTGCCCGACGCCGTCGCGGCCTGCGTGGGCGGCGGGTCCAACGCGATCGGCATCTTCCACGCCTTCATCGACGACCCCGGCGTGCGGTTGATCGGCTACGAGGCAGCGGGCGACGGCGTCGAGACCGGCAGGCACGCGGCGACATTCACCGGCGGGTCACCGGGCGCCTTTCAGGGGTCGTTCTCTTATCTGCTGCAGGATGAGGACGGCCAGACGATCGAATCTCATTCGATTTCAGCGGGTTTGGACTACCCGGGAGTAGGCCCGGAGCATGCGTGGCTGCGCGAGACCGGCCGTGCAGAGTACCGGCCGATCACCGACGCCGAGGCAATGGACGCGTTTGGGCTGCTGTGCCGGACCGAGGGCATCATCCCGGCCATCGAATCCGCTCATGCCGTCGCCGGTGCTCTGCAGCTCGGCCATGAATTGGGCAGCGGCGCAATCATTGTGGTGAACCTGTCGGGTCGCGGCGATAAGGATGTCGAGACGGCCGCGAAATGGTTCGGCCTGATGGACGACCAGGACACCCGATGACGGTGGAGCAGAGCCAGGCCAGCAGGCTGGCACCGCTTTTCGACGCTTGCCGGGCCGAAAACCGTGCCGCGCTGATCGGTTACCTGCCCACCGGCTATCCCGACGTGCGGACGTCGGTGGACGCGATGACCGCCCTGGTCGAATCGGGTTGTGACCTCGTCGAAGTCGGGGTGCCTTATTCGGATCCCGGGATGGACGGCCCGACGATCGCCCGGGCTACCGAGGCCGCGTTGCGCGGCGGAGTTCGCGTGCGTGACACGTTGGCCGCGGTCGAGGCGATCAGTATGGCCGGCGGGCGTGCGGTGGTCATGACCTACTGGAACCCGGTGCTGCGCTACGGGATTGACGCGTTCGCACGGGATCTCGCGTCGGCAGGCGGACACGGGCTCATCACGCCGGACCTGATCCCCGATGAAGCCGGCGAGTGGATGGCCGCGTCCGAACAGCATCGGCTGGATCGCATTTATCTGGTGGCGCCCTCGTCGACTCCGGAACGGCTGGTGAGCACGGTCGAGGCATCGCGTGGATTCGTCTACGCGGCCTCGACGATGGGCGTGACCGGGGCCCGCGACGCGGTGTCGAACGCCGCCCCCGAATTGGTCAACAGGATCAAAGCGGTGTCCGACATTCCCGTCGGCGTAGGCCTCGGCGTGCGATCGCGTGAGCAGGCCGCGCAAATCGGCAGTTACGCCGACGGCGTCATCGTCGGCTCGGCCTTGGTATCGGCACTCGCCGACGGTCTGCCGAGCTTGCGTGCGTTGACCCAGGAATTGGCCGAAGGTGTGCGAGTGTCGTCATCATGACGATGTTGCCCACGTATTTCCCCAGCCCCCCGCAAGGTGTCTGGCACCTGGGTCCGTTGCCGATTCGCGCGTACGCGCTGTTCATCATCACCGGGATCGTGGTCGCGCTGATCATCGGCGATCGGCGCTGGGCAGCCCGCGGCGGGCAGCGCGGGGTGATTTACGACATCGCGCTGTGGGTGGTGCCGTTCGGTTTGATCGGTGGCCGGCTGTATCACCTGGCGACCGATTGGCGGACATACTGGGGCCCGGGCGGTGCCGGGTTCGGCGCCGCGTTCCGCATCTGGGACGGCGGGCTGGGCATCTGGGGCGCGGTGGCGCTCGGTGTGTTGGGAGCATGGATCGGTTGCCGCCGGCTCGGAATACCGTTGCCGGCCTTCCTCGATTCGGTCGCCCCGGGCATCATCTTGGCGCAGGCGATCGGTCGGCTCGGGAACTACTTCAATCAGGAGCTTTACGGCCGGGAGACCACGCTGCCGTGGGGCCTGGAAATCTTTTATCGCCGCGATCCTTCGGGATACATCGACCCACATTCACTCGACGGTGTGTCGACCGGGCAGCTCGCGGTCGTGGTACAACCGACTTTTCTGTACGAATTGCTCTGGAACGTACTAGTTTTCGCCATCCTGATCTACATCGACCGGCGTTACGCGATCGGTCACGGACGGCTCTTTGCCGCCTACGTCGCGCTCTACTGTGTCGGGCGCTTCTGGGTTGAGCTGCTGCGTGACGACACCGCCACCCACATCGCCGGCATCCGGATCAACTCGTTTACATCGACTTTCGTGTTCATCGGCGCCGTCGTCTACATCGTTTTGGCGCCGAAGGGCCGCGAGGATCCCGAGAGTTTGCGCGGCAAGGTGCAGCCGGAGGACGACGAATCCAAGCCCGCCGTCGAACGGACGGAGGAACTCGCCAGTATCGCCGCGGCCTCGACGGTGGCGGCGAGTGCGGCCAGCGCGGACGACGACGCCGGCCCGGCGGGTTCGGCCGAGTCGGTGGAAACGGCGACGCTTGACAAGCCGGAAGCAGAGGACGCGGAGTCGGAAGCAGAGGAGCCTGAAGAGGCGAGGGCCGAAGAAGCCGAGACCGCCGAAGCCGAAGAGCCTGGAGAGGCGAGGGCCGAAGAAGCCGAGACCGCCGAAGCCGAAGAGCCCGAAGAGTCGCCGGAACCCGAAGCCGAAGAGCCGCAAGTCGGGGAGGCAGAGGCTGTAGAGGCTGAGGAACCCGAGGCTGGGGTTGAAGAGGCAATCGCCGAGGCCGAGGCTGAGGAGCCGGAGGTCGCTGAGGCTGAGGAGCCGGAGGTCGCGGAAGCGCAAGAGCCGGAAGCTGAAGAGGCGGCAGCAGCCGAGGCTGAAGCCGAAGAGCCCGAAGCCGAAGAGCCGGAAGCCGAAGAGCCGGAAGCCGAAGAGCCGGCACAAGCCGCACCCGAGGCGCAGGCCAGCGAATCTGAAGACGGTGGCGTAGAAGCAGCGGAAACCGCCGAGAACGAGCCGGAGTCAACCCCGCCCGTCGACGAGAAACCCGGGGAACCCGCAGCTGAGCCGCCCGCGTCGGAGAGCTCGCCCACCGCGGACGACCAGCAAACTCGGCGCCGCTGGGCGCTGCGCCGCCGCACCCGGCGTCCCGGCGGCTAGCGAACGACTCGTCGAGGCTGGGGTACACCCAGTTCATCTGGCATGCTGAACACCGTGACCGAACCGTCGTGGGGCAGTGCCCCGGACCCCGGCGCACCACCTCCGCAGTCGTCGGGATATCCACCGCCGTACCCGCAATACCAGCCGTATCCCGGGGCCGCCGGATACGACCCGTCGGCACCCTACGGCCGTCATCCGGTGACGGGCCTGCCGTACTCGGACAAGTCGAAAACAATCGCCGGTCTGCTGCAGCTGCTCAGCCTGGTCGGCATCGGCGGCATCGGCCGCTTCTATATCGGCGACACCGGCCTGGGTGTGGCACAACTGCTGCTGGGCCTGTGTGGAATCGGTTTGATCTGGAGCATCATCGACGCGGTCCTGATCTTGACCGACAAGGTCAACGATCCGCAGGGCCGGCCACTGCGCGATGGAACCTGACTCGGCCTCCCGCACGGGAGGGCAGCGTCACCGCCACGGCCGTTATATCGCTGCCGGTACCGGCGTCCTGTTCGCCGGGGCACTCGGCTATGTCGGATCCGTCGACCCGCACAACGCGAATTCGGCCTACCCGCTCTGCCCGTTCAAATGGCTCACCGGCTGGAATTGCCCCTTCTGCGGCGGGCTTCGCATGACGCATGACCTGCTGCACGGCCACCTGGCGGCCAGCGTCTACGACAACGCTTTCGTGCTCGTCGGGCTGCCGGTCTTGGCCCTCTGGCTGCTGGTCCGATGGCGGCAGGGCCGGCGCGCGCTGCCGATAACGGCGGTGATCACGATCACGGTCGCGGCGATCGCGTGGACGGTGGTGCGCAATATGCCGGGGTTTCCGCTGGTCCCGACCATGCTCAGCGGGTAGGCGGCCGCTGAATCGCGGGTGAACCCGTCGTGACCATTTTCCGGTGGCTCAACGCGCGGCCACCTTCGGGTCACCCCGACAGCCGACGGCACGACTAAGCTAATCGGCGTGAGTAGACGCGGGAAGATCGTCTGCACCCTCGGCCCTGCAACCCAATCGGACGAGTTGACTCTGGCGCTGGTAGAGGCCGGAATGGATGTCGCCCGAATGAACTTCAGCCACGGCGACTACGCCGACCACAAAGCCGCATACGAGCGGGTACGTGCCGCCTCGGACGCCACCGGGCGCGCCGTCGGTGTGCTCGCCGACCTGCAAGGCCCGAAGATCAGGCTGGGGCGCTTCGCCACCGGCTCGACCTACTGGGCCGACGGCGAAACGATCCGCATCACCGTCGAAAACTGCGAAGGAACCCACGACCGGGTATCGACCACCTACAAGACGTTGTCCAAGGACGCCGCGGTCGGCGACCGGGTCCTGGTTGACGACGGCAAGGTCGGACTGGTCGTCGAGGCCATCGACGGCGACGACGTCGTCTGCACGGTGGTCGAGGGCGGTCCGGTCAGCAATAACAAGGGCATGTCGCTGCCCGGGATGAACGTGTCCGCGCCGGCCTTGTCGGATAAGGACATCGACGATCTCACCTTCGCGCTGGACCTGGGCGTCGACCTGATCGCGCTGTCGTTCGTGCGTTCGCCGTCGGATGTCGAATTAGTGCACGAGGTGATGGATCGGATCGGCCGGCGGGTGCCGGTGATCGCCAAACTGGAGAAGCCGGAAGCCGTCGACAATCTCGAAGCGATCGTGCTGGCCTTCGACGGCATCATGGTGGCGCGCGGCGACCTCGGTGTCGAGCTTCCGCTCGAAGAGGTTCCGCTGGTGCAGAAGCGGGCCATTCAGATGGCCCGCGAGAACGCCAAGCCCGTCATTGTCGCGACCCAGATGCTCGAGTCGATGATCGAGAGCTCCCGGCCCACCCGCGCCGAGGCATCCGACGTCGCCAACGCCGTGCTCGACGGCGCCGACGCGGTGATGCTGTCCGGGGAGACCTCGGTCGGGAAGTACCCGCTGGCCGCGGTCCGCACCATGGCCCGCATCGTGACCGCCGTCGAGGACAACTCCACGGCCGCGCCGCCGCTGACCCACGTGCCGCGCACCAAACGCGGGGTGATCTCGTATGCCGCCCGCGACATCGGCGAGCGGCTCGACGCCAAGGCGCTGGTCGCGTTCACCCAGTCCGGCGACACCGTGAAGCGGCTGGCGCGCCTGCACACGCCGCTGCCGCTGCTCGCGTTCACCGCGTGGCCCGAGGTGCGCAGCCAGCTGGCCATGACGTGGGGCACCGAGACGTTCATCGTTCCCATCATGGATTCCACCGACGAGATGATCCGTCAGGCCGACAAATCGCTGCTCGAGCTGGGCCGATACAAGCGGGGAGACCTGGTGGTGATTGTCGCCGGTGCGCCACCTGGCACAGTAGGGTCCACCAACCTGATCCACGTCCACCGGATCGGGGAGGACGACCTCTAGCGCAAGGAGAGCCCGTGCCGGCCGGTGATCAGCCGAATACCGATTCCTCGTCTGATTTCCAAGAACTGCTGGCGGTCCTGGACCTCAATCGCGCGGGCGACGACCTGTTCGTCGGGTCGCATCCCAGCAAGAACCCGATGCGGACCTTCGGCGGGCAGCTCATGGCGCAATCGTTCGTCGCCGGCAGCCGCAGCCTGGTCCGGCCCGACTTGCCGCCCAGTGCGCTGTCGGTGCATTTCATCAACGGCGGCAACACCGGCAAGGACATCGAATTCCACGTCTCCCGGCTGCGCGACGAGCGGCGCTTCGCCAACCGGCGCGTCGACGCGGTACAGGACGGGGTGTTGTTGTCCTCAGCGATGATCACCTATATGTCGGGGGGTCCCGGTCTAGAGCATGCGGTCCAACCACCCGAAGTCGGGACGGCAGACGCGCAGCCACCACTCGGTGACCTGTTGCGCGGCTACGAAAAGACCGTTCCGCACTTCGTCAACGCGCTGCAGCCGATCGAATGGCGCTACACCAACGATCCCGCGTGGGTGATGCGGGACAAGGGTGAGCGGCTGCCGCACAACCGGGTGTGGCTCAAGGCGTCGGGCATGGTGCCCGACGATCCCGTGCTGCACACGGCGACGATGGTGTACTCCTCGGACACCACGGTGCTGGACTCGGTCATCACCACCCACGGGTTGTCCTGGGGCTTCGACCGCATCTTCGCCGCGTCGGCCAATCATTCGGTGTGGTTTCACCGGCAGGTCGACTTCAACGATTGGGTGCTGTATTCGACGTCGTCGCCGGTGGCCGCGGATTCGCGCGGGCTGGGCACCGGCCATTTCTTCGATCGTTCCGGTCAAATGGTCGCCACCGTCGCGCAAGAAGGTGTGCTGAAGTACTTTCCGCCGTCTAACCGATAACGGTTATCGAATAGTTACCGGACAGCCGTTCGATTTCGGTTCTGCGGGGCGGCAATCGAGCGTAACTTCGAATGAGCCGGGTATTCGATGGGACAAGCGCTACGCCCATCGGGAGGTGAAGTATGAAAGGCTCGTCAGCAGACCTTCTCCCCACCCTGCGCGCGCGCGAACGTGTTGTGGTTCACCTCGATTCGCTCGCCGCGCGCTGTATCGGCGCCTTTGCCCTGTTGTGCGCCGGGTGCTGGCTGGTAGCGATCGTCGCCCATCACCGCTATCAGCCGCAATGGCATTACTCCGATCGGCTGGGCTGGTCGTTGACGGTACTGGCCGCGGTGGCGTTGATCGCCCGCGGAATTTTCCTGGGCCGCCCCGTGACGACCATGCATGCGGCAACGTCCGCGCTGTGCGTGGTGGCCGGCCTGAGCTCACATGTGTTGGGGTTCGACCTGATTGGCGACGTGCTGATCGCCGTCTCGGGGTTGGTGTTGATGTGGCCCACCTCATCTCATCCGCAACCCGAAAATCTGGCGCGGGCTTGGGCTTTGATCAACGCCACCACCGACGACCCGCTGGCACCGTTTGCGATGCAGACGGGCAAGAGCTACCACTTCACCGCCGACGGCACTGCCGCGCTGGCCTACCGGACCCGGATGGGGTTTGCGGTAGTGGGTGGGGACCCGATCGGTGACGAGACCCAATTCCCGGAACTGATCGCCGATTTCGCCGCGATGTGTCACGCCCACGGCTGGCGCATCGCGGTAGTCGGGTGTAGCGAACGCCGGCTCGCGCTGTGGAGCGACCGAGCGGTGGTCAAGCAATCGCTGCGAGCGGTGCCGATCGGTCGCGATGTCGTCGTCGACGTGGCCGGCTTCGACATGGTGGGCCGCAAGTTTCGCAACCTGCGTCAGGCGGTGAAGCGCACACACAACGCCGGCATCACCACGGAAATCGTTGCGGAGCAGGAACTCGACGACCGGTTGCGCGCCGAATTGATCGACGTGGTGCGCGCATCGCCCAGCGGGGCGCATGCCGACCGAGGGTTCTACATGAACCTCGATGGCGTGCTGGAGGGCCGGTTCCCCGGAATACAGCTGATCATCGCCAAGGACGCCGACGGGCGCGCGCAGGGATTTCATCGATACGCGACGGCCGGGGGCGGCAGCGACATCACCATGGACGTGCCGTGGCGTCGCCGCGGTGCACCCAACGGGATCGACGAACGCCTCAGCGCAGACATGATCATGGCAGGGAAAGAGGCTGGGGCACAACGTGTTTCGCTGTCATTTGCGGCGTTCCCGGAGATCTTCGACGACAAGAATCGCGGCCGATTGCAGCAGGTGTTCTACCGGTTGATCCATCTGCTCGACCCGTTGATCGCGCTGGAGTCGTTGTACCGATACGTACACAAGTTCCACGCGCTCGATGCCCGGCGTTATGCGCTGATATCACTGACACAGCTGGTGCCGCTGGTATTCGTCTTGCTGACACTGGAATTCACGCCGCGCCGACGACACCTCTGAGAACCGGGCCTTACCCGATGCGCAGCTCGGGACAGTCCACCGCCGTGGGCAGGTGATGGGTGGCCACCACCACCGTCCGCTCCCTGCTCATCAGCCCGGACGACGGGGTCAGCAGGTCCGCCAGAATCCGCTCGGCGTCGACCGCGTCGAGATGTTCGGTGGGCTCGTCGAGCAACAGGATGCGGGCCGGCGACAGCATCGCCCGGGCCAGCAGCAGCCGCCTGCGCTGACCCGCCGAGACCGCGTGTGCGCCGCCGGTCAGCACCGTCGACAGCCCGCCGGGCAGACTCGCGAGCCAGTCGCCAAGGCCAACCGCGTCCAGTGCTGCCCTCAGTTCGTCGTCGCCGCAGTCACCGCGGGCGACCAGGAGGTTGTCTCGAACGGTGGTGGCAAAGATGTGTGCGTCCTCGGCGAAAAAGCAGACAGCGCCTGGCAATTCACGCTCGTCGAACCGGCTCACGTCGGTTCCGTTCAACATCGCGTGGCCGTGCAGTGGCGGCACCAGCCCAGCCAGTGTCATCAGCAGCGTCGTCTTCCCGGCGCCACTGGCACCGGTGACGGCCAACCGTGCGCCCGGCTCGAGCTCGAGGGTCACCCGGTGTGACAAAGCCTGCGTGTGGCCGGATCCCACGTCGGCCGACAACCTCGCGGTGCCGACCGGTGTTGGTGTCGGCGCGGGGGATGTGGGTCCGGCCTCGTGGACCGGCGGCGCCAGGTCGAGCAGACGGCGCGCGGCGATCCGTGACCGCGTCAACTGAATAGCGGCTCCGGGTAGGGGAGTCATCGCCTCGAATGCGGACAGCGGCAACAACATCAAGATGGCCAAGGTGGTCGGGGCGACCACGTGTGCGAGCCCGATGCCGGCGACGACCGCGCCGAGCACGCTGGCTCCGACCGCGGCGGTCGGCATGGCCTCGGCCAGAGCGGCCGGCCTGGCGGCAGCGTCCAGCGCATCACTCCAGCGGAGCTGGCGACGATGCGATTCTGCGATGACGCCGGGCAGGGCACCGGCGACGCGAAGCTCGGGCGCGTGCTCGAGGGCGATCATCGCCGCCGTGTCGCGCTCGGAATGATATTGGCGGGCAACCTCTTCCTGCGTGGCCGCGGCCCTGCCCGCCAGCAGGGGAGCCACCACCCCGGCGATCAGCAGGCAGATCGCCAACACCGTGCCGGCCGCCGGCGAGATCACCGCGACCGCGACCGTTGCCGCCACCGCCAACACCGATGCGACACCGATCGGGATCAGGGCGCGCACCAGGACGTCGGCGAGTTCGTCGACATCGGCGCCGACGCGCGCCACCAGCTCACCGCTGTGCAGCCGGACGGCCACCGCGGCCGGCCCGTGCGCCAGCCGGTGATAGATCTGCGACCGTGCGGAGCCGGCCGCGCGCAGCGCGGTGTCGTGGGTGACCAGTCGCTCGCAGTAGTGCAGCACGCCGCGCGAGATCGCCAGCAGGCGCACCGCGACGACCGCGACGGACAAATCGAGGATGGGCGGCATCTGCCAGGCCCGCGTGATGAGCCACGCCGAGACTCCGGCCAAGGCCAGCGCGCTGCCCAGCGACAGCACTCCCAACGCGATGGCGGCCAGGATGCGAGGCAGCCGCGGCCGCAACAGGCTCGACGCGGTAACGAGCGGATCAGACTCGCGCACAACGCACCTCGCCGTCCGAAACCACCTCGACCACATGGTCACCGATCGCCACGACGGGCTGCCGGTGGCCGACGACCACGACGGTCGACCCTGCGCGTGCCCGCTGCACAATGGCCCGCAGCACCCGCTGCTCGGTGTTGGCGTCCAAGTGGGCGGTGGGCTCATCGAGCAGCAGCACCGGGGCCGGCGACCCGAATGCGCGGGCCAGGCCCAGCCGTTGGCGCTGTCCCAGCGACAGCCCGGCGCCGTCACGCCCCAGCACCGTCTCCAGCCCGTCCGACAGCTCGGCCAGCACCGAATCGAAACAGGCCGCGGCACAAGCATATTCGGGGTCTTTCAACGTGCCGAACAGGGCCAGGTTGTCGCGGATCGTGCCGGGGATCAGCACGGGGCGCTGAGGCAGCCAGGACAGTTGCCGCCACCACGCGCTGCGCTCCAACTCCGCGACGTCGACCCCGTCGACGGTGACCCGACCGGATGACGGCACCGTGAGTCCCGCGATCGCCTGCAGCGTGGTGCTCTTGCCGGCGCCGTTGCGGCCGGTCAGCACCGTGACGCGGCCCGGTTGGATCACCGTCGTCAACTCGCAGGGCGAATTGCCGTCTCGGCCGGCGACACTGAGCTGCTCGAGCCGGATCTCCGTTCCGCTCGCGACGACCGTTCGATCGCGCTCTGCGGCCACGGGGTCGTCGCCGATCAGCGCGAACGCCTCGTCGGCCGCGGTCCGGCCGTCTTGAGCAGCGTGGAATTCCACGCCGATGCGGCGCAGCGGCCAGTACACGTCGGGTGCCAGCAGCAGCACGGTCAGTCCGGTGCTCAGCGTCATCTCGCCGACCACCAGGCGCAGACCGATAGCAACCGCGATCAGCGCGACACCCAGGGTGGCCAGCAATTCGAGCACCAGGGCCGACAGGAATGCGATGCGCAGCGTCGCCATCGCCGAGCGGCGATGAGCCGCAGCGAGTTCGGCGATGCGATGCTCGGGGCCTGAAGCGCGGCCTAACGCCCGCAGCGTGGGAATACCCGCGATCAGGTCCAGCAGCCGGCCCTGCAGCGTGGTCATGGCGGCCAGCGCGGCCGCTGATCGCTCCGCTGTCGCGAGCCCGATCAAAACCATGAAGATCGGTATCAGCGGCAGCGTGATCATCACGATCACCGTCGATTTCAGGTCATAGAGCGCGATCACGGCCACGGTCGCCGGAGTCAGGATCGCGGCAAGCAGCAGGGTGGGCACATAACCGGTGAAATAGGGACGCAAGCCGTCCAGGCCCCGGGTTACCACAACCGCGGCCGCGTCCCGCTGCGCGTCGAGCTCGTTGGGTTGCCGGGCGGTGACCGCCGTCAGCACCTGATCGTTGAGATCGGCGATCACCGCGCTGGCGCCGCGCTGGCCCAGGCGCGCCTGCAACCAATGCGTCACCGTGCGAACGACCCACAGCGCCAACAGAATCGACAGCGGTCCCAGCCAGCCGCGCAGACCACGAGTCGGGGGATCGGTGATGATGGTCGCGACGATGCCGGCCAGCACGATCGCCGAGCCGATCGTGCAGCCGGAGATCACCACTCCGCAGCTCACCGTGGCAGCCAGGTAGCGACGCAGCGCACTCGATGCCCGCCACAGTCGCGGGTCCAAGGGCGCCCGGGAGTTGCGTGTGCTCAGGACGGACGCCTTGCCAGCCCGATCGACGCAGGTATCCGGTCAGTCGAGATCCGTTGCCGGAAAACCCAATACGTCCAGGCCTGGTACGCGACCGTTAGCGGGGCGAAGAACGCGGTCACCCACGTCATGATCTTGAGTGTGTACGGCGTCGACGACGCGTTGTAGATCGTCAGGCTCCACTGCTTGTTCAGCGTGGAGGGCACCAAATTGGGATATAACACACCGAACAACAGGATCACCACGGCCGTAATGACCAATACGGTGCTGGCGAACGCCCAGCCGTCGGACACGCGGCGCCACACCAGCGCCACCGCCGCAAGCTGTGCGACGACCGCCACCGCCAGCACCAGCCAGGTCCAGTCCTTGCCGTAGGCCAGCTGCGTCCAAAGCCCGAAGGCGCCAACGAGTCCCGTGACCGGCAGTGCCAGCTGCTTGGCGAATCGGTGCGCGTCGTCGCGGATCGCGCCCGCCGTCTTCAACGCGACGAACACCGCGCCGTAGAACAAAAACAGCCCGGCGGTGGCCACCCCGCCCAGCAGTGTGTAGGCGTTGAGCACGTCACCGATGGAGAGCTGGACGTGGCCGTTGGCGTCCACCGGCAGGCCGCGGACCAGGACGGCGAACGCCACACCCCACAGCACGGCGGGCAGCCATGAGCCGATCGCAATCCCGAAATCGGCCAAGGTACGCCATTTTGTGTCGTCGATCTTGCCGCGCCACTCGATCGCCACGGCTCGCACGATCATGCCGAACAGGATCGCCAACAGCGGCAGGTAGAGGGTGGAGAACACCGTCGCGTACCAAACGGGAAACGCGGCGAACATCCCGGCGCCAGCGGTGATCAGCCAGACCTCGTTGCCGTCCCACACCGGGCCGATCGTGTTCAGCGCCGTGCGCCGGTGGACTTCCGGATCGCCGCTGCTTACCCGAGCGAACGGCTCCATCAGCATTCCCACGCCGAAGTCGAAGCCCTCCAGGATGAAGAAGCCCAGGAACAGTACGGCGATGATGCCGAACCACAACTCTTGCAGCGCCATTGGTCAACTCTTTCCCGGTCAGTAGGCGAACGACAGCGGGGCCACTTCGTCATCGCCGGGTGCTTTCGGCGGTGCGGGTTCCGCGTCGTGTTCCATCGGCCCCTCGGCGACGTAGCGCTTCAGCAGCCAGAACCAGATGACCGCGAGCACCGCGTAGACAAGGGTGAATATCACCAACGAGGTGACGACCATGCCAGACGCGTGATCCGATACGCCTTGGCTGACCGTCAGACGGACCTGCTGGTCACCGGTCGGATTCGGCACCACAATCCATGGCTGGCGGCCCATTTCCGTGAACACCCATCCGGCGCTGTTGGCCAGGAACGGAGTGGGGATGGTCAGTAGCGCGAACCAGGAGTACCACGGTTGGGTGGGGGTGCGGCCGCCACGGGTCAGCCATAAGGTGGCCAGCGCGAACAGCACCGGAATCGCCATCAACCCGATCATCATGCGGAATGACCAATAGGTGACGAATAGGTTCGGCCGGTAGTCATTTGGCCCGAACTTGCGTTGCGAATCCTGCTGGATGTCGCGTACGCCCTGCAGTGTCACGCCGGTGAATTTGCTCTCGGCGAGGAACGGCAAGACGTAGGGCACCTGGATCACGCGGGTGATGCTGTCGCAGTTGTTGTGCGAGCCGACCGTCAAGATCGAAAAGTCCGGATCGGTTTCGGTGTTGCACAACGATTCCGCCGACGCCATTTTCATCGGTTGCTGCTGGAACATCAACTTGCCCTGCTGGTCTCCGGTGAAGAACAGCCCGACGGTGGCGAACAGCGCAACCCAACACCCGAGGATCGCCGCGGGACGAAACACCGTGCCGAGATCCACGTTGCCCGCCTTTTGCGCGCGAATCAGCCACCAGGCGCTCACCGCGGCGACGAAGGTGCCGGCGGTCAGCAGCGAGCCGTTGACCGCGTGTGAAAAGGCCGCGCGGGCAGTGTTGTTGCTGAGGAACGCCCCGATGCTGTCCAACTCGGCGCGCTTGGTCGCCGGGTTGTAGTGCGCCCCAACCGGATGCTGCATGAACGAATTCGCCGAGATGATGAAGAACGCGGACACGTTGACGGAGATTGCGACGATCCAGATGGAGGCCAGGTGCACCAGTCGCGGCAACCTGCTCCAGCCGAAGATCCACAAGCCCAGGAAGGTGGATTCGAAGAAGAAGGCGGCCAAGCCCTCCATCGCGAGTGGGGCGCCGAAGATGTCGCCCACGAACCGCGAGTATTCGCTCCAGTTCATGCCGAACTGAAACTCCTGCACGATCCCGGTCGCCACGCCGATCGCGAAGTTGATCAAGAGCAGCTTGCCGAAGAACTTGGTCAGGCGGTACCAGGCCGTATTACCAGTGGCCACCCAGACGGTCTGCATGACGGCGACCAGTGGGGCCAGGCCGATCGTGAGCGGCACAAAGATGAAGTGGTAGACGGTAGTGATACCGAACTGCCACCGCGAAATGTCGACGACATTCATCCGTCATCTCCCGTGACTGCAACATTCTACGACGCAGTGTAGTAGTTAGGCGCTTCCGACGCCATTGCCGAGTTCTTTGGAGGCCTTGCGGATTCCGAACGACGCGATCACTTCGAAGACGCCGATGACGGCCAGCCAAATGCCGACAACGATCGCCAGTGTGATGATCGACGCGAACGGAGAAGCCAGCACGACAACGCCGGCGATCAGTGTGATCGCGCCCACGAAGATCGACCAGCCGCGTCCCGGCAACGTCGGATCGCTGATCGCGGAAACCGTTGTGGCAACCCCACGGAAGACGAATCCGATGCCAATCCAGATGGCCAGCAACAGGACCGCGTATCCCTGGCCGAAGTGACGAAATGCCAGCACGGCCAGGATCAACGATGCGGCGCCACTGACGAACAGCAGGATCCGACTGCCCGCCGAAACATGCAGGCTGAAAGCGAATACGACTTGCGCGACACCGGTAATCAGCAGATAGAAACCGAAGGCGATCGCGGCGGCCAGGACCGAGATTCCCGGCCACGCCAGCACCAGGACACCGAGGATCAGCGTCAGGATTCCCGATACCAGCGTGGATTTCCACAGATGCGGCAACATGGTTGGAACTTCAGTGGGCTGCATAGCCTCACTGTGGCACAACCGCGCAGCCGAAAATAGGGGCTTTAGACCGTGGCGCCGTGCGTCGTTCGCGGTTCCTCGGCGGCCATTTCACCGGGTACGGTAGCCGCCGGCTTGCGGCCGATCAGGTACCAGGTGTGCATCACGCCTTTACCTTTGACCTCGATGCGGCCACGCTCGCGCAACACGAACTCGTCCTTCAGGCGCTCGTACACGTCCTCGGGCACCTGAATCTGTCCCACCGAGTCCGTCGCTTCCATCCGGGCCGCGACATTGACCGCGTCCCCCCACACGTCGTAGAAGAAGCGCCGCGATCCCACGACGCCCGCGACCACGGTGCCCGCAGCGAAGCCCACTCGTAGCGGCACCGAAAGTCCTTGTGCGTCTTTGATTTCCGCGGCCGTGGCGACCATGTCGAGGGCAAAGTCGGCCAGTGCTTGCACGTGGTCGGGCCGGGGCCGCGGGACTCCGCTGACGACCATGTAGGAGTCCCCACTGACTTTGATTTTCTCCAGCCCGTGCTTGTCCACCAGTTCGTCGAAAGCGCCGTAGACACGGTCGAGGAACTTGACCAGGTCACATGGCGCGGTCGAGCTCGCGCGCTCGGTGAAGCCGACCATGTCGGCGAACAGCACCGAGGCTTCGTCGTATCGGTCGGCGATCACGTCACGCTCGGGTTCTTTGAGCCGGTTGGCGACGCTGGCCGGCAACATGTTGGCCAACAAGGCTTCCGATCGCTCGTACTCCGACTCCATGACGGCTTCGGCGCGCTTGGTGTCGCGCAGCGCGAACCACACCGTCACCACCGCCATTGTGCAGGCCGAGACCGTCGTGATGACAAAGCTCGTCCGCTCGGCCCAGGGCTGTTCGAGCCCGGTCGAGCGGGGGACCAGGAACTGCAGGGTGATCACCAGCCCCGCACCGATGCCCGCCAGCAGGGCGGCCAAGCCGATTCGTTCGATCCCGAGCTGCAACACCACCAGGCTCGCGTTGGCGATGTAGTAGTACTGGACGCCGGAACCCGTGCCGACCTCCCAGCAGATGGCGAAGATGACCAGATACGCCGAGACGATGTAGGTCAGCGGCGCAACCAATTCCCCGAAACGGTGCAGCCACGGGACGGTGAGGAAGATCATCGCGGCGATCAGGGTGATCACCTGGGTTCGCTGGGCAAAGGTCCCGGCCCAGATGCCCAGGATCCCGAAGAGCAGGCTGACGACTACCGCCATCATCGCGTTGATGTTGAGCACCCGGGCGCGACGGTCGTGGCTATCGGCGTAGTGCTCTTTGCGGGCGCGATTCTCGGCCCGCACCGCCGCTTTGCAGTCCGGTCGCGCCGAGCCATCTGAGGAGTTTGGCGGGGCCCCGCACTTCCTAGGCACCACGTTAAGAGCGTAACCGTTTGCCAGGACATTCCCCAACGCTGCGGTGAGCTAACTGTGGCTGGGGGCCCCGGTCGACGGCGCGCCCCGCAGATGGATGTGCTTGTCACGAAGGCGGCCCGATCGGTGCCCACTGGGCGGCTTCGTCGGCAACGCGGGCAGGTGGGCGACGTGCACCGCTCCGGCGTGGTTTTGGACCACGACCGGCATGGTCGCCATGGTGGCCGATACCCGGGCCTCGCGCTTCGCCTGTTCCCGGGCGATGAACAGCACGTCGAGCGGGTACCAAAGGCCGACCCAGGCCACGACGAGGAACACGCCGTTGCCGAGGAGCTCGCTGGCGACTTCGCCCACCATCGGGCGGGTGAAGAGGTACGACAGTCCGATGCCGACCACGAACAGCACCGAGCCGCTGATCAGCGACCGCATTCCCTGGCGCCAGATCAGGTCGTGCTGCCGGTTGGCCCGGCGTACCGACAACTCGCCGTAGCGGCGGACCGACGCCACCAGGTTCTGGGCTTCTTCCTCCGAGCACTCTCCGGCGATGTCGAGCACGATGCGTTGGATGCGGGAATGCTTCTTTTGGGCCAGTAGCAATTCGACGAGTTCGTCGATGCCACTGTCGATTCGGTGCGTGCCGGATAGCAGGGCCCGCGGGTCGACGGCGAACAATTCGGTGGGGTCGTCCAATTCAATGACGATGTCCGCCAACGCTTCCTGGCGATTGCGTCGCAGGTCCACGCCACAACCTCCCACACGAGAAGGCACCGCCTGTCGCGGCACGCCCGAATATTACTGAGGTCGGCGTCGGTAACCCAGGGTTTGACCGAAATATATTGGCGGACAGGCGATCTCAGTTGTCATCTAGCGGCCCGTGAAATGACTATCCACCCCTGCGGACAGGGGTGGATAGCGCCGAGCCTAAATGCTGAGGCAGGATCCGCCGGGAATGCAGAAGCTTCCGCATCCCGAAGTGGTGAGCGGGGTCAGCACAATAACGATGGCAACGAACAGTTTGCTAAAACGCGACACGACGAACTCCATTCCGAGTGAACGGGGCAAAGCGTGCTTACTGTACGTCTGTTGAACAAGCTGAAAACGTGTCGCGAACCAACCGTGTTGTTTTCGGGATTGACGCGTTATTGCGGCGTTGCGCAACCGCGATCTTGGCTCCGGTTGGCTCCGGTCTGCGTGGTGCCCTCGGTGAGATTCGAACTCACACTGGACGGGTTTTGAATCCGTTTCCTCTGCCAGTTGGGATACGAGGGCTCTACTTGGTGTTTACCTTTTGCGGCCTCCCACCATAGAGGATCGGTGCCGTCATCCGCTCTCACCGCCCCCGATGTCGCTGGTTGTCGCGATCCACGAGAGAATGTCTGTCATGACAGGCCCCACGACCGACACCGACGCCGCTGTGCCGCGCCGGGTCCTGATCGCGGAAGACGAAGCGCTGATCCGTATGGACTTGGCCGAGATGCTGCGAGAGGAGGGCTACGACATCGTCGGCGAGGCCGGCGACGGCCAGGAAGCCGTCGAGCTGGCCGAGCTCCATAAGCCCGACCTCGTGATCATGGATGTGAAGATGCCGCGCCGTGACGGCATCGACGCCGCGTCCGAGATAGCCAGCAAACGCATCGCGCCGATCGTGGTGCTGACCGCGTTCAGCCAGCGCGACCTCGTCGAACGGGCACGCGATGCCGGGGCGATGGCGTACCTGGTGAAGCCGTTCACGATCAGCGACCTGATCCCGGCCATCGAGCTGGCCGTCAGTCGCTTCGGCGAGATCACCGAGCTGGAACGCGAAGTCGCGACGCTGTCGGATCGGCTGGAGACACGCAAGGTCGTCGAGCGCGCCAAGGGCCTGCTGCAGTCCAAGCAGGGCATGACCGAGCCCGAGGCGTTCAAGTGGATTCAGCGGGCCGCCATGGATCGGCGGACCACGATGAAGCGGGTGGCCGAGGTCGTGCTGGAAACCCTCGGCGGCGAGTCCGACGAGGAGTCCGGCTAGCCGCTCGAGGCCCCTTCGCCCCATCGAGTGTGCGGTGGCGGTGCCGAGTGTGAACTAGGGGCGGCCTGAGTGCACACTCGACGGGACGAGAAGCAGCTAACGGGCCACGATCACCGATGAACCGTGGCCGAACAGGCCCTGATTCGCGGTGACGCCGACCGTGGCGTTCTCCACCTGCCGGCCGGTTGCCTGGCCGCGCAGCTGCCAGGTCAGCTCGCAGACCTGGGCGATCGCCTGAGCCGGGATGGCCTCACCGAAACAGGCCAGTCCGCCGGACGGGTTGACCGGCACGCGACCGCCGATGGCGGTGGCGCCGCTGCGTAGCAGCTGCTCGGCCTCACCCTTGGGGCACAGCCCCAGGTGCTCGTACCAGTCGAGTTCGAGCGCGGTGGACAGGTCGTAGACCTCGGCCAGGCTCACGTCTTCGGGCCCGATGCCCGCTTCGGCGTAGGCCGCGTCGAGAATCTGATCCTTGAACACCCGCTCGGGTCCGGGCACCACGGCGGTGGAATCCGTTGCGATGTCCGGCAATTCGGGCAGATGCTGCGGGTACTGCGGTGTCACCGTGCTGACAGCGCGCACCGAGGGCACACCGTCGAGCGAGCCGAGGTGCTTGCGCGCGAAGTCCGCGCTCGCCACGATCAGCGCCGCGGCACCGTCGGAGGTGGCGCAGATGTCGAGCTGACGCAGCGGGTCGGAGACCACCGGACTGGCCAGCACGTCCTCGACCGAAGATTCCTTGCGGTAGCGGGCATTCGGGTTTTGCAGGCCGTGCTGCGAGTTCTTGACCTTCACCTGGGCGAAGTCCTCCGACGTCGCCCCGTACAGGTCCATCCGCCGGCGCGCGAGCAGCGCGAAGTACACCGGGTTCATCGCGCCGATCAGGTGAAACCGCTGCCAGTCGGGGTCGTTCTTGCGTTCGCCGCCGACCGGCGCGAACGCCCCCTTCGGCGTGGTGTCGGCGCCGATCACCAGCGCGACGTCGCAGAACCCGGCCAGGATGTGGGCCCGTGCGCTCTGCAGCGCCTGCGAACCGCTGGCGCAGGCGGCATAGCTTGAGCTGACCGGCACGCCGTTCCAGCCGAGCTTCTGCGCGAATGTCGACCCGGCGATGAAGCCCGGGTAACCGTTGCGGATGGTGTCGGCGCCGGCGACCAGCTGGATCTGCCGCCAGTCCAGCCCCGCTTCGGCCAGCGCGGCGCGCGCGGCGACGACGCCGTACTCGGTGAAGTCGCGACCCCATTTGCCCCAGGGGTGCATCCCCGCGCCGAGGATGTACAGCGGTTCGGGCGTACTCATGAGGCCACCTTCCAGGCGTGCACGATGCGCTCGACACCGTCGTCGTCGGTGAACAGCGGCATGGTCGTCAGTTCCATCTGCATCCCGACCTTCAGGTCGGCGGCCAGCGTGCCCTCGACCACCTTGCCCAGCACGATGATTCCCTCGTCGGCCAGCTCCACCGCCGCGATCGAGAACGGCTCGAACGGGTCCGCGGCGGGATAGGGCGCGGGCGGGGGATAGCGGTTTTCGGTGTAGCTCCACAGCGTTCCGCGGGTCGACAGGGCGACGGGCTCCAGGATGTCGCTGGCACAAGCCGGGTTGGGGCAGTTGTTCTCCCGCGGCGGGAACACATACGTTCCGCACGAGGGGCACTTGCTGCCGATCAGATGGGGATGGGCGGCCCCGTCAGGAGTCGAGTCGGTGGCGAACCACCCGTCGATCGCGGGTTGTGTACTGGTGACATCGGGCACTCGGCCAGACTACCCAGCTCAAACACAAAACTGAAACGTGTTGCAGTTCTGCGGGGGCGGGTGACTCGTCACAGCGGATGCCTAGAGTGAGAGCCGTGCCCGTCGCGACCGAGGAACAGACCAAACCGACACTGATGTTGCTGGACGGCAATTCGCTGGCTTTCCGGGCCTTCTACGCGCTACCCGCGGAGAATTTCAAGACCCGCGGCGGCCTGACCACCAACGCGGTCTACGGCTTCACCGCCATGCTGATCAACTTGCTGCGCGACGAGGCGCCGACGCACATCGCCGCGGCGTTCGACGTCTCGCGTCAGACGTTCCGGCTGGAGCGCTACCCGGAGTACAAGGCCGGCCGGTCGGAGACGCCCGACGAGTTCCGCGGCCAGATCGACATCACCAAGGAAGTGCTGGGCGCGCTGGGCATCACGGTGCTCGCCGAGCCGGGCTTCGAAGCCGACGACCTGATCGCGACGCTGGCCACCCAGGCGGAGAACGAGGGCTACCGGGTCCTGGTGGTCACCGGCGACCGTGACTCCCTGCAACTGGTCAGCGACGACGTGACGGTGCTCTATCCGCGCAAGGGCGTGAGCGAACTCACCCGCTTCACACCGGACGCGGTCGTCGAGAAGTACGGGCTGACGCCTGCCCAGTACCCCGACTTCGCCGCGCTGCGTGGCGATCCCAGCGACAACCTGCCCGGCATCCCGGGCGTGGGGGAGAAGACCGCGTCCAAGTGGATCGTCGAGTACGGGTCGCTGCAGGGTCTGGTCGACAACGTCGACTCGGTGCGAGGCAAGGTCGGCGACGCGCTGCGGGCGCACTTGGCCAACGTCATCCGCAACCGCGAGCTCACCGACCTCGTTAAAGACGTGCCGCTGGCGCAAACCCCGGACACGCTGCGGATGCTGCCATGGGATCGCGACCAGATCCACCGGCTCTTCGACGACCTCGAGTTCCGGGTGCTGCGCGACCGGCTGTTCGAAACGCTCGCCTCGGTGGACCCCGAAGTCGACGAGGGATTCGACGTGCGCGGCGGCGCGCTCGAACCCGGTCAGCTGGCCGTGTGGCTGGCCGAACACAGCTCCGGCAAGCGGTTCGGCCTGGCCGTCGTCGGCACCCACCTGGCCTACGACGCCGACGCCACCGCGCTGGCGATCGTGTCCGCCGATGGCGAGGGTCGCTACATCGACACCTCGACGCTGGATCCCGACGACGAAGCGGCACTGGCGTCCTGGCTCGCCGATCCCGGCCCGCCCAAGGCCCTGCACGAAGCCAAGCTGGCGATGCACGACCTCGCCGGGCGGGGCTGGACGCTGGCCGGCGTGACCTCCGACACCGCGCTGGCGGCCTACCTGGTGCGGCCCGGGCAGCGCAGCTTCTCCCTCGACGATCTGTCGCTGCGCTATCTGCGGCGCGAGCTGCGCGCCGAAACGGCTGAGCAGCAACAGCTTTCGCTTCTCGACGATTCCGACGGCGTGGACGACCAGGCGGTGCAGACGCTGATCCTGCGCGCCGTGGCGGTGCTGGATCTGGCCGACGCGCTGGACGAAGAGCTGGCCCGGATCAACTCCACCGCACTGCTCGAGGGCATGGAGCTGCCGGTGCAACGCGTGCTGGCCGGGCTCGAGCACGTCGGCATCGCGGTGGATCTGCCGAAACTGTCCGAGCTGCAAAGCGATTTCGCGCACCAGATCCGCGACGCGGCCGAAGCGGCCTACGAGGTGATCGGCAAGCAGATCAACCTGGGCTCGCCAAAACAGTTGCAGACGGTGCTCTTCGACGAACTGGGCATGCCGAAGACCAAGCGCACCAAGACCGGCTACACCACCGACGCGGACGCCCTGCAGTCGCTGTTCGACAAGACGGGCCATCCGTTCCTGCAGCATCTGCTGGCCCACCGGGACGCCACCCGGCTCAAGGTCACCGTCGACGGGTTGCTGAATTCGGTGGCCTCCGACGGGCGCATCCACACCACGTTCAACCAGACCATCGCCGCGACGGGCCGGTTGTCGTCGACCGAGCCGAATCTGCAGAACATTCCGATCCGCACCGAGGCGGGCCGGCGCATCCGCGACGCGTTCGTGGTGGGCGATAGCTATGCCGAGCTGATGACCGCCGACTACAGCCAGATCGAGATGCGGATCATGGCGCATCTGTCGCAGGACGCGGGCCTGATCGAGGCGTTCAACACCGGCGAAGACCTGCACTCATTCGTCGCTTCTCGGGCCTTCGGGGTGCCGATCGAGGAGGTGACGCCCGAGCTGCGCCGCCGGGTCAAGGCGATGTCTTACGGGCTGGCCTACGGATTGAGCGCCTACGGGTTGGCCGCCCAGCTCAAGATCTCGACAGAAGAAGCCAAAGACCAGATGGACCAGTACTTTGCCCGGTTCGGCGGCATCCGCGACTACCTGCGCGACGTCGTCGAACAGGCCCGCAAGGACGGCTACACCTCCACGGTGTTCGGCCGCCGGCGCTACCTGCCCGAACTGGACAGCAGCAACCGCAACGTGCGCGAGGCCGCCGAACGGGCGGCACTCAACGCGCCGATCCAGGGCAGCGCGGCCGACATCATCAAGGTGGCGATGATCGAGGTCGACAAGGCGATCAAAGAGGCCGGGCTGAAATCCCGGATGTTGTTGCAAGTACACGACGAATTGCTGTTCGAAATCGCGCCCGGCGAGCGGGAACAGGTCGAGAAGCTGGCGCGCGACAAGATGGGCTCCGCCTACTCGCTGGACGTCCCGCTCGAGGTTTCCGTCGGCTACGGCCGCTCCTGGGACGCCGCCGCGCACTAGAAGCGCTCACCAGAAGAAGGAGTGGCATGAACGCCGCCTGGATCATCCCGTTCATCATCCTGGGTGGTGCGCTTCAGACCTGCGGTGCCGCCATGAACGGCCAGCTCTACAAGCACATGATCAACCCGTGGCTCGCGTCGGCGATTTCGTTCGCGGTCATTACCGTTTTCTTCGTCGCCGCGTTCCTGTTGATGCCGAAACCGCTGCCCACCGCCCGGGACATCGCGTCGATGCCGTGGTGGGCTGTGATCGGTGGCCTGGTCGGAGCGGTTCAGGTCTATGCCGGCCTGACGCTGGTCAACCGGGTCGGCGCCGGCACCTTCATGGCCTTCACCGTCACGTCAGCGCTCATCATGTCGCTGCTTCTCGACCATTTCGGCTGGTTACGGCTGGATCATCATCCGATCACGCTGCCGCGGGCCCTGGGCGGACTGCTGATGGTGGGCGGAGTGGTGCTGATCGCCAAGTTCTGACCAGGCGACTGGCGCAGCCGTCCCGACCGCAGGCCCGGCGAGTTTTCGGGACCTGCACGATGACAACAATCGACGTCAAATTCGGGGTTGCGCGAAGGGTGCCGCGGGCCGAATATTAGGCGTGGCTGACGTGGCGCGCCGGTCGAGTTTGTCCAGCGTGTGCCCTGTCGAGTAGCCTTATCAGTTAAATCCCAGTTTTATCCCTACGACCCAACCTGTCCGGAGCACCCCAACAATATGCCGAGTCCCGCCGTCACCTCGCCGCAAGTAGCCGTCAACGACATTGGCTCGAGCGAGGACTTTCTCGCCGCAATAGACAAAACGATCAAGTACTTCAACGATGGCGACATCGTCGAAGGCACGATCGTCAAAGTGGACCGGGACGAGGTGCTCCTCGATATCGGCTACAAGACCGAAGGGGTCATCCCCGCCCGCGAACTGTCCATCAAGCACGATGTCGACCCCAACGAGGTCGTTACCGTGGGCGATGAGGTAGAGGCCCTTGTTCTCACCAAGGAGGACAAAGAAGGCCGTCTGATCCTGTCCAAGAAGCGCGCGCAGTACGAGCGCGCCTGGGGCACCATCGAAGCGCTCAAGGAAAAGGACGAGGCCGTCAAGGGCACCGTCATCGAGGTCGTCAAGGGCGGCCTGATCCTCGACATCGGCCTGCGCGGCTTCCTGCCCGCCTCGCTGGTCGAGATGCGCCGGGTGCGCGATCTGCAGCCGTACATCGGCAAGGAGATCGAAGCCAAGATCATCGAGCTGGACAAGAACCGCAACAACGTGGTGCTGAGCCGCCGTGCCTGGCTGGAGCAGACCCAGTCCGAGGTGCGCAGCGAGTTCCTCAACCAGCTGCAGAAGGGCACCATCCGCAAGGGTGTGGTCTCGTCGATCGTCAACTTCGGCGCGTTCGTCGATCTCGGCGGTGTCGACGGCCTGGTGCACGTCTCCGAATTGTCTTGGAAGCACATCGATCATCCGTCCGAGGTCGTGCAGGTCGGCGACGAGGTCACCGTCGAGGTGCTCGACGTCGACATGGACCGCGAGCGGGTTTCGTTGTCGCTCAAGGCGACTCAGGAAGACCCGTGGCGCCACTTCGCCCGCACCCATGCCATCGGGCAGATCGTTCCTGGCAAGGTGACCAAGCTGGTGCCGTTCGGCGCGTTCGTGCGTGTCGAGGAGGGCATCGAAGGTCTGGTGCACATCTCGGAGCTGGCCGAGCGTCACGTCGAGGTGCCCGACCAGGTGGTCGCAGTCGGCGACGACGCGATGGTCAAGGTCATCGACATCGACCTGGAGCGCCGCCGAATTTCGTTGTCGCTCAAGCAGGCCAACGAGGACTACACCGACGAGTTCGACCCCGCCAAGTACGGCATGGCCGACAGCTACGACGAGCAGGGCAACTACATCTTCCCCGAGGGCTTCGACTCCGAAACCAACGAGTGGATAGAAGGCTTCGACACTCAGCGCAACGAGTGGGAGGCCCGCTACGCCGAGGCCGAGCGCCGGCACAAGATGCACACCGCGCAGATGGAGAAGTTCGCCGCTGCCGAAGCAGCCGGGCACGCCGACAGCGATCACGCGCCGGGCAACGGTGCGTCCTCGCCGAAGGAGGCGGGCGGCTCGCTCGCCAGCGACGCTCAGCTGGCCGCGCTGCGCGAAAAGCTCGCCGGCAACGCCTAACTCTCGATGCTGCGCATCGGGTTGACCGGTGGCATCGGCGCCGGGAAATCGGCGCTGTCCGCCACGTTCGCGGAATGCGGTGGGATCATCGTCGACGGCGACGTCATCTCCCGGGAGGTTGTCCAGCCAGGCACCCCGGGGTTGGCGTCGCTCGTCGAGGCGTTTGGTGAGGACATCCTGCAGCCGGACGGATCGTTGGATCGTCCGGCCTTGGCCGCCAAGGCTTTTGCCGACGACGAGGCTCGCCAGAAGCTGAATTCGATCGTTCATCCGCTGGTGGGCAAGCGGCGCGAGGAGATCATCGCCTCGGTGCCGGAGGACTCGGTCGTCGTCGAGGACATTCCGCTGCTGGTGGAATCCGGTATGGCGCCGCTGTTTCCGTTGGTGATCATCGTGCACGCCGACGTGGAACTACGGGTGCGCCGACTGGTCGAGCAGCGCGGCATGTCCGAGGACGACGCCCGTGCCCGGATCGCAGCTCAGGCCAACGACGAGCAGCGTGAGGCCGTCGCCGACATCTGGCTCGATAACTCCGGCAGTCAAGAGGATTTGGTCAAGCGGGCCCATGAGGTGTGGAACGACCGAATTGTGCCGTTCGCGCACAATCTGGCCGAGCGGCGGTTCGTGCGCGCACCGGCACGCGTGGTGCCGGCCGATCCGACCTGGCCGGACCAGGCGCGCCGCATCGTCAACCGGCTGTCGGTGTCGTGCGGCCATAAGGCGTTGCGCGTCGACCACATCGGATCGACCGCGGTGCCCGAGTTCGACGCCAAAGACGTGATCGACATCCAGATCACCGTTGAATCACTCGCGGTGGCAGATGAACTCACCGAGGTCTTGCTCGCGGCTGGCTACCCGCGCATCGAGCATATCGAGCAGGACGACGTCAAGGCCGACGCGCGCAGCACGGTCAGCGATTACGACCACAGCGACGATCCGACATTGTGGCGCAAGCGCATTCATGCTTCGGCCGATCCCGGACGCCCCACCAATGTGCACATCAGGGTGGCCGGCTGGCCCAATCAGCAGTTCGCATTGTTATTCGTCGACTGGCTGGCCGCCAACCCCGGGGAACGGGCTACCTACCTGGCCGTCAAACACGCGGCTGAAAAGCCCGCCGACGGCGACACGGCGATCTACGTCGAGGCCAAGGAACCATGGTTTGCCGACGCCTACCGCCGGGCCTGGGAGTGGGCGGATTTCACCGGCTGGCGGCCTTAGCTGCTACGTCGGCAGCGGCGCTCCACATTGCAGCGCACCGTTATTCGGGTCGGAATTGCCGGGTGTCGGCCGGACCATTTGGTCGGCCTGAACGAAAACGTTGTCGTCGACGTCGATCTCGCAGTGCACGTTCGCCGCGTAGGGGAAGTGCAGCACGATCCGCAGACCGGCCTGGGCCGGGTCGGGCAACACGGTGTTGGCCTCGAACGCGTTGCCCGGCATCGACGGAAGGTTCGTGGTGTTGGTCTTGCCGCCGTTGGTGACGAAGGTGGCCTGACTGCCGGTCGTCAGGGCGTCGATCCTGGCGCGGTAGGTGATGTTGTGCAGGTCCGCATGGGCCGTTACGGGAATCAGCTGCGAGCCGATGACGGTGACCGCGACCACCGGCATAGACCAGCGCTTACGAGGGGTCATAGTTGCAGAGATTACGCCCAGAGGCTAACGCTGGCAGTTCGGGCACCACAACGACATCCGGCCGCTCACCCGGCGCCGGCAC
Organism: Mycobacterium sp. NGS40; assembly: GCF_059812735.1. Taxonomy (NCBI): domain Bacteria; kingdom Bacillati; phylum Actinomycetota; class Actinomycetes; order Mycobacteriales; family Mycobacteriaceae; genus Mycobacterium; species Mycobacterium sp. NGS40. Next base: position 118,974 of record NZ_JCALDG010000015.1, read on the forward strand.
AGGCGCGTCCCGCAGCGCGGGCAAGCGGGATCCGGTTCGTCACGCACCCTCGTCAGCCATCGAGGCAGTCCCGGCACCCGGCCGTGCCGGACCGCGGTGTGCAGCACCTGGGTCATCGCGGTGTGCAGGCGCTTCACCTCGTCCGCCGCGAGCTCGGCGACCGGGTGGGTGGGTCGTAACCTGGCCCGCCAGCAGATTTCGTCGGTCAGCAGATTGCCCAGGCCGGCAATCACCGACTGGTCCATCAGTGTCGGCTTCAGCTGACCGTGCCGGCCGCCGAGCACGTCGCGGAAGACCGGCAGGCTCATGCCCAGCGCGTCGGGACCCTGCCGGCCGAGTACCTCCGCGAGGTCGTCGTCGTCATCGGCCAGCCACACTCCGCGCAGTTTGCGCAGGTCGGCGTAGCGCAGTTCGCCTTTGTCGAGCGAGACCGCCAGGCGTTCGTACTTCTCACGCTCCGTCTCGGTGCCGGCGAAGTACGGGTGCCCGGTCATACCACTGTGGATAACCAGCGTCGGACCGTCGGTGGGCAGTATCAGCCACTTGCCATGGCGGCGCGGTGTGCGGAAGCGGTGCCCGTCGAGACGCCGGCCGAGTGCGGCGGCGGACGTGTTGCGCAGAATGCCGGGGTCGCGCACCTGCACGCGCTGAATTCGGCGGCGGGGCAGGGTATCTGCCAACTCGCGCCGGAATCCCTCGACGTCGGGTAGTTCAGGCACGCAGCTTCGCCAACCGCTCTCGCGGTCCGGTCAGTGAGCGGGCGTGCCGGTACATGTCTGCCCACGGATCGCCCTGGCCGCTCAGTCGTTTGGGAAGGTCGCCGATGGTGAACCGGTCCGCTCGCAGGCCGCGGGTGTCGAGTTCGTCCCACTCGAGCGGAGTTGCCACCGGGGCGGTAGGGCGAGCTCGGACCGCATACGGCGCGACGGCAGTCTGCGCGTATGCATTTCGCATGATGTCGAGGTACACCCGGTCGCCGCGCTTGTCCTTTCGGGCTTCCACGGTGCGGTGCGCGTCGTCGTCGGCCACGACGACTTCGGCGACGTCCCGGGCGAACTGCCGAGCGGTATCGAAGTCGGCTTCGGGCCGCAGCGGCACCACGACGTGCAGTCCGCGTGATCCGGTGGTCTGCACGTAGCGTGCCAGTCCCAGCTCGTCCAGCACGTCGGCCAGCGCGTGGGCGGTCGCGCGGACCACGGCGAAGTCGGTGTCCGACGGATCGAGGTCGAAGACCAATCGGTCCGGATGATGTAGCCGGTCTTTCCGCGACTGCCAGATGTGCAGGGTGATGCAGCTCTGGTTTGCCAGCCAGCGCAGGGCTTCCGGGCGTTCGACCAGTGGATGCACCAGGGTGCCGCCTTCCTTGGCGACTTCGACGCCGGGCATCCAGTCCGGCAGAGTGTCAGCGAAATCCTGTTGTACGAAACCCTTTTCACCGATCCCACGGGGAAACCTCTGCACGGTCACGGCGCGGCCCTTGAGGTGCGGGAGCATGGTGTCAGCCACTTCGCCGTAGTAGTCGGCCAGCTCCCGCTTGGTGATACCGCTCTGCGGAAACAAGACGCGATCCGGATGGGTGATCTCGACATCAATGCGTGGCATCAGTGTGTCTCCCGTACCACATCGCCGGGGTCCTTGTCGGTCCGTAGTCCCTGGTAGCGCGGATGGCGCAGCTTGCCGTCGCGCGTCCACTCAGTAAACCCGATCTGGGCCACCAACTCCGGACGCACCCACCGGGCACCGTTTTGGCGCACCAATCCCCGGGTGAACGGCGGTGTGTCCTGCTCGATCGGGAAGAGCCGCTCGTGCAGGGCGCGCAGCGTGGCCTCATCGAAGCCGGTACCGACTTTGCCTGCGTAGACAAGGTCGCCGTCGTCGTAGTAGCCGATCAGCAACGCACCCAATGCGATTCGGCTACCACTCGGACTCGTGTAGCCGCCGACAACGAATTCCTGGTCGCGAACGCACTTGAACTTCAGCCAATTTCTCGAGCGGCCACTCTCGTAGGTGGAGTCGGCCCGCTTGGCGATCACTCCTTCGTCGCCGCGCCGGCACGCGGCCTGATAGGCGGCGAGGCCGGCGCCGACGCGGTGGGCGGTGTTGCGCAACGGATCACCGAAGCTGATCGCGTCGCGCAACAAGCGTTTACGCCACTTCAGCGGCAGCTCGGTGGTGCACTTGCCGTCGAGGTGCAGCAGGTCGAAAAGGTAGTAATAGACCCGGATTCGGGACGCGCGGGCCACGTTCGGGTCGGTGATGCCCAGCCGTCCCTGCAACCTGGCGAAGCTGGTACGGCGTCCCTGGAACGCCACGACCTCACCGTCCACCACGAATCGGGTGGTTTGCTGCGCGGCGACTGCGTCGACGAGCTCCGGATAGGTTCCGTTGAGCGGCTGGCGATTCCGTGATAGCAACCGGATGCGATCACCGTCGCGAAACACCAGGCATCGCATGCCGTCGAACTTGCGCTCGAAAATCCAGTTCGGGTCGGAGAATCTCTTGTCGGTCAGGGTGGCCAGCGTGGGAGCTCGCCAGTCCGGCACCGTCTCGTCGCGCAATGCGTCGCGTACCGAGTCGGGCAGGCCGGCGAGATCGGTCATGACGATTTATCCAGGTCGTCCAGGGTGCGGCCGGACAACACCGATTCGGGTTGACTTCTCACCGGTTGGCGCCGAGGGTCCGCACCCTCGTCTTTGCGTTTGATCAGCAGCCAGGTCTCGTCCGCGCCGTCCCGAACCTTGGTAAGGGTGAAGCCGCCGGTCAGCTTCTCGCCCTGCAAATGGAACGAAACATGGCCGCGAGCCAGGCATTCGGCCATCTCGTATGCGGTCTCGTTGGTGTAGCTGCCCCGGTCCCAGACGATCACCGGCCCGGCGCCGTACTCACCCTCGGGGATCACGCCTTCGAATTCCGCGTAGTCCAGCGGGTGATCCTCGGTCCGGCGTGCCAGCCGGCGGTCTCTGGGGTTCGCGGACGGCCCGTTGGCGATCACCCAGGAAACGAGCACGCCCTGGATCTCCAGGCGCAGGTCGTAGTGGTCGCTGCGGGCGGCGTGGTGCTGAATCACGAAGGACGGCTCGGTCGTGCCGGCACGACGTCGACGCCCGAGCCGCCCACGCGGTTCGGGGCTGCGCCGGAAACGCCGCTTACGCCGGTACTCACTCAAAGGCATACCGCAGAGTTACCCGGGCGCCCGCTGCGAAAACTGGTGCCGCTGGCGCCAGGTGAGTTCGATGCCGTCACCGCCCAGCCAGCGCTGCAGGTCGTAGCCGTTCCGGGCCAGCCCCTCGACGGCATGCACCGCGCGACGCACCGCCTGGTCGGCAACCTCGGGAGTCAGCAGCCCGTGCCGGACGGCATCGAGCAGCTCGTCGACATCGGCCAACGCCGCGCCGGAGCCGGTGCGCACCTCGATATCGAGGTAGTGGTCCTCCGAGCTCCACACGTCCGGGCCGGGCACATATTCGCCCACATCCAGGTAGTAGTCGTGGTCGCGCTGGTGGCCCGGGTTGAAGTGGAACACCGTGGCGCGCAATCCCAGCGCCGGCAACAGCCACGATTCCAGGTAGTGGAACTGGGCGCGGCCCGGAGTCGGCCGGGCGATATAGAGCCCCCACGGGTGCACCGCATACTCGTCGACCGCCCGCACAATGCCTTTGGGGTCGGTGTTGGTGCGGGCGCGCAGGTCGAACGTTTCGTGCTTCGGAGGGTGGATGGCGTTACCTTACCGGGATCGCGGCCCTCAGCGTCGCAGCCGGATCTTCCACCGGACGAAACCGAGATAGCACAACGACAGGGCGCCCAGCATGCCCATGTCGAACAGCCAGGTTTTCACGGTGTGCTGCCAGAAGCGATCCTGGGAGAGCAGCGAATCCGGCACCAGGTGCCGCAGGTCGACCGTCGAGGCCGCCGCGGCGTAACCCCAGCGCGCCGGCATCACAAATGACAGCTGATCGAGCCCGAGCCGGCCGGTCACCGGGACCATGCCGCCGCACAGCACCAGCTGCGCCATCACGGCCACCACGAACAGCGGCATGATCTGCTCGCTGGAGCGGACCAGCGACGAAATCGCCAGGCCGAGAATGGCCGATGCGACGCAGGTCGCCGCGACGGTCGCGAACAGCTCGACGGTGGCCGCGACCGTGCCATGCCCCAGCAGCAGGCCGCCTCGCGTCGGGGCGCTCTTGCCGATCACCACGATCGCGGTGATGATCGCCGACTGCACGATCGCGAACCCGCAAAAGACCGCGGTTTTGGCCAGCAGGTAAGCGGTAGTGGACAGCCCGACGGCCTGCTCACGCTGGAAGATGGCGCGTTCACCCACCAGGTCGCGGATCGTCAGCGCGGTGCCCATGAACGCCGCGGCGGGCATCAGCAGAGCCAGTATCTGAGCGGCTTCGTCGGGTGTGCCCGCGTTTGCCCCGGGCAGATGAAACCCGTTCGAGCCCGGAACCGTCAGCGACAGCGACCCCAGGATGAACGGCAACAGCGCCAGGAAGACGAAGTAGGCGCGGTCGGCGACGACCAGGCGGATCTGCCGGCGCGCGATCGTCGAGATCTGGCGCCGCACGCTGGTATGGACCGGTTCGCCCAGTTCTGCGGGCTCATCGTCCTTGGCCGCCATCGGTTTCCGGCGCTGGGCCTCGTTGCGTTCCAGAAAGCGCCGGTTGGCTTCCTCGGGATCGGCGCCCACCTTGGTGAAAATCTTGGCCCAGTTGGTGGTGCCCATCGCGGGACCGATCTGGTCCGGCGGGCCGCAGTAGGCCGTCTTCCCGCCCGGCGCCACCAACAGCAGCTGGTCGCACAGTTCGAGGTAGGACAGCATGTGCGTCACCACGATCACCACGCGACCGGCGTCGGCCAGCTGGCGCAGCATCATCATCACCTGGTGGTCGAGCGCGGGATCCAGGCCCGACGTCGGCTCGTCCAGGATCAGCAGCGACGGACCGGTCAGCAGTTCCAGCGCGACCGAGGCGCGTTTGCGCTGGCCGCCCGACAGCTTGTCGACTCGGGTTTCGGCGTGTTTGGTCAGGTCGAGTTCCTCGAGCACCTGCGTGACGACCTTGGCGCGGTCGGCTTTGCTGGTGTCGGGTGGCAGCCGCAGTTCAGCGGCATAGCCCAGCGCCTGGTTCACGGTCAGCTGGCGGTGCACGACGTCGTCCTGCGGCACCATGCCGATCCTGCTGCGCAAGGACGCATATTCGGCGTGAATGTTGTGGCCCTCGAACGTGGCTGACCCGGAGCTGGGCGTGGTGTAGCCGGCGATCAGCCGGGCCAGCGTGCTCTTCCCGGCGCCGGATCCGCCGATGACGGCGGTCAAAGTCCCGGGACGGGCGGTCAGCGAGATGTTGTCGAGCAGCTGTTTGCCGTTGTCGACGACGTACTTGACGTCGCGCACCTCGAGGCCGCCGGAACGCGTCGCCGCCTCGCTCAGCTTGGTCAGGGTGCCGTCACGCACCACCAGGTCGACGTTGCCGATGGTGACCACGTCGTCGTCGCTCAGGATTGCCGAGCCGACCCGGGTGCCGTTGACGAAGGTCCCGTTGATGCTGTTGTCCCGGATTTCCAGGCCCAGCGACGTCGGCACCAACGTGGCGTGCTGGCGCGAGGCCAGGACGTCGGACACGACGATGTCGTTCTCGGGTGCGCGCCCGATCGTCATCGCGTCGGCGGTACCCGCGGCCGACGACGAACGCGGTGAGAGCAACTTCACAAACCGCGTCGCGAGGTTGGACACGTCGGCGGTCTTGGCGTCGATCACGGTGGACTGGGCGGGCGGTGCCCCGTCCACCGCGGCCGGCGTGCGTAGCGATTCGGCGTTGACGACGGTGAGTTCCTCGGGGGGTGTCGCGCGTGGCGGCGGTGGCATCCGTGGCGGAACCTTGCGCGGATGTGTACCGGGATGCCTTGGCGGGCCGGGCATTTGAGGTTGCGAACGCCGAAGTGGCTGGCGCGGCGGCGGGAGCGGCTGCGACGTGGTGGTCGGTGGGTCGGGCATCGCGGACCAGGCGATGGTGGGTGGGCCAGAATCCGGGGTCGGCCTGGCTCGGGGCGGCCGGCTGGACTGGCCTTGTTGCGGTCCGATGGCGAAGGTCAGCCGGGGTCCCTGGGGGTTTCCGACGTGGATGCTCTGGCCGTCGTGCAGGTCGACGACCGGCATTCGATAGCCGTTGACGTAGGTCCCGTTCAGCGACCCGTTGTCGATTGCCAGCCAGCGGCCTTGGTCGAAGCGCAGGATCAGGTGCGCACGGGATATCCGCGGGTCGGCGATGCGCAGATCGGCGTGCTGATCGCGTCCGACGATCACTTCTTGGCCTGCGGCGAAGGTTCGTTGAGACCCGTCGTGCCGAATCGTCAGGACAGGAGGGGCGGGTCGATTCACTACTCAAGTATCGGTGCACCGAGTCAGTGCCTCCCATTGGACTGGCCTGTGACTTCGCTTTGTCTGCTTCGGCGGCTTCATAGCTGGCTCATAGCGTTTAACGGACTTTCGCCTATCCGCGTCCGGCAGGATGCGAGACGGGGAGTTGTGCCGACGCGCGCACGAATGCTGACAGACGAGGGGGCCATCACACATGGACGAGCTGAAGCGCCCGACCCGGCGCCTCGGCAGCGGCAGGCGGCTGCTGACTAACCCGCGACAGGCCCGTGCGGCGCTGCGCGCCGGATTTCATGCGCGCTCTTCAATGACCGTCGCCCACCTGTTTCGGCGCGTTCCCCCGTCGACTCCGAACCCCGAGCCCGAACTGGCCGCCGAGCAGGTCAGTGCCTCACGCCAGGCGATGGCCAACGGTGCGTCGTTTGCGGGCTACACCATCCTGCGACCGCTGGGCGCCGGGGGGATGGCCGAGGTGTATCTGGCTTTGCATCCGCGGTTGCCGCGTCGCGACGTGATCAAAGTCCTCGCCGAGGCTGTCACCGCGGACAGCGAATTCCGCGAAAGATTCAACCGGGAAGCCGATCTCGCCGCCACGCTGTGGCACCCACACATCGTCGGCGTCCACGATCGCGGCGAATTCGACGGTCAGCTCTGGATCTCGATGGACTACGTCGAGGGCACCGACGCATCCCGGCTGGTGAAAGAGCGCTACTGCGAAGGGATGCCGATCGGGCAGGTGTGCGCGATTCTGCAAGCCGTCGCGGGCGCACTGGATTACGCGCACGATCGCGGCTTGCTGCACCGCGACGTCAAGCCCGCCAACATTCTGCTCACCCATCCCGGTGACGATGACCAGCGAATCTTGTTGGCGGACTTCGGAGTAGCGCGACACTTAGGCAACATCAGCGGGATCACCGAGACCAACGTCGCTGTCGGCACGGTCGCGTATGCGGCGCCCGAGCAATTGACCGGATCTAACATCGACGGGCGTGCCGACCAATATGCGTTGGCCGCCACAGCATTTCATCTACTCACCGGCGCTCCGCCGTTTCAGCATGCCAACCCGATCGCGGTGATCAGTCAACATTTGCACGAGGATCCGCCCCGACTCAGCGATTACCGCCCGGATTTGGCATACCTGGACGACCTGTTCTTCAAAGCCCTTGGCAAGCAACCCGCGGAGCGCTTCGAGCGCTGTCGCGCATTCGCCGCCGCCGTCGGCGAACGGGCCGACGCCGTCGCGGCGACCGTCCGGGACGCTGACGCGACGCTCCTGCCGCACCGCCGGCATGGTGCCCGCGGCCTTGTTTCGGCTGCCTACCATAGGTTTTCGTCGCGGACTCGCTGGTCGGCCGCGCTGGTATGCGCGGTGCTGATCGCCGTCGCGGCAACCTGGTCGACGCTGTACTCCTTTGCGCCGGCAAGTCCGCAGCCTAATCCCACGCTGGCCTCGCGTCCGTCCGCGCCCGCCGCCAGTGTCGCGCCAAGACCCGGGGGACCGGTGCTCGACGGCACCTATCAACTGACCTATGACCGAACCAAGCGGACCACCAACGGTGTCCCGATCCGCCACGACGGCTCCACCACAAACTGGTGGGCGTTCCGTTCGGTGTGCACCACCAACGGATGCGCGGCCAGCGGAACGAAGCTCGACGACACCAACCACCAAGTGGCCAGCACCGCCGACGGCGGCGAGACCGACACCTGGCGTTATCTGGGCGGGTACTGGCAGGGCGCGCCGCAGCAGGAGCGGGTCGGCTGCCGCCTGCCCAATGGGCAAGTCAGGGCGACGCAGCAGGAGACCGTCGCCTGGTCGCTGGCGCCTCAGTCGGACGGCACGCTGCGGGGCACCGAGACCGAAACGGTGCTGAGCAACGAGTGCTCCGCGCAGGGCGCCGTGGTGCGGGTCCCAGTGGTGGCGACCCGGGTCGGTGGCGTGCCGGCGGGCGTCGCGTTGGCCGATCCCACTCAGGTGATCAGCACCTCGACCACACCTGCACACCCGGCGCCGGCCGTGCTCGGCGGGTTATGCACCGACGTCGACAAGCTCGCCTACGACCCAACCAGCAACCAGCAGGTCGTGTGCGAAGGCAACACCTGGGACAAGGCGCCCATCGCGACCGGGGTGCACGCCGCGGGCAGCTCATGCGACCTGCCCGATGTCCCGGTGTTCGCGATGTCCACGTCGAACGACGGGTATCTGCTGCAATGCGATCCGGTCACCCGGATGTGGACCCGGCACTGAGGTTCGCGCGCGCGTCGGAGTCGTGCTTGCCCGCGCGGTGCCGGTGTGACGGGTGTGGTTCAGTGGTCTGACTGACTTTCGCGGCGTGACAGTCGGCCTAAACTTTCGCTCATGGAGCAGTTGCGTGTGGACACCGCGGCTCTACAAGCGATGCCTTCCGGACCGAGATTGGTCGAGCCGCCCCATGCCGGTCATCACCACCCGCCAGTGCTTGGTGATATGGACCCTGACCCATGGGATCACGGGGAATGAACTACGCCTGGGAAGTTGGAGTCCCGGCCCACGCTAGAGTCCGGGCGGATACTGGCGCCCCTGCTGATCAGCGCGGACTTTCTCCCAGTAGAGATTTTCTTCCTCAATGTCCGCGGCGGTGCGGGTGCGCCCCCCGTCGGGAAACAATAACTTTGCGCGCATGCGCCCGCCGATCTTGCGGCGGTGCTGTAGGCCGCGCAACAAGCTCACCGCTTCGCCGTCTGAGAACCCGGTGACGGTCGCGAAGTCCAAGCCCGCGCCGACCAGGCCACTGGCCCAGGTGATTTCGGTTATAAATAGTGCTCGGGCCCAGTCCAGGTCCGTGAGCGACTCGCCATCGGTCACTGCCCGCTTAAGCCGGACAGTGAGGTGGCCGAACTCATCCCACGTCGACAACCCGAGTACCTGAAACGGAAACGGCGCGTCCGCTGCCGACAACGCCCATTGCTCCAGAGCCTGCTGGATGAATTCGCGTTCTCGGTCGGTGAGATCGACTGCCACCAACTCGGAAGAATCCGTCATCGAAGTGATTGTAAAGCCAGCGTCGTGGCATTTCGTCCGTGTCCCACCGGTGGCCAGCACTGTAGGCGGATTCCGCCGGACTAGATCAGATTCAGGTGGCGTGGTGTGGGCGGCTTACAGTCCAGGCGGATACTGCCGTCCCTGCTGCTCGCGGATTATTCGTTCGCTCTCGCGCTTCCACTCCTCGACGGGGCGGAACCGCCCGCGACCGGGGAACAGGATGTCAGCATTGTCGATCCCGCCGATTTTCCGCTGCAGCCCACGAAGCAAAGCCAATCCTTTGGCGTCGGAAAACCCTGTGACGATGGAAAATCGAGTGCCGCCCCGACGAGGCTACTGGCCCAGGACGATTCGGGTAGATATAGCACCCGCGCCCAGTCAAGTGACGTCAGCTACTGCCTTCGGTCACAGCGCGAGCTAGACGCCCTGTTAGTTGGTCGAACTCATCCCAATTCGACAATCCCAGCACCTCGATCGGGAATGGCTTCCACGCCGCCGAGTTCTGCCACTCATGCAGCGCATGCCAAACAAACTCGCGTTCTCCGTCGGTGAGATCGACTGCTACCTACTCCGAAGAATCCGTCATCGAAGCGATCCTAGGACCGGCGTCGACACAGTTGTCGGTGCACGCCTCTACCCTGGGGACATGGCCTTTGCCACCGAGCACCCCGTCGTCGCGCATTCGGAGTACCGCGCGGTCGAGCAGGTCGTGCGCGCGGGCGGCCGGTTCGAGGTGGTCAGCCCGCACGATCCCGCCGGTGACCAGCCCGCCGCCATCGACGAGCTGCAGCGACGGATTCTGGCGGGGGAGCGCGACGTGGTGCTGCTCGGGGCGACCGGCACCGGGAAGTCGGCTACCACTGCCTGGCTGATCGAGCGCCTGCAACGGCCCACCCTGGTGATGGCCCCGAACAAGACGCTGGCCGCCCAGCTGGCCAATGAGCTGCGAGAGATGTTGCCGCACAACGCAGTGGAGTACTTCGTCTCGTACTACGACTACTACCAGCCGGAGGCCTACATCGCGCAGACCGACACCTACATCGAGAAGGACAGCTCGATCAACGACGATGTCGAGCGGCTGCGGCATTCCGCGACGTCGTCGCTGCTGTCCCGTCGCGACGTGGTCGTGGTGGCGTCGGTGTCGTGCATCTACGGCTTGGGTACGCCGCAGTCCTACCTCGACCGCTCGGTCGAGCTGCGGGTCGGCACAGAGGTGCCCCGCGACGGGCTGTTGCGGTTGCTGGTCGACGTGCAGTACACCCGCAACGACCTGTCCTTCACCCGCGGCTCGTTCCGGGTGCGCGGCGACACCGTGGAGATCATTCCGTCCTACGAAGAGCTCGCGGTGCGCATCGAGTTTTTCGGTGACGAGATCGAGGCGCTGTACTACCTGCACCCGTTGACGGGCGACGTAGTCCGTCAGGTCGACTCGCTGCGCATCTTTCCGGCCACCCACTACGTCGCGGGGCCGGAGCGGATGGCGCAGGCGATCTCGACCATCGAGCAGGAACTCGAGGAGCGGCTCGCCGAATTCGAGAGCCAGGGCAAGCTGCTCGAGGCCCAGCGGCTGCGGATGCGCACCAACTACGACATCGAGATGATGCGGCAGGTCGGGTTCTGTTCCGGCATCGAGAACTACTCGCGCCACATCGACGGCCGGGGCGCCGGCTCGCCTCCGGCGACGCTGCTGGACTACTTCCCGGAAGACTTCCTGCTGGTCATCGACGAGTCGCACGTCACCGTCCCGCAGATCGGCGGCATGTACGAGGGCGACATGTCGCGCAAACGCAACCTCGTCGAATACGGATTCCGGTTGCCGTCGGCGGTCGACAACCGCCCGCTGACCTGGGAGGAATTTGCCGACCGGATTGGGCAAACGGTGTACCTGTCAGCTACCCCGGGGCCCTATGAGCTGGGCCAGGCCGCCGGGGAGTTCGTCGAGCAGGTGATTCGCCCGACCGGCCTGGTGGACCCGAAGGTCGTCGTCAAGCCGACCAAGGGGCAGATCGACGACCTGATCGGGGAGATCCGCAAGCGGGCCGAGGCCGACGAGCGGGTGCTGGTGACCACCCTGACCAAGAAGATGGCCGAAGACCTCACCGACTACCTGTTGGAGATGGGCATCCGGGTGCGCTACCTGCACTCCGAGGTGGATACCCTGCGCCGGGTGGAGCTGCTGCGCCAGCTGCGGCTCGGCGATTACGACGTGCTGGTCGGCATCAACCTGCTGCGCGAGGGTCTGGACCTGCCCGAGGTGTCGCTGGTGTCGATCCTCGACGCCGATAAGGAAGGCTTCCTCCGGTCGGCACGCAGCCTGATCCAGACCATCGGCCGCGCCGCCCGCAACGTCTCCGGCGAAGTCCACATGTACGCCGACAAAATGACCGACTCGATGACGGAGGCCATCGACGAGACCGAACGGCGGCGCGCCAAGCAGATCGCCTACAACGAGGCCAACGGCATCGACCCGCAGCCGCTGCGCAAGAAGATCGCCGACATCCTCGACCAGGTTTATCGTGAGGCCGACGACTCCGAGAACGTCCAGATCGGCGGGTCGGGCCGCAACGCGTCGCGCGGCCGGCGCGCGCAAGGAGAGCCCGGTCGCGCCGTGAGCGCGGGCATCATCGAAGGCCGCGATACCGCCAGCATGCCCCGCGCCGAATTGGCCGACCTGATCAAAGACCTCACTGCGCAGATGATGGCCGCCGCCCGCGACTTGCAATTCGAGCTGGCCGCGCGGTTCCGTGACGAGATCGCCGACCTCAAAAAGGAACTGCGCGGAATGGATGCGGCCGGTCTGAAGTGACCCGCGGCGCGCCTAATACGGTGTAGGGGTGGCGAATACGACGAGCGAGACCGGCAGCTGGCGCCAGCTGCTGGGCGGCTACCTCGGAACGTCGACCGTGCTGGCCGGTGGCGTTCTGCTGTACGCCACCACTGAATTTCTGACCGCCAGCCTGCTCCCCAGCACCGTCGCCGAAATCGGCGGCAGCCGGCTGTACGCGTGGGTGATCACTCTCTATCTGGTCGGCTCCGTCGTCGCGGCCGCCACCGTGAACACGCTGCGGCTGCGCATAGGTGCGCGCTCGTCATTCCTGTGGGGCTTGGCCGTCTTCGGCATCGCGAGCATCGTGTGCGCGCTGGCGCCGAATATGGGGGTATTGATCGGCGGACGCGCCCTGCAGGGTGTGGCCGGTGGCCTGCTGGCCGGCCTGGGCTACTCGCTGATCAACACCGCCCTCCCGCGTTCGCTGTGGACTCGCGGCTCGGCGCTGGTGTCGGCGATGTGGGGGGTCGCGACCTTGATCGGGCCGGCGATAGGCGGCCTCTTTGCTCAATTTGGATTGTGGCGGTGGGCATTTGGTGCCATGGTCATTCTCGCCGCGCTGATGGCGGTGTTGGTGCCGAGGGTTCTCACCGACGTCGACGTCGGCACCGGCGAGCCGACCGCGATTACCAGGGTGCCGGTGTTGTCGCTGCTGCTGATGGGTGCGGCCGCGTTGGCAGTCAGCGTTGCGGAGTTGCCGCGCAACGTCTTTGCGATGGCGGGGTTGCTGGTCGCAGGTGTGGTGCTGATCATCGTATTCGTGCTGGCCGATTGGCGGATGCATGCAAAAGCATTGCCGCCGAGCGTGTTCAGCCGTGGACCGCTGAAATGGATCTACCTCACGATGGCGGTGCAGATGGCCGCCGTGATGGTCGACACCTATGTGCCGTTGTTCGGTCAGCGGTTGGCCCATCTGACGCCGGTCGCGGCGGGACTTCTGGGCGCAGTACTGGCCATGGGATGGACCATCGCCGAGCTCTCCAGCGCCTCACTGAGTGACCCTCGCCTCGTCGACCGGGTGATCGCCGTGGCGCCGTTGGTGATGGCGTCGGGTCTGGCCCTGGCCGCCGTAACTCAGCGCGCCGACGCGCCGACGGGGGTCGTCATGGTCTGGTCGGTGGGATTCCTGATCGCCGGTATCGGAATGGGGATGACGTGGCCGCATCTCTCGATGCGTGCGATGGACACCGTCGACGACCCGTCCGAGGGTGGCGCGGCGGCCGCGGCCATCAATACCGTCCAATTGGTCTCCGCGGCCTTCGGGGCCGGGCTGGCGGGCGTGGTCGTCAACAACGCTGCGGGCGGGGACCTGGCGGCGGCCCGGTGGCTGTATGCCGTCATCGCCGGGCTGGCGGCCTCGGCCGTCGTCGCGTCCACCCTGGCCAGTCGGCGCGATCGTCACGCATCGCGCTGATGCTTTGCTGACGAAACTGGGGATTCGCACCATACGGTGTACCAGTGACCGTCACCAAGGATGAGACCGGTAGTTGGCGCGAGCTGTTCGGCGAGCACCTGGGGATGTCCACTGTTCTTGCGGGTGGCGTTCTGCTGTACTCCACCAACGAATTTCTCACCGTCAGCATGCTTCCCAGCATCATCGCCGACATCGGCGGAGCGCGGTTGTTTTCCTGGGCGACGACGCTGTATCTGATCGGTTCCGTCGTCTCCGCCTCGGCGGTCCACCCGATACTGCAGCGCATCGGGGCGCGACGGGCGTACCTGATCGGGCTCAGCGTGTTTGCCCTCGCCAGCGTGGTGAACGCGCTGGCGCCGAGCATGGCGGTTCTTGTCGCCGGGCGCACACTGCGAGGTTTGTCCGGCGGACTGCTGGCCGGTCTGGGCTACGCGCTTATCAATACCGCCCTCCCGCGTTCGCTGTGGACTCGCGGCTCGGCGCTGGTGTCGGCGATGTGGGGAGTATCGACGCTGATCGGCCCGGTGGCGGGCGGGCTCTTCGCCCAACTCGGGCTGTGGCGGTGGGGGCATACCGCAACAGGCATCGGGGCCGTGCTGATGACGGTGGTGGTGCTGACGGTTATGGAACCCGGCCACGTCGTCCACAATCCGCTGACGCCGGTCCGCAAGGTTCCCATTTGGTCGCTGCTGCTGATGAGTTCGGCCGCATTGACCGTCAGCGTTGCGGCGCTTCCGCATCACCTGGTGCAGAACCTGGGGCTGTTGCTCCTCGCCGTCCTGCTGGTGTTCGTCTTCGTCGTCGTCGACGGGCGAACGCCGGTAGCGGTGTTGCCGCGCAGCGTATTTGGCCCGGGACCGGCCAAGTGGATCTTCATCGTGATGGCGGTGGAGATGGCTGCCGCGATGGCCAATATCTATGTGCCGCTGTTTGGCCAGAAATTGGCTGACCTGAGCCCGGTGGAGTCGGGGTTTCTCGCCGCGGCGCTGGCCACCGGATGGACCGGCAGCGAGATCATCAGCGCTTCACTGACCGACCGGCGCGTGATCCGGCGCCTCGTCGTCGCGGGTCCGTTGGTGATGGCAGCGGGCCTGGCGCTGGCGGCGCTGACCCAGCGCGCGTACGCCCCGCTCGGGTTCGTCGCGCTGTGGGCGCTGGCGCTGCTGATCACCGGGGCCGGCATCGGGATCGCCTGGCCGCACCTGGTGGTGCGTGCGATGGATTCCGACGACCCGGAGCAGAGCAGTGCGGCGGCTGCGGCGATCAACACCGTCCAGTTGGTCTCTGCGGCGTTCGGTGGCGGGCTGGCGGGCGTGGTGGTCAACCTGAATGAAGCCGACGATGCCGCGGCGGCCCGCGCGTTGTATCTCGTTTTCGCGGTGCTGGCCGCCAGCGGCGTGCTGGCGTCGCATCGCGCGGCCCGCGACGACCGTTACACCTAGTCCACCTCGTCCTCGGCGCGCAGCACGGCGAGCACGCCGTCGATCTCAGCGAAACTGCTTGGCGCCATTCCCATTTGCGCGCCAGAGAGGGTCATCGTGGCCCGCACTGTCAGCGGGTGGATTTGACGACCTGCGAGTAGTGGAACTGCCAGCGCTCGACGATGTGGAAGCCGAGGTAGCTGGGGAACTTATACGCCGGCGTGCGGCCGAATGCGCCCGGCGGCAACGATTGTCCGGTCTGATGATCGGGGAACGAGTTGTCGTAGTTGGTGATCGTCCACAGGGTGGTGCACTTGTTGATCTTGGCCGTGGTCAGCCACACCGCAACGTGGCCGTCCCACAGTGAACCGACCTTGGGCCCGTATGCCCCGCGCTCGACGTCGATCAGCGATCGAAACGCGGCGGGCCGGGTGGCCAGCAGCGCGCGGATCGGGCCGGGCCGCCACGGCACCGTGTTATCCGCCAGCAGGCAGTCGCCGGGAGCGGCGTGCGAGCTGATCAGGTCGGCAACCTGGCTGTAGTCCCAGCCTTCCTTGGCGTACGGCCAGCGTTGCACGAACAGGTAATCGGGCACCGCGGCGATCGCGAACAGCAGCACGACACCGACGATCGCCCACCGCCGTCGTGCCACCGTGACGATGCAGACCGCCAGCAGCACGGCCATCGCGGGTGTGGTCAGGATCAGGTAGCGGGGAAAGTACATCGGCTCGCCGATCGCTGAATAGACCACGACGGCGGTGGTGGGCAACACGATCCAACCGACGCAGATGGTCAGCAGGCGGCGCACGTCGCCCGCCGGGCCGGGCGCACCGAACCGTCGGGCGACGATCGCGGCCACCATGATCACCCCGCTGAGCACCGCGAACGGAATGCTGTGGTCGAAATACTGCCGTTGGACGATGTCAAAGGCGTAGTGCCAGCTGACCGGGAACAGCCAGTTGACCTGAAATGCCTGACCGTGCGCGAACAGGATGAACGGCGTCATCACACCCAGCGCGATGGCCGTGCTGGCCGCCCACCAGATGACCGGCGACTTGCGGGATCCCTTGGGCGCGAGTAGCGGCAGCATCACCGCGTAGACACCGACCAGCAACACCAGGTTGAGGCTCAGCAGGATCGACACCATCAGCGCCACGGTGTAACCCGCCCACAGCCCGCGCCGGTTGCGCCGCACCGCGGTGACCAGCAGGACGGTCAGCCAGATCGCCGCGGCCACCGACATGGCATACGGGCGCGCCTCGATACCCGCCCAGGTGGTGCGCGGCAGGATGGCGAAGACGACGCCCGCGCACACTGCGGTGCCGCGTCCCGGGGTGAATTGCCTGGTGAACACGACGACGCCGGCGGCAGCGACCCCGATCGCGAGGGCGCTGGGAACCCGCGACCAGAACTCGGTCGGCGGAAAGATGGCGAACCATCCGTGCATCACCAGGTAGTACAGGCCGTGCACGGCATCGATGTGGCCCAGCAGCCGCCACAGTTCGGGCAAAGTCCGGCTGGCCGCGGCCGAGATCGTCGCTCCTTCGTCGAACCACAGCGAAGGCCGGCAGGCCCAGGCGCCGCTGATGACGGCGGCCAGCACGGCGATCGCCCACGGGTCGAGCAACCTGCCCCGCGCGGGCCCGGTCCCGGACTCGGCGGTGACACCCGGGGAGCGTTGCTCGACGGCGGACGTAGCCATGATGCTTGTCACTGTAAGGCGCAGCCGATCAACATGGTCACCAGCAGTCCGCCCAGCCGGCCCGAGATATCCGGGCATCCCCGACGGACCGCCGTTGCCGCATCCGTGGTTCCCGGAAAACGCCGCCACGCAAGGCCTTCCGGCCCGGGCGGGGACATTCCATAGCCTCATTATCGGGAATCAACGCCGTTGCCGCAGCGTGGCGCCGTAAATGGAGGCTTGCGCCACACCGCTGCGGTGTGGGTAATCTGACCCATCCAGATCGGACAACGCGCTACTGTCTTGAGGTTGGCCTGGCAAACGACTGGGAGGGTAAATGTCCGCTTATCGGACCGTGGTGGTCGGCACTGACGGCTCGGACTCATCGTTGCGTGCCGTTGAACGGGCGGCAACCATCGCCGGGGCGGACGCCAAGCTGATCGTCGCGTCGGCGTATCTGCCGCAGCACCAGGACGGCCGGGCCGCCGACGTGCTCAAGGAAGAGAGCTACAAGGTTTCGGGCACCGCCCCGATCTACGCGATCCTGCAGGACGCCAAGGAGCGGGCACACAAGGCCGGTGCCAAGAATGTCGAGGAGCGCCCGATCGTCGGCGCCCCCGTTGACGCCCTGGTCAGCCTGGCCGAAGACGTGAAGGCCGACCTGCTGGTCGTCGGTAACGTGGGCCTGAGCACGATCGCGGGGCGCCTGCTCGGCTCGGTGCCGGCCAACGTGTCACGTCGGGCCAAGGTCGACGTGTTGATCGTGCACACCACGTCCTAACCGGACGGGCTCTTCGCTACTCCGCGGATGCGGGGAGAGCCGAGCGGTTACCAGCCTCGCTCGCGCCATTCGCTCAGATGCGGGCGCTCGGTGCCCAGCACCGTGTCGTCGCCGTGGCCGGGATAGATGACGGTGGAATCGTCGTACACCTCGAACACCCGGCTGGTGACGTCGTCGAGCAGCTGGCTGAAGTCACCCTCCTGCCACGTCTTGCCCACCCCGCCGGGGAACAGGCAGTCGCCGGTGAACAACTGCGTGACGCCGCCCGTCGCCGGACCGTCCAGTGCCAGCGCGACCGACCCCGGGGTGTGCCCGCGCAGGTGTATCACGTGGAACGTCAGCTTGCCGATTTGCACGGTGTCGCCGTTGGCCAGAAACCGGTCCGGTTTGACCGGCAGCGGTTCGGCGTCGATCTCGTGGGAAGCGGTCGGCGCGCCGGTTGCGGCGGCGACGGCCTCCAGCGCCTGCCAGTGATCGAAGTGCTGATGACTGGTTACGATCAGCGACACCTTCGGGGCGTACCGCCGGACCAGGTCGATCAGCACGTCGGCGTCGTTGGCGGCGTCGATCAGAAGCGTTTCCCCAGTCTCGGAACATGTCACCAAGTAGGCGTTGTTGTCCATCGGGCCGACCGACGCCTTGACGATGGTGGCCCCGGGCAGGGTGCGCCGGGCGGCGTTACCAGGGTCGACGTGTCCGGTGTAGTTGTCGTCCACGATCGTCACGCGCGCCACTCCTGGGTCCCGGGGTGCGCCGGCACATCGTCGCCGGCGCGGGTCGTAGTGGCCACGTTACTGCTCCGTCGGCTGGGATGGGCGTCTTGTCGGTGGGGGCACCTAGCATGGAATGCGCCGTGCGCAGTACTGCCGTCAGGCGAGCAAAGATTCTCGATAGTTTCGGAGAGGGGCAGCGTTGGCTGACCGCCTAATCGTCAAGGGTGCCCGTGAGCACAACCTGCGCGGTGTCGATCTCGACCTGCCGCGAGACTCGCTGATCGTCTTCACCGGCTTGTCCGGATCGGGCAAGTCGTCCCTGGCTTTCGACACCATCTTCGCCGAGGGCCAGCGTCGCTACGTGGAGTCGCTGTCGGCCTACGCGCGCCAATTCCTGGGGCAGATGGACAAGCCGGACGTCGACTTCATCGAGGGTCTGTCGCCGGCGGTGTCCATCGACCAGAAGTCGACGAACCGCAACCCCCGATCGACCGTCGGCACCATCACCGAGGTCTACGACTACCTGCGGTTGCTCTACGCGCGCGCCGGCACCCCGCACTGCCCGATCTGCGGCGAGCGGATCGCCCGCCAGACCCCGCAGCAGATCGTCGATCAGGTGCTGGCGATGGAGGAGGGCACCCGATTCCTGGTGCTGGCCCCGGTGGTCCGTACCCGCAAGGGCGAGTTCGCCGACCTCTTCGACAAGCTCAACGCGCAGGGCTACAGCCGGGTGCGGGTCGACGGTGTGGTGCACCCGCTGTCCGATCCGCCGAAGCTGAAAAAGCAGGAGAAGCACGACATCGAGGTGGTGGTGGATCGCCTCACCGTCAAGACCGCCGCCAAGCAGCGCCTCACCGACTCGGTGGAGACCGCGCTGAACCTGGCCGACGGCATCGTCGTCCTGGAGTTTCCCGACGAGCGCGACGAGCACGACCACGCCCGCGAGCAGCGGTTCTCCGAGAAGCTGGCCTGCCCCAACGGGCATCCGCTGGCCGTCGACGATCTGGAACCCCGGTCGTTCTCCTTCAACTCGCCCTACGGCGCCTGCCCCGAATGCGTGGGCCTGGGTATCCGCAAAGAGGTCGATCCCGACCTGGTGGTGCCCGACCCGGAGCGCACCCTGGCCGAGGGTGCGGTGGCGCCGTGGTCGGCCGGCCACACCGCGGAGTACTTCACCCGGATGATGGCCGGGCTCGGCGAGGAGCTCGGTTTCGACGTGGACACCCCCTGGCGCAAGCTTCCGGCCAAGGCCCGCAAGGCGATTCTTGAGGGTTCCGACCATCAGGTACATGTGCGGTACCGCAACCGGTACGGCCGAACCCGTTCCTACTACGCCGATTTCGAAGGTGTGCTGGCGTTCCTGCAGCGCAAGATGGAACAGACCGAGTCCGAGCAGATGAAGGAACGCTACGAGGGCTTCATGCGCGACGTGCCCTGCCCGGTGTGTGAGGGGACGCGGCTTAAACCCGAGATCCTCGCGGTGTCGCTGACGGGAGGCTCTGGGGGCGACCGGGGCGCCAAGTCCATCGCCGAGGTCTGCGAGCTGTCCATCTCCGACTGTGCCGACTTCCTCAACGCGCTCACCCTCGGCGCGCGCGAGCAAGCGATCGCGGGGCAGGTGCTCAAGGAGATCCAGTCGCGGCTGGGCTTTCTGCTCGACGTCGGACTGGAGTACCTGTCATTGTCCCGGGCGGCCGCCACACTGTCCGGCGGTGAGGCCCAACGCATTCGGCTGGCCACCCAGATCGGTTCCGGTCTGGTGGGTGTGCTGTACGTGCTCGACGAGCCGTCGATCGGGCTGCACCAGCGCGACAACCGCCGTCTCATCGAAACCCTTACGCGTCTGCGGGCTTTGGGTAACACGCTGATCGTCGTCGAGCACGACGAGGACACCATCGCGCATGCCGACTGGATCGTCGACATCGGACCCGGAGCTGGCGAGCACGGCGGCAAGATCGTGCACAGCGGGACCTATCAGGAGCTGCTGAACAACAAGGACTCGATCACCGGGGCGTACCTGTCGGGCCGGGAAAGCATTGCCACACCGAAACATCGGCGTGCCGTCGACAAGAAGCGTCAGCTCACCGTCGTCGGGGCTCGCGAGCACAATCTGCGTGACATCGACGTGTCGTTCCCGCTCGGCGTGCTGACCTCGGTGACCGGCGTGTCCGGCTCGGGCAAGTCGACGTTGGTCAACGACATCCTGGCGGCCGTGCTGGCCAACCGGCTCAACGGTGCCCGGCAGGTGCCGGGCCGGCATACCCGCGTCAACGGAATTGATCAGCTGGACAAGCTCGTTCGCGTCGACCAGTCGCCGATCGGGCGTACGCCACGCTCCAACCCGGCCACCTACACCGGGGTGTTCGACAAGATCCGCACGCTGTTCGCCGCGACCACCGAGGCGAAAGTCCGCGGCTACCAACCGGGCCGGTTCTCGTTCAACGTCAAGGGCGGCCGCTGCGAGGCGTGCACCGGCGACGGCACGATCAAGATCGAGATGAACTTCCTGCCCGACGTCTATGTGCCGTGTGAGGTGTGCCAGGGCGCGCGGTACAACCGGGAAACCCTTGAGGTGCATTACAAGGGCAAGACCATTTCCGAAGTGCTGGACATGTCGATCGAGGAGGCCGCGGAATTTTTCGAACCGATCAGCGGCATTCACCGCTATCTGCGCACGCTGGTCGACGTCGGCCTCGGCTACGTCCGGCTCGGTCAGCCCGCGCCGACGTTGTCCGGCGGTGAGGCGCAGCGGGTCAAGCTGGCCTCCGAACTGCAGAAGCGTTCGACCGGGCGCACGATCTACATCCTCGACGAGCCGACCACCGGGTTGCATTTCGACGACATCCGCAAGCTGCTCAACGTGATCAACGGCCTTGTGGACAAGGGCAATACGGTCGTCGTGATCGAGCACAACCTGGACGTGATCAAGACCGCGGACTGGATCGTCGACATGGGGCCCGAGGGCGGCGCCGAAGGCGGAACCGTTGTCGCCCAAGGCACTCCGGAGGACGTTGCCGCAGTGCCCGAAAGCTACACCGGTAAGTTTCTCGCCGAGGTGGTCGGGCGCAGTGCCCCATCGGTGGCCAAGCCGCGGTCCAGCAGGCGGCGCAAAGTCAGCGCCTGAATCGCGCCCAAAATCACGGGCGCTAGCTCGACGGGTTGTGCAACCGGACCAAACGAGTGGTGCTGCTCTCATCGAGGTCGACGAGCTCGGATCGAGAACGCAGGAAGTCGCTGAACGATTTAAAGCCCAATGCTTTCTCGCTGAACGACGGGTCCATCCGCTTCATCTGGGCCTTGACCGCGGAATTGTGCAGCCACTCGGTGTCGTCCTTCTCCTGGCTTATCCGCAGTGCGCGTTCGAGCAACCCGGTGGCCGCGGTCTGCGCGTCGGCAAGCGGCGGTTCGTCGTCGGACTCGGCCGTGTTCTGCCGTCGGCCGCGTTTCTTATCATCGACGGATTGCACCGCGGCGGTGGGTATTCCAGGTAGTGCATCGTAGGTAACGAACTCGTCGCAGGCCGCGGCCAGCGATCGGCTACTGGCGCCGGCCACCCCGATTCCGACGACGTATCGGCCGAGGCGCTTGCACCGCTGCGCCAACGCGATGTAATCCGAATCGCCGCCGACGATCACCACGTGCGTCAGATCGGGTAATCGGAACATGTCCTCGACCGCGTCGACCGCTAGCCGGATGTCGGCGCCGTTCTTGCCATATGCGGCGGCGGGGAAGAGTTGAACGAGATCGACAGCACGGCCCACCAGCTGGCCGTGGTAAGCGGCGTTGACGTCCGCGGACCAGTCTGCGTAAGCCCGGGTGAGCACGAGTGTGCCGAACGACGACGCGAAGTCGATGATGGCGCCGACGTCGACGGTCGCCGACTGCAGCCGGTCCGTTTCGAGCCCCTTGGCCTTGTCCTTCTGGAAGGAATTGCGCCCGTGCACCTGGTCGTACCGGGAGATCACGATGTTGTCGAAGTCGAGGTAGACCGCGACGCGGGTGGTGGCAGATTCGGTCATCCTGCGTTCACCCCTGGACTCCCACGGTCAGCGTTTCAATAACAGCCATCCGGTCATGGTGCGCCACCGGATCCAGCCCATCAAGCCCGGGCCGTGTAACGTACTGGTTGTCGAGACTTTGAGCCAAGCCCATGTCGTTTTGGTTCTCGGGGCCCTTCTTTCGTCACGTTGATGAAACCGATGGGCTTCGCGGTCGGCGACGGCCGCCACTCAATCTTCACCGAGGCTAAGAATAGCATTGGTGCCCAAATCAATTGGCGCAGAAGGCCGCCCAGCAAGTCGTCGCGATGAAGCCGTCGCGAAAACGGTCGCGGTTGCCGACGGGCGGCGGCCGACGGCCGCACTCACCGGCTGCGCCGAACAGCTTTGCCCTAACCGAAAGGAAAGCCATGGCGATCAGCGATATCGCCGCTTTCGCTCACCTCACCGACGCCGAGATCGAGGCACTGGCCGCCGAGCTGGACGCGATCCGGGGGGACGTCGAGGAGTCCCTCGGCGAGCGCGATGCGCGTTACATCCGCCGCACCATCGCCGCACAACGTGTTCTCGAGGCGGCCGGCCGACTCCTGCTGGCCGGTAGTTCGAAACGCTCGGCGTGGTGGACGGGAACGGTGACCCTCGCGTTGGCCAAGATCATCGAGAACATGGAGATCGGCCACAACGTCATGCACGGCCAGTGGAACTGGATGAACGACGCCGAGATCCACTCCTCAACGTGGGAGTGGGACATGACCGGCGTGTCGAAACACTGGCGGTCGACCCACAACTATCAGCACCACAAATACACCAACATCGTCGGTATGGACGACGACGTCGGCTACGCACTCCTGCGAGTCACTCGCGACCAGCCCTGGAAGCCGTACAACATCGGCAACCTGTTCTTCAACGCCATTCTGGCGTTCGGATTCGAGTGGGGAATTGGCTTCCAGCCCATTGAATTCGGCAAGTTGCTCAACGACGGCCCGGACCGCGAGGCAACCGTGCTGCAATTACGGGAGTCGGCGGTCAAGGCGGGACGCCAGGCGGTCAAGGACTATCTCGCGTTCCCGGGGCTCACCTCGCTTTCGCCCGCGGCGAGCTACAAATCGACGTTGAAGGCCAATCTCGCGGCCAACGTGATCCGCAACGTCTGGGCCGACGCAGTGATCTTCTGTGGGCATTTCCCCGATGGCGCAGAGAAGTTCGCCAAGACCGACATGACCGGCGAGTCAAGAGGGCACTGGTACCTGCGCCAGATGCTGGGCAGTGCCAATTTTGACGCCGGTCCGGTAATGCGGTTCATGAGTGGCAACCTCTGCTACCAAATCGAGCATCACTTGTACCCCGATTTGCCGAGCAACCGGTTGCGCGAGATTGCGGCGCGAGTGCGCGAACTGTGCGACAAGTACGACTTGCCTTACACCACAGGCTCATTCCTGGTGCAATACGGCGAAACATGGCGCACCATCGCGAAATTGTCATTGCCGGACCGCTACTTGCGCGATACCGCCGACGACGCAGCGGAGACCCGCAGCGAGCGGATGTTCGCTGGACTGCGTTTCGGCGGCACCGATCCAGCGACCGGCCGTCGCCGTGGTCTCAAGACAGCGCTCGCAGCGGTCCGACGATGGCGTCGAGGTGCTGTGCTCGAACCCCGAGGACTGACCGCGACCGTTGCCGGGCCGCCAGACTGGGACGAGATCCATTCCTTCCCAGGGGTTTTGCAGTGAAGCGTTAGACGGCGGTCACTTGCACGGCCTTGGGACCTTTCGGCCCCTGGTTGACCTCGAATTGCACTCGTTGATTCCCCCGCCCTAGCGCCCGGGCGTCCAATCCACAGCTGACTCGACGACAGATGCCGCATTCAACGAATCACCGAAACCGACGGCACGCCGATGGGCCATTTGCCGTAACACACTGGCATTCTTCGGTTGTGTTGACGCCGCGACCTCGCCGAGAAAGAGCTTCGCCTGATGCCCCGAACAGGAAGGCGACAGTACAAAAAGCACGGCGTCGCGAGACCTGGTCCCCTTGAGATAAATAGTGTCGTTGAACACGAGCCGGTAGGGGTCGAGTGAGACCGTTTCATTGCGGTGGATCACTCGCGACGGGGCGGGCAACCATGCGCTCGGGTCGTAGACGACTCGGCGCACCCGGTCCAGCCATAAATTGAACACCGTGACGAGGTCGGGTAGCTCCGCGCCCAGGTCCAGGCTTTTCGGCCACCACACGCCGTCTACGGCGCCCTGGGTGAGGTCGCGTTCGCACAGTGTCAGTCGGGTGGGGCTGGAGGAAACCGGCGAAACGTGCGCCACGGTGACGCTCCCGTCTTCGAATTTTGTCATCGCAGACGGCTGCCCGAGGAGGCAGTGCTCGACAAACCCACGACACCAAGAGCATAACCCCCTCGAGTACACCGACGATGCGCGAATCGCCGGAAGGTCACAGCGTGTGCTCCATGCCGGCTTTCTTCGCGTGTCTTCGCTTCGGGAGACCGGACGGCGCTGACCGCTGGAAGTGATTCTTGCGCAACGTGATTTAGTACCAGGGCCCGAAAATTCCTTCGTCACAGCGTCGTTGTGAATGCTCGCTCGGTGTACTTGCTTCTCACGTATCAGCGGATGGAGACCAGCTGATCGATCGAATCGCCGGGCACTTCACCACGCCCACTTCTCGTCTCATAACGCGATACTGCGCCAGTGGCCCTGGATGCGCCAATCGCGTGACCGGCCTATCACGTTCTGCTGCACGCTGTTAGGTTGCGCCGCAACGGTTTAGCCGGGCACCCTGGTCGCCATGTCATTGGCGATCTGCCGGGGTTGGTTGATGATTCCAGGCGCGCAGCCGTTGACGTCGAGAACCACATTGGAGACCGCGGACAGCACGTGCTGGCACACCACCGGGCTGTTGGCCAACGTGTGCTGCAGGGCGATGTTCGGCGGATTGCCGCTGACCTCCCGGAAGGTCCACTCAGATGTGACCCCCTTGTTGACCTGGGTCACGGTTCTGCCGGCGCAGCTTCGCCAGGGATCCACCTGCGCCGCCACAAACGCCTGGGCCTGGTTGGCTGACGCGAAAATCACGGCGCCCTGCACCACGACGTAACCGGGGTCGCTCTGCGGCTTCTTCAACAGTTGGGCAAGCATCGCGGTATAGCCGCTGCTCTTGTATGTCTTGGTTTGAAAGCCGATAAGTGCGCCCAGGCACTTGTCATCCGACAGTGTGCTGTCGGGGCCGGAGTCGGTCATCTCTGTTGCGCTGTGGTCCACGATGATTCCGGTGGTGCCCAGCAAAACGTTGACCAAGTCGTTCGGCACGAGGATCGAATTCAGTTGTGCGGGAGTCACTGTCGGTGCCGTGCTGGTAGACGCTGTGGTCGGTGCCACGGGGGTGGTGCTGGTGAGTGCGGTGTCGGGCCGGGACGCGCCGGGTTTACGCACGGCCGCCCAGATCGCGGTACCGGCGACGGCCGCGACGACGATCGCGATCGCGCCGATCATCAGCCCCAGCCTGCGCTTGGGTGGCGGGGCCGGCGTCCAGGGTGGCGGGTTGGTGGCCCAGGTCGGGGGCATGGGTGCCGGTTGGGTCCAGGGTTGCGGCGGCGGGGCGAAATGGCGGCTTTGGTCGATCAGGTCGGTCGCCCGGTCCTGGTCGGGGGTGCTGAGCGCGTGCAGGGCGGCCTGCGCCAGATCGCCGGCGGTGACATAGCGGTCGTCGGGGTTCTTGGCCATACCGCGCGCGATGACGTCGTCGAATGCTGCCGGGACTGCCGAGTTTCGCTGACTGGGCCGCGGGATGGGCTCCATCATGTGCGCGGCCATCAGGCTGCTGAGGCTCTCGCTCTGGAAAGGCGTTGCGCCGGTAAGGCATTCGTACAGCAGACAGGCTAGCGCGTAGACGTCGACTCGGTAGGTGGGATCTTGCTTGCCGAATCGCTCCGGCGCCATGTAGTTCCAACTGCCGACGGCGGCACCGGTTTTGGTCACCCGCTGGTCGGTGGCAGCGGCGGCGATGCCGAAGTCGACCAGGTAGGCGAAGTCGCCCTCGGTGAGTAGGATGTTCTCCGGCTTGATGTCGCGATGGATGACGCCGGCGCGGTGGGCGGCATCGAGCGCGGACGCGATTTGCTCGACGATGGCGACCGCGCGCGGCGGGGGCAGCGGTCCGCCGCGACGCAGCACCGAGCCGATGTCCTCGCCCTCGATGAACCGCATGTCGATGAACAGCTGGCCGTCGATCTCGCCGTAGTCGTGGATGGGCACGATGTGCGGCTCGGCCAGCCGCCCCGCCGTCTGGGCTTCCCGTTGCATGCGCCGGCGAAAGACGTCGTCGGCGCTCACTTGCGTGGACACCAGCTTCAGCGCCACCACCCGGTCTTTGACGGAGTCGTAGGCCTCGTAAACCTCGCCCATCCCGCCGCGGCCCAGCAGTCGGCGCAACTGGTAGTGCCCGAACCGGCTACCAACGCGCGTTTCACTCATCGATGTCCCCCCGGCGTCAAGCCAACCCCCTAACCCTCATCCGCGCGCATCGACTCGCGGATCTGCGCCAATCGTTCGGCCGCGGCACGCTGGCGCTCCTCGTATTGCTCGTCGGCCGAGCGGCCCTGTGGGGATTCGGCGTCGAGTTCCGCGTCGCCCAGTGACGCCGCGTAGCGGGTTTCGATTTTCTCACGCACCGAGTCGAAGGTCGGTAGACCCGCGCTGTCGTACCCGGGGTCGGGTGCGGGGTTTGCTGGTTCGTCGGGCATGGTTGCCACGCTACTGCCGCGTGGCTGCGTCCTGCCGCTGACGCTCGAGATAACGCACCATTTGCTCCCAATAGACCAGGGTCAGCGACATTTGCAGCGTGGTGGCGGTCGCCGCGAGCAGCAACAGATGGCGGCGGGCGGCCACCAGCGCGACCAGCGTCGTCGCTGAGGTCAGCCCGCTGATCATGGACGCCACCCGCGGTTACCTCGGCGCGGTGTTGGCGTGCTGGGCCGGGACCACCACCGGCGCCACCGTCGTCGCCTCCGCAGGCGACGTGCCGGGCAGCGGGGCCCGCGGCACGCCGGGCGTGCCCAGCTGGCCGGCCAGCCACGGCAGTGCGGCCGCGAAGACCCGATCGGCGAAGGGCCAGTCGTGCTTACCCGGCTGGGGGAGCACCGCGCAGTCGATGCCATTGGCCCGGCCGAGCGCGCAGAGTGAATAGGCGGCCGCGGTCTGGTTGCTCGGGTTGGCGGCGGCATCGCGCTGCGCCAGCCGCATTGCCGCGGTGTCCGCGATCGCGTGCGTGGCAGGCCGGCCGTCCGACGAGATCGCGAACCAGCCGGACACGTCGTGGTACCGGCCGTGCCGGTTGATCACCGTGCTCGGGTCGAAGGACGCCCACGCATCGGCGTTTCCGCCGAACAGCCGGCTGATGGTTTGCGCCTTGTTGCCGGCGTTGGGGAAGAAGTCGCCGGCGACGTCGACGAACGCGCTGAACATGTCCGGGTGCATGACGGTCAGGTCCACCGCGCAGGTGCCGCCCATGGACCAGCCCGCCACGCCCCAGTTGGCGCGGTCTGCGCTGACGCCAAAGCTGGTAACCATATACGGGACAACATCTTTGGTGAGGTGGTCGGCAGCGTTGCCGCGGACGCCGTTGACGCATTCGGTGTCGTTGTTGAAAGCCCCGCCGGAATCCACGAACACCAGCACCGGGGCTTGGCCGCGGTGGGCCGAGGCGAAGTCGTCGATCGTCTTGATCGCATTGCCCGCCCGCGTCCAGTCGGCCGGGGTATTGAACTGTCCGCCGATCATCATCACCGTCGGCAGCGCCGGCGGCGGGCTGGTCACGAACCATTCGGGCGGCAGGTACACCAGTTCGCCGCGGTGCTTGAAGTGCGAGGCGGACGACGGGATGACCACCGGCACCACACTGCCGTGCGCCGGCCGAGTTCCCTTGGCGGCCATCGCGGTAACGGTGGCCCGATCGGTCTGGTCGGGCAGCGGGCCGGAGGTGAGCTGACCCCACGCGGACTGCACGGTGGGGAAGTAGCCGACCCACAGATTGAGCATCAGCGCGGCGCACAGCAGGCACAGCGGCACCGAGATCAGGGCCGCGCCACGCCGCCAGCCGGGTGCGCCGCGCCAGCCCAGCAGCAGCACCGCTCCGGCCATGCCGGCGACCGCGATCCACAGCCACAGTGCGGCCGGCGCGGGTTCCTCGGACAGACCCCGATCGACGACGTACCAGTGCGTTGCGTACGCCGCGGCACCACCGATCGCGACCGCTACGGGCAGGCATGTCGTCCGCCAGCGCTGGGAACGCCAGCCGACGGCCAGCGTCAGCACGAGCGCGGTGACGACCTGGACCGTGATCGGCACCCAGCCGTGCATCAGGGAGGTATGGCTGCTTGCCAACAACTGTCCGGTGGCAACCGGCGCCGGCGGTGTCACGCGATCCATTGTGAGCGATTGTTAACCATCCCGGAACATATTCGACCGATGTTCCCGGTGCGATCACACCGGCCCCGGCGGCGGGGT
Source organism: Mycobacterium sp. NGS40 (assembly GCF_059812735.1). Taxonomy (NCBI): domain Bacteria; kingdom Bacillati; phylum Actinomycetota; class Actinomycetes; order Mycobacteriales; family Mycobacteriaceae; genus Mycobacterium; species Mycobacterium sp. NGS40. The sequence goes on from NZ_JCALDG010000015.1 coordinate 147,719, forward strand.
TAATGCGGTCTGGCCAGCGGAAATGGCAGCGTCTCGCGGATGCTGCGACCAGTTATGAGCATCACGAGCCGATCGATACCCATCCCGAGCCCGCCGGTGGGCGGCATCGCGTATTCCATGGCCTGCAGGAAGTCCTCGTCGAGCTCCATGGCTTCGGGGTCACCGCCGGCGGCGAGCAGCGACTGCGCGAGCAGCCGGCGCCGCTGTTCCACCGGATCGGTGAGTTCGCTGTAGGCGGTGCCCAGCTCGACCCCCCACGCCACCAGGTCCCATCGCTCGGCGACGCCGGGCTGGCTGCGGTGCGGCCGAGTCAGCGGTGACACCGACGTCGGAAAGTCGATGTAGAACGTCGGCGCCTCGGTCCGGTCCTCGACCAGGTGCTCGTAGAGCTCGAGCACGACTGCGCCGGCGTCCCAGTGGTCCCGGTACGGAATGTGGGCGCGGTCGGACAGCTTGCGTAATGCGCTCAGCGACGTGTTCGGGTTGATGCGTTCGCCGAGTGCGTCGGAGACCGCGTCGTGCACCGTCTTGACCGGCCACTCCCCGGAGATGTCGACCGGTTCGAGGCGGCCGTCGTCCGCCGGGTGGGGCCGCAGCACGGTCTGCGTGCCGTTGGCCGCCTCGGCGGCGTTCTGGATGAGCTCGCGGCAGCCGTCGATCCACACCCGGTAGTCGGCATGGGCCTGGTAGGCCTCCAGCAGCGTGAACTCCGGGTTGTGGCTGAAGTCGACACCTTCGTTACGGAAGGCCCGGCCCAGTTCGAACACCCGCTCCACGCCGCCGACGCACAACCGCTTCAAATACAGCTCGGGCGCGATGCGCAGAAACAGGTCCATGTCGTAGGTGTTGATGTGTGTGACGAACGGTCGGGCCGCGGCCCCGCCGTGAATCGGCTGCAGGATCGGGGTTTCCACCTCGATGAAGTCCTTGGCGAACAACGTTTCCCGCACCGAACGCAGCACGCTGCTGCGGGCCATCACCAGATTGCGTGACTCGGCATTGACCGCCAGGTCGACGTACCGGGTGCGCACCCGCGCTTCCGGGTCGGTCAGCCCTTTCCATTTATTGGGCAACGGCCGCAAGCACTTCCCGACCATTCGCCAGTCGCTGACGATCAACGAGCGGGTTCCGCGCTTGCTGAATCCCATGTGCCCGGTCATCTCGACCAGGTCGCCGAGGTCGATGGCCGCGGTGAAATCGGCGGTCCGGCCGGACTCCAGGCGCGAATTGTCCAGCAGCACTTGCATTTCGCCCGACCAGTCACGCAGTTCGGCAAACAGCACGCCGCCGAAGTCGCGGATCCGCAAGATCCGGCCCGCGACCGAAACCGTGTCCTGGTCGTCGCTGTCGAGGGCGCGCGCGATGGTGTGGCTGGGCGGAGAGCCCACCGGGTAGGCGTCAATTCCGTTGCGCTGCAGCGTTCTCAGCTTGGTCAGGCGAACCCGTACCTGTTCGGGTAGCCGTCGCCGGTACTCCTCGGAGTCGACTTCGTCGCCCCGCTTGAGCCCGCTGACGTCTGGAGCCGATCCGTCTTCGTGTAGCAACCCCGATTCGGCGAGCCTGGCCGGCACGGCCGAGTGGTGCCCGGTGTGTACCTTGTCGCGCCGGCTGAAGGGCAACACCAGGAAGCCTTCGGCCATGGCCGACGCGACACCCACCCGCGGGATCAGCCGGGCGTCTTCGTAGCAGGCGTAGCGGGGAACCCATTCGGGTTGGTACTTCATGTTGGAGCGGTACAGCGTCTCGAGCTGCCACCACCGGGAGAAGAACAGCAGCAGCCCGCGCCACAGCCGTGCGATCGGGCCGGCGCCGAGTTGCGCGCCCTGCTCGAACGCCGACCGGAACATGGCGAAGTTCAGCGAAACGCGATTGATACCAAGCCCTTCCGCGTTCAGGGCAAGTTCGCTGACCATGAATTCGTTGGTGCCGTTGGGCGAGTCGGGGGAGCGGCGCATCACATCCAGGGAGACCCCGGTGCTTCCCCATGGCACCAGCGACAGCATCGCGACCACCTGCTCGTCCCGATCCAGCGCCTCGACCAGCAGGCAGTCGCCGTCGGCGGGATCTCCCAGTCGCCCCAGCGCCATGGAAAATCCGCGCTCGGACTGGGTGTCGCGCCAGGCGTTGGCGCGTGTGATCGTCTCGGCCATCTCTTCGGCGCTGATGTCGCGGTGCCGGCGGATGCGGACCGTCAGCCCGGCCCGGCGTGCCCGCGTCACGGCCTGACGCACCCCGCGCATGTCCGGGCCGGACAGCTTGAAATCGGAGGTTCGCAGAATGGCCTCGTCGCCGAGCTCGAGAGCATTGAGGCCGCGCTCCCGATACGACTGAGCCCCTTGGGAACTGGCGCCCATCACACCGGGTGCCCAGCCGTAGGTCTTGCACAGCCCCAGCCACGCCTCGACGGCTTGCGACCAGGCTCGGGGGTCACCGACCGGATCGCCACTGGCCAGGCAGACGCCCACCTCGACTCGGTAGGTGATCGCGGCGCGGCCGCTGTGGGCGAACACCACCGACTTGTCGCGCCGGGTGGCGAAGTAGCCCAGCGAATCGTTCTTCCCGTACAGCTCGAGCAGCCCGCGGATCGCGGACTCGTCCTCGCCGGTGAGCGCGTTGTCGGCGCGCTGGGATTGGAACAGCACGATCGCGGCCGCGATCAGGGCCAGCGCGCCGAACAACCCGAAGATCGCGTTGAGCAGAACGTGCGGCTTGCCGGTGAACAGGTCGGGGTCGGCCAGCGCGAACCCGACGACGCGGTTGGCCACGTAGCCCAGCCGATCCTGCCGGGCCAGCGATCCGGGGAAGAGCTCGACCAGGCCCCAGGACAACAGGATTCCGATCACATCCCCGACGACCAGGACGGCGGCCGCCTTGAACAGCGCCGCGCGGCGGACCTTGGCCCAGAACTCCCGATAACTCAACAGCAGCAGGACGATCACGACGATGTGCATCGCGAACCCGAGATTTTCGCCGAACGTCTCGGCCGCCGTGTTGTCACCGGCGGCGATATCAGCGGCGTTCCAGAATGCGGCCAGCACCATTTGGCCCAGCAGCACCCACCACGCGATACGTTTGCGGGCGGTCAGCGCCGCCGCCAGCAGCGCCAGCACGAACGACCACGCGATGCTGGTGTCGGGGAAGTTGAACAGGTAGTCGTTGATGAATTCCCGCGGGCCCTTGATCAACCACCGGATCAGGGGCGACACGCTGCCGATCAGGGACAGGGTGGCGATGACGCCGACGGTCCAGCCGGCCGCCGCCGGTACCCACCGGTACCGGGAATTCGACCGGCTGCCCGAACGAGGCCCCGAAGCAGCAGAAGCGAGAGTCACAGACCGCGAGGATAAGCCTTTACACCGTGAAATGCCTGGCGAAGCGCCAATCGCGTCGAGACTAGTTATCGGTCTCGGGCGCGCCGCGATTGCCCGGATCAGCATGCCGCCCGGGGTGGTCCCCGGCAGCTGAAATGCAGGCAGACGCCCGGCGGCTGCTAGACTGACCTCCGCGACCATCCCGGCTTTGGCCTGGGACAGTTAAGTGGAGTCCCACTCCCACCGCTAGCCGCGAAAGATTTCAAGGCGTAGCGGTCCGGTCACCGGCACCGCAAGGTGCCTGTTTCGCGCATGGCGCGAACGGCCTGAATACGTTTCAGGTCGTGATCGGTCGGCATTGGGCCCTGCTTCTGCAGGGCTTTTTTGCTGATGGTGTGGCGTTTCCGCCGCTGAATCCCGACGGGCCCGAGTCACCGGTCGTTGCGAGACGACGAAAAGCCCAACAAGGGAGGCCCCATCAGCACTGAGACCCGCGTCAATGAGCGCATCCGCGTACCTGAAGTCCGACTGATCGGTCCAGGGGGGGAGCAGGTAGGCATCGTGCGTATCGAAGACGCATTGCGCGTCGCCGCGGACGCCGATCTCGACCTCGTCGAAGTCGCCCCGAACGCCAGGCCACCGGTCTGCAAGATCATGGACTACGGCAAGTTCAAGTACGAGGCGGCGCAAAAGGCGCGCGAATCCCGCCGGAACCAGCAGCAGACCGTTGTCAAAGAGCAAAAGCTGCGACCCAAGATCGACGATCACGATTACGAGACCAAGAAGGGCCACGTAATCCGCTTCCTGGAGGCGGGATCGAAGGTAAAGGTCACCATCATGTTCCGCGGGCGCGAGCAGTCGAGGCCCGAATTGGGCTACCGATTGCTGCAGCGCCTGGGCGCGGACGTCGCCGAGTACGGATTCGTCGAAACGTCGGCCAAGCAGGACGGCCGCAACATGACGATGGTGCTGGCGCCGCACCGCGGCGCCAAAACTCGCGCCAGGGCGCAGCACCCGGAACAACCGGGAGCCGCGCCGGCGCAGGCCGCCGATGAGACGGATGCCCCCGGCGACAACGCAGCTGCACCGAACTGACCTGACAGCCAAACCGCGAAAACAGTAAGAACCAGAGGAAACATGCCCAAGGCCAAGTCCCACAGCGGGGCGAGCAAGCGATTCCGGCGTACCGGGACCGGGAAGATCGTCCGCCAGAAAGTCAATCGTCGACACCTGCTCGAGCACAAGCCGAGCAAGCGCACCCGGCGGCTCGACGGCCGCACCGAGGTTGCGGCCAACGACACCAAGCGTGTCAACGCGATGTTGAACGGCTGACCTCAGCCACACCGAGTGCGGCCGGGCATACACCGAACCCGGCGCGACACCTGAGACCATTTACGTCTGAACGAGAGTAGGAACATCCATGGCACGCGTGAAGCGGGCAGTCAACGCCCACAAGAAGAGGCGCAGCGTCCTGACAGCCTCGAAAGGCTATCGCGGCCAGCGGTCTCGGCTCTACCGCAAAGCCAAAGAGCAGCAGCTGCATTCGTTGCAGTACGCCTACCGCGACCGCCGCGCCCGCAAGGGTGAGTTCCGCAAGTTGTGGATCTCGCGGATCAACGCGGCGGCCCGCGCCAACGACATCACCTACAACCGGCTGATCCAGGGCCTCAAGGCCGCCGGTGTGGAAGTCGACCGCAAGAACCTTGCCGACATCGCGATCACCGATCCGGCCGCGTTCACCGCGCTGGTCGATGTCGCCCGGGCGGCATTGCCCAAGGACGTCAACGCGCCCTCCGGAGAAGCTGCTTAACCCCGGTGCTCACCGAGCGCTCGGCCCGGGTGGCCGCGGCGGTCAAGTTGCATCGCCACGTCGTGCGGCGACGGGCGAACCAGTTCCTGGCCGAAGGCCAAAATCTGGTTGAGGCCGCGTCGTCGCGCGGCTTGGTCCGGGAGGTGTTCGTCACCGAACTCGCGGCGCAGCGGCACGCGACCCTGCTGGCCGCCCAGCCGGGCCCGGTCCACGTGGTCACCGACCGTGCCGCAAAAGCCTTGTCCGACACCGTTACTCCGGCGGGGCTGGTCGCGGTCTGCGACATGCCGGCAACCGGACTACAGCAGGCGCTGGCCGGCTCACCACGGCTGGTCGCCGTTGCCGTCGAGATCAGCGAGCCGGGCAACGCGGGCACGCTGATCCGTCTCGCCGATGCCATGGGCGCCGCGGCGGTGATTCTCGCGGGGCACAGCGTCGACCCCTACAACGGCAAGTGCCTGCGCGCGTCGGCCGGCAGCATCTTCTCGCTTCCGGTTGTCGCCGCCCCCGACGTCGACGCGGTGCTGGGCGCGGCGCGTGCCGCCGGGCTGCAGGCGCTGGCCACCACCGTCGACGGCGGGACGCGGCTGGACGAGGCCGACGAGCTGCTGAGCAGGCCGACGGCCTGGCTGTTCGGCCCCGAATCGCACGGCTTGCCCGAAGAGATCACCGACCAGGCGGACCATCGCGTGCGCATCCCGATGTCGGGCGGCGCCGAGAGCCTGAATGTGGCTGCCGCCGCAGCGATCTGCCTGTATCAGAGCGCCCAGGCGCTGGGTGTGCTGCAGGGTTTCTAAGCGGCCCTTTTGCGGCCGCCGGCGGGGCGCAGCCCGGCCAGCGAGAGCGTGGTGTGCACCAGCGACCCGGCCCGCTCGATCAGCGACTTACTGCGCAGGGAACCCGGGGGCCAGTAGTGCATCGGCAGCCCGCGGCGGTCGCGCGGCGGTGCCATGAACTCGGGCGCCTCGACCAGCGGCGCATCGAGCGGAACCCGGCCCTCCGCGCGGCGGTAAGCGGCCAGCGCCCGGGGATGCAGCCGGATCTCGTCGGGCACCGCCAGGAAGGCCAGCGCGATCAACTTGCCGAACACCCGCAGCAGGATTTCGTCGCCCGGCGTCCAGCGCATGCCCGCCTTCTCGCGCACCGCCGGCTCGAACAGCCCGGCCGCGATCCAGCGTTGACCGGCCACCAACGGCTTGAAGATCTGGTCCCAGATCGGCGTGGGCATCAGGACGAACTTCGGCTTCGGGATGCGGATCCGGAAGATGTCCAGCGTCGCCTGGTTGATCTCCAGCTCGTCGCGGCAGACCCGGTCCCAGTACTCCTGGAATTCCTCCCAGGACCCTGGCACCGGCCGCATGCTCATGCCGTACATCCGGTACCACTGCACGTGCTCGTCGAACAGCTGGCGCTTCTCGGCCTCGGTCAGGCCGCCGCAAAAGTATTCGGCGACCTTGACGGTGAGCATGAAGAAGGTGGCGTGCGCCCAGTAGAAGGTCTCGGGGTTCAGCGCGTGGTAGCGACGCCCTTCGGCATCAATCCCCTTGATGGTGTCGTGGTAGTGCTTGATCTGCTCACCCGTCAGAGGCGCGCGATCGCCGTCGTAGACCACGCCCATGATCGGATACACCGACCGGGCCACCCGCTGCAGCGGCTCGCGCAGCAGGATCGAATGCTCCTCGACGCCGGCACCGAGCTGTGGGTACATGTTCTGGATCGCCCCGATCCAGACGCCCATCATTCCGGTTCGCAGGTCGCCAAAGTACTTCCAGGTCAGGGAATCTGGCCCAAGAGGATCAGCAGGTGTGGTCGATGCGGTTGTCATCACGACCTCCTACGTGCCCAGTGAGCTCACGATAACTCTGACAACGCGCGTTGTCCGCGTTTCGGCGCGCGCCACGCGAAGCCGTTACCGAGATTCCACGCGCGTGTGGCAGCGTCGTGATCAGTCGGTTTGATGCGATGTGTGACACAAACCGGACAGGCGTCGTTGCCCGGCTTCCCCGAAACTACTTACCCTTGCCAGGTGGAACTCGCGCCGCGCGATCCGGATCCGGGCGAGTCCTATGAAAAGGACTCGGATTCGGTGACGACGGTGACCCCTCCCGGCTCCACCTCCCTGTCCGGAAGCCGACCTCCGGTGTCCAAACACACCGCGGTCCAGTGGTGGCAGACCGCCAATCGCAGCCCAGGCGTGGTGGCGTTCATTCGGCGGGCGCGGCGGATGCTGCCGGGCGATCCCGAATTCGGCGACCCGCTGTCGATGGCGGGTGATGGCGGCCCGAGGGCGGCGGCCCGGGCCGCCGACCGGCTGCTGGGGGATCGCGACGCGGCGTCGCGTGAAGTCAGTCTTGGCGTGCTGCAGGTCTGGCAGGCGCTGACCGAAGCGGTGTCGCGCCGGCCGGCGAACCCGGAGGTGACGCTCGTCTTCACCGACCTGGTCGGCTTCTCGACGTGGTCGCTGCAGGCCGGGGACGATGCGGCGCTCACGTTGTTGCGCCAGGTGGCCCGCGCGGTGGAGCCGCCGTTGCTCGATGCCGGCGGGCACATCGTCAAGCGGATGGGCGACGGCATCATGGCGGTGTTCCGGCATCCTGATGTCGCGGTGCGCGCCGTGGTGCAGGCCGACGCCGCGATGCGGGAGGTCGAGGTGGGCGGCTATCGACCCCGGATGCGGGTCGGGATCCACACCGGCCGGCCGCAGCGGCTGGCTGCCGATTGGCTGGGTGTCGACGTCAATATCGCCGCTCGCGTGATGGATCGTGCCACCAAGGGCGGGATCATGATCACGGGGGCGGCGCTGGATCTGATCCCACAGAACGAGCTGGACGTACTCGGCGTCGTCGCTAAACGTGCACGTAAATCCATGTTTACGCCCAAGACCCCGGGCATTCCGCCGGACTTGGCGATCTACCGCTTGGAATACTATTAGCCAAGTCACAGCGTCCCATCACAAGGACGAAACAATTTAGCCCGCATAATGGATTCAATGCTTGGGGGATTGCTTTCCCGGCTCGGCCGGATCCGTTTCACCGTGGGGTATGCCGCGGTGCTGCTTGCCGTGAGCTGCGCCATCCTGATGCTCGGCCAGCACGCGCACGACGTCATCGTCGCGCGTGCCAGCACCAACCTGCACAACCTGGCGCACGGACACATCGGCACCCTGCTGGGCAGCGCGCTGGTCGTCGACGCCGGTCCGCTGTGGTTCTGGTTGCCTTTCCTGACCTGCCTGCTGGCGCTTGCGGAGCTGCATCTGCAGACCATCCGGTTGGTGATCGCGTTCGTGGTCGGACACATCGGCGCGACGTTGGTCGTGGCCGCCGCCCTTGCCTCCGCGGTCGAGTTCGGCTGGCTGCCGATATCGATCTCGCGGGCCAGCGACGTCGGGATGAGCTATGGCGCCCTGGCGGTGCTCGGCGCGATGACGGCCGCGATACCGCAGCGGTGGCGCCCGGCGTGGATCGGCTGGTGGATTTCGGCGGGCCTGGCCTCGGCGATCATCGGTGCCGACTTCACCGACGCGGGGCACACCGTCGCCGTGATCCTGGGTGTGCTCGTGTCCGCCCGGTTCCGTCAACCGATCCGCTGGACGCCGGTGCTGATCGCGATGCTGGTGGCGTCGTCCGGCTTCGGCTTCCTCGTCCTGGCTCACCACTGGGCAACGATGGCCGCGGCTCCGGTCTTCGGGTCGCTCGGCGCTTTCGCGGCGTACAAGCTCGCCCAGCTCAGGGCGTCGCGCAACCCGGCGCCGATCGTGGCGGCAGACGACGGGGAAGCGTCCACCGCGCTGCAGCCGGCCCTGGTCGGCTAATCCATCGCGGCCCGCCGAAGCGCGTTCAGTTCCCGGGCCTCGGTCACATATGATCGGCACTCGACCCGTGCCTGTTTTTCAGCACCGCTCGCTGGCAATACGGGCAGCCCCTACCGCCTCGTCAGCAAGGAGAGTTTCGCCGCGTGGGTGATCAACCCGTCGACCTGTCGCCGGAAGCGTTGGCCGAGGCCGTCGATGCTGCCCGCGGGGCTTTGGCCGGGGCCGGCAGCCTGGAGGCGCTGGCACAGATCAAGACCGAGCACCTCGGCGACCGCTCGGCGATCGCACTGGCCAGGCAGTCGCTGGGCGCCCTGCCCAAGGAGGAGCGCTCCGACGCCGGAAAGCGCGTCAACACCGCGCGCGGCGAGGTGCAGAGTGCGTACGACGAAAGGCTGGCGGTGCTGCGTGCCGAGCGCGACGCGGCCGTGCTGGTCGCCGAAAGCATCGATGTCACGCTGCCCTCGACCCGCCAGCCTCCCGGCGCCCGGCACCCGATCACGATCCTGGCCGAACATGTCGCGGACACCTTCATCGCGATGGGGTGGGAACTGGCCGAGGGCCCCGAGGTCGAAACCGAGCAGTTCAACTTCGACGCCCTGAACTTCCCGCCCGATCACCCGGCGCGCAGCGAGCAGGACACCTTCTACGTCGCGCCGGATGACTCCCGCCAGCTGCTGCGCACCCACACCTCGCCCGTTCAGGTGCGCACGCTGCTGGAGCGCGAACTGCCGGTCTACATCGTCTCGATCGGCCGCACCTTCCGCACCGACGAACTCGACGCCACCCACACGCCCGTGTTCCACCAAGTCGAGGGCCTCGCCGTGGACCGCGGCCTGTCAATGGCGCACCTGCGCGGGACCCTGGATGCGTTCGCGCGCGCGGAGTTCGGCCCCGAGGCGCGCACCCGGATCCGCCCGCACTTCTTCCCGTTCACCGAGCCCTCCGCCGAGGTCGACGTGTGGTTCGTCGGCAAAAAGGGCGGTGCCGGCTGGGTGGAATGGGGCGGCTGCGGCATGGTGCATCCAAACGTGTTGCGCGCCGCCGGAATTGATCCCGACGTCTACTCGGGCTTCGCCTTCGGGATGGGCCTGGAACGCACCCTGCAGTTCCGCAACGGCATCCCGGACATGCGCGACATGGTTGAAGGCGATATCCGGTTCTCGTTGCCGTTCGGGGTGGGTCTGTAATGCGCATTCCGTATAGCTGGCTGCGTGAGGTGGTTGCCGCCGGGGCGCCGGGCTGGGATGTCACCGCCGCCGATCTCGAGCAGACGCTGGTACGCATCGGTCACGAGGTCGAGGAAGTCCTCACCCTGGGACCGGTCGAAGGTCCGCTGACCGTGGGCCGGGTGTCCGCGATCGAGGAGCTCACCGAATTCAAGAAGCCGATTCGCGCATGCCTGGTCGACGTCGGCGAGGGTAAAGATCGTGGAATCATATGCGGCGCAACCAACTTCGCGGTAGGTGATCTGGTGGTGGTGGCGCTGCCCGGCACCACGCTGCCCGGTGGGTTCGCGATCACCGCCCGCAAGACCTACGGCCGTAGCTCCGACGGAATGATCTGCTCGGCGTCCGAACTCGGCTTGGGTGCAGACCATTCCGGAATTCTGGTGCTGCCGCCGGGAACCGCCGAGCCGGGCGCCGGCGGCGCCGAGGTGCTCGGGCTGGACGATGTGGTGTTCAACCTGGCCATCACGCCGGACCGCGGCTACTGCATGTCGGTGCGCGGCCTGGCCCGCGAGATCGCCTGCGCCTACGAGCTGAATTTCGTCGACCCGAGCGTCGTCAAGCCGCTGCCGGCCGACGGCGAGGCGTGGCCGCTGACCGTGCAGGCCGAGACCGGTGTGCAGCGGTTCGCGCTGCGCCCGGTCACCGGCATCGATCCGGCCGCGGTCTCACCATGGTGGCTGCAGCGCCGGCTGTTGTTGTGCGGCATCCGCGCGATGTCCCCGGCCGTGGACGTGACCAACTATGTGATGCTCGAACTCGGCCACCCGATGCACGCCCACGACCGCAACCGCATCACCGGGGGCTTCAAGGTGCGCTTCGCGCAGCCCGGCGAGACCGTCGTCACGCTGGATGACATTGAGCGCAAACTCGATCCGGCCGATGTGCTGATCGTCGACGACGTCGCGACGACGGCGATCGGCGGCGTGATGGGCGCAGCGAGCACCGAGGTGCGCACCGACTCCACCGACGTGCTGCTGGAAGCCGCGGTGTGGGACCCGGCCGCCATTTCGCGCACCCAGCGGCGGCTGCACCTGCCCAGCGAGGCCGCGCGTCGTTACGAGCGCGCTGTCGACCCGGCCATTTCGGTGGCCGCGCTGGACCGCTGCGCCGCGCTGCTGGCCGACATCACCGGCGGATTGGTGTCGCCGACCCTGACCGATTGGCGCGGGGATCCGCCGCGTGACGACTGGTCGCAACCGGCGATCCCGATTGCCGCCGACCTGCCGGACCGTTTCGCCGGTGTGGTGTACGCCGCGGGTACGACCACCCGGCGGTTGGCCCAAATCGGTGCCGCGGTAACCGAAGACGGTGACACGCTGATCGTGACCCCGCCGAGCTGGCGGCCCGATCTGTTGCAGCCCGCCGACCTCGTCGAGGAGGTGCTGCGGCTGGAAGGTCTCGAGGTCATTCCGTCGCTGCTGCCGCCGGCGCCGGCCGGGCGGGGCCTGACGCGGGTGCAGAAGCGCCGCCGCGCGATCGGCAAGTCGCTCGCGCAGTCCGGGTATGTGGAGATCCTGCCGACCCCGTTCCTGCCGGCCGGTGTGTTCGACCTCTGGGGCTTACCGGCCGACGATCCGCGGCGCACCGCGACACGGGTGCTCAACCCGCTGGACGCCGATCGCCCGGAGCTGGCTACCACGCTGCTGCCCGGACTACTGGAAGCGTTGGGGCGCAATGTGTCCCGCGGCCTGGTGGACGTAGCGCTGTATGCCATCGCGCAGGTGGTGCGGCCGACCGAGCAGACGCGCGGCGTCGAGCTGATCCCCGTCCACCGCCGGCCGACCGACGCCGAGATCGCGACGCTGGACACATCGCTGCCCCGCCAGCCTCAGCATGTCGCCGCGGTGCTGGCCGGGCTGCGCGAACCGCGGGGCCCGTGGGGCCCCGGCCGTGCCGTCGACGCCGCCGACGCCCTGGAGGCGGTGCGAATCATTGCGCGCGCCAGCGCCATCGACGTCACCTTGCGTGCGGCACAGTACCTGCCGTGGCATCCCGGGCGCTGCGCCGAGGTAGTCGTCGCCGACACCGTCATCGGCCACGCGGGTCAACTGCATCCGGCGGTCATCGAGAAGTCGGGGCTGCCGAAGGGGACCTGCGCCCTGGAGCTCGACCTCGAAGCGTTGCCGATCACCGAGCTGTTGCCGGCGCCCAGGGTGTCCCCGTTCCCAGCCGTCTTCCAGGACGTCAGCCTGGTGGTGGCCGCACACGTGCCGGCCCAGGCGGTGGCCGATGCGGTGCGCGAGGGAGCCGGCGAGTTGCTGGAAGACATGCAGCTGTTCGACGTGTTCACCGGCCCGCAGATCGGCGAGAATCGCAAGTCGCTGACCTTCGCGCTGCGGTTCCGCGCCGCGGACCGCACGCTGACCGAGGACGACGCCAGCGCGGCCCGCGATGCCGCGGTGCGGCGCGCCGCCGAGGCCGTCGGCGCCGAAATGCGCGCCTAGGCTTCAGCTTTGGCTGACGGCCGCGCGCAGTTGCTCGCCGGGTAGTCGCCACAGCACGGTGCCCGGGGCGGCGGTGGCGGTGGCCGCGCGGGTCGCGCCCGGCCGCAACACGGCCACTTCGCCGAAGATCCTGCCCGGGCCCAGGGCGCGAATGCGTTCGCCGGCCCGGTCGAAGTCGACGCGCCCGTCGACGATGAAATACGCGTCGCGGGCGGGGTCGTTCTCGCCGAACACGACGGTGGCGGTGTCATACCCCTCGGTGGTCGCCGAGGCCGCCAGGTCGCGGATGGTTTCTGCGGGCAGCGCGGCCAATAGGGGTGCGCTCGCCAGCGCGGCGTCGCGGCCGTTCGCGGTCGCGGGCATGTTGGCTTGTCGCTCGGTGGACGCCGCGTCGATGGTCTGACCCGTCGGGTCGAAGCCGGTCAGCACCGTCAGGAATGCCCGTCGGGGGAGCACCCACAGCCGGCAGTCGGACGTCGCGCGCACGGTAGCGCTGCGGGTGGTGTCGCGCAGCAGGGCGAGCTCGCCGAAGAAATCGCCCGCGGCCAGCGAGCGGACGTGGCGCCCGTCGACGCACACGTCGAGGGTGCCGGACTCGACGATGTAGAAGGAGTCGCCGTACTCGCCTTGGTAGGTAACGACCCCGCCGGCGCCGACCTCTTCGCGGTGGATCTGAGTGGCGATGCGTTCCCGCAACACGTTGGTCAGCGGAGCGAACAGCTCGATCTCGTCGAGGGCACCCACCCGCTCACGGGTCGCCGCGACCCTGGCGTCGGTGCGCAGCAACGCACGCGCCACCGCCAGCATGGCCAACACCGTCAGCACTGCCAGCGCCAGCAGGCTGATGCGCAGCGACCACCCCTGGGTCACGCGCGTCGTGGCCCACGCGCCCGCGGCCATCGCGAACTGGCTCAGGCCTTCCACCGCCCCGAGCACCCGCCCGCCCGCGGACAACGGGATCAGACTTTGGATCTGCACCTGGCCGGCCATCATCACCAGGGCACTCCCGGCGCCGAACGCGATGGTGGAGGCGAGCACGACGGCATAGTGCGGAGCGGCCGCCATCAGCGTCAGGGCTGTGGCCATGACGGCCCCGGCGACGACGAACCACGGGCCCAGCCGCCGCTTGCCGATCGCACCGAGCGCCACCCCGCCCAGCAATCCACCGCCGGCAATCAGCGCGGTCAGCACGCCGGGTCCGGCCTTTCCCCAGTGCAGCAGGTCGATGGCCAACGGCACGACGAAGACTTCGCTCGCCGCCAGCATCAGAAAGGCCAGCGCGGTCACGACGACGATCGAACGCACGTGGGGTCCGGCGACGGTGCGGACCCCTTTGGCGGTTTCGCGCAGCGCATGCCGGGGACCATCGCCGGTGGCGCCGTGCAGGCGCGCCGCGACGTCCACCCGCACGGTCATTACCGCGGCCACGGCCCCCAGGGCGAAGACGGCGGAGACGCTGAGCGCCGCGGCGGGTGACGTGGAAGCCAGCATCAGGCCGCCCGCGACCGGCCCGATCAGGATTCCCATCTTGTCCGTGGTGCCCAGCGCCGCGTGCGCGCGAACCAGGTCCTGGGGTCGCTGGGTGATGGACGGCAGCAGCGCCGCGGTCGTCGGCCGCACGAACATGGTGGTGGTGCCTTCCACCCCGATCACCGCGACCAGGATGGACACCGCCGGGAAGAATGCCGCCGAGACCGCCGTGACCACAATCGACACCAAGCGCATCGCGAACACCCCGGTCAGGATGCGTTCGTGCGGATACTTGTCGATGACGTAGCCCAGCGCCGGCGACAGCAACGCGGCCGGCAGCACAGCGGCGACGCTGATGGCCCCGACCGCGCCCACCCCGGAGAGGGTGAACGCGTACACCGTGGTGACGGTGTACCACATCCACTCGGCGACCGTCGCCAGCAAGCGCCCCACCACGAGCCGCCGCAGCTTGGGGTTCCGCGACACGGACTCCGGGGTCTGCAGGCGCACCCATCCCACATACCCCCGCCGAGTAACGCCAACCTTCACGACAAACGAAGACGAGACGCGAGTTGCAGCCGCGGGACGAGACGACGACCGCGTGTCATGGGCAAACCGGTGGTGAGCATGAATTTGCAATGATTCGCATAACCATGCAGAATCGACGAAATGGCCGACGTGATAAGAGTGGCGGTTGCCGGTGCCAGCGGCTATGCCGGCGGGGAGATTCTGCGCCTGCTGCTCGGGCACCCGGCCTACGCCGACGGCCGGCTCACGATCGGCTCGGTGACCGCCGCGGCGAGTGCAGGCAGCTCGCTCGGCGAGCACCACCCGCATCTCACACCGCTGGCTCAGCGCGTGGTCGAGCCCACCGAGCTCGACGTGCTCCGCGGGCATGACGTGGTCTTCCTGGGCCTGCCGCATGGGCATTCGGCGGCGCTGGCCGAACAGCTCGGTCCCGAGACCCTGGTGATCGACTGCGGCGCGGACTTCCGGCTCACCGATCCCGCCGCGTGGGAACGGTTCTACGGATCCCCGCACGCGGGGAGCTGGCCCTACGGCCTGCCGGAGTTGCCCGGCGCCCGGGAGCGGCTGCGTGGCACGCGCCGTATCGCGGTGCCGGGTTGCTATCCGACCGCGGCGCTGCTGGCATTGCTGCCCGCAGTGGCCGAGGACCTGGTCGAACCGGCCGTCACGGTGGTCGCGGTCAGCGGCACCTCCGGAGCGGGACGCGCGGCCAAACCCGACCTGCTCGGCTCCGAGGTCATCGGGTCGGCGCGGGCCTACAACATCGCCGGCGCCCACCGGCACACGCCCGAGATCGCCCAGGGGCTGCGGGCCGTCAGCGATCGTGACGTCACAGTGTCGTTCACCCCGGTGCTGATCCCCACCTCCCGCGGCATCCTGGCTACCTGCACCGCGCGCACCAAGGCGCCACTGTCGCAAGTGCGGGCGGCGTACGAAAAGGCTTACGACGCCGAACCTTTCATCTACCTGATGCCCGACGGCCAGTTGCCCCGCACCGGCTCGGTGATCGGCAGCAACGCCGCGCACGTCGCTGTCGCGGTCGACGAGGACGCCGAGACGCTGGTCGCGATCGCCGCGATCGACAACCTGGTCAAGGGGACCGGCGGCGCCGCCGTGCAGTCGATGAACCTGGCGCTCGGTTGGCCCGAGACCCAAGGACTTTCGGTGGTCGGGGTGGCGCCATGACCGACGTCGTCCCCGAAGAGCCCACCGAGGCGCCCGCTGCGCGGCTGGTGCGCACCCAGGGTGTCACCGCGGCCGCCGGCTTCCGAGCGGCCGGAATCGCCGCCGGGATCAAGGCTTCCGGCGCTCGCGACCTCGCGCTGGTGTTCAACGAAGGGCCCGACTATGCCGCCGCCGGGGTGTTCACCCGCAACCAGGTCAAGGCCGCGCCGGTGCTGTGGACCCAGCAGGTGCTCACCACCGGCCGGCTGCGCGCGGTGATCCTCAACTCCGGCGGTGCCAACGCCTGCACCGGGCCCGGCGGATTCCAGGACACGCACGCCACCGCGGAGGCGGTTGCGAGCGCGTTGTCGGACTGGGGAACCGAGACCGGCGCCGTCGAGATCGCCGTGTGCTCCACCGGGCTGATCGGCGACCGGCTGCCGATGGACAAGGTGCTCGCCGGCGTCACGCACATCGTGCACGAGATGCACGGCGGGCTCAGTGGCGGCGACGAGGCCGCCCAGGCCATCATGACCACCGACACGGTGCCGAAAAAGGTTGCGCTGCATCATCAAAGCAACTGGACGGTGGGCGGGATGGCCAAGGGCGCGGGCATGCTCGCGCCGTCGCTGGCCACCATGCTGTGTGTGCTGACCACCGACGCGGTCGCCGACTCCGCGGCGCTCGACCACGCGCTGCGCGCCGCCACCGCGCGCACCTTCGATCGGCTCGACATCGACGGCTGCTGCTCCACCAACGACACCGTGCTGCTGCTGGCCTCCGGTGCCAGCGGGATCACGCCGTCTCAGGCCGAACTCGACGATGCCGTGCGGCAGGTTTGCGACGACCTGTGTCTTCAGCTGCAATCCGACGCCGAGGGGGTGACCAAACGTGTCAGCGTGACGGTGACCGGCGCATCGTCGGAGGCCGAAGCCGTGATGGCCGCCCGCTCGGTCGCCCGCGACAGCCTGGTCAAGACCGCGATGTTCGGTTCGGACCCGAACTGGGGCCGGGTGGTGGCCGCCGTCGGCCTGGCACCGGGGGTGTTCGTGGATCCCGATCGAATCACCGTGTCGTTCAACGGGTTTATCGTATGCGCCAACGGGACCGGGGCTCCGGGCTCGCGCGACGTGGACCTGTCCGGAACCGACATCGACGTCACCGTCGACCTCGGCCTGGGCGACGGCGAAGCGTCGATCCGTACCACCGACCTGTCGCATGCCTATGTCGAAGAGAACTCGGCCTACAGCACATGACGGCGAACATCAACACCGACGAACTGTCCACTCACGTCAAAGCACAAGTGCTCGCCGAGGCGCTGCCCTGGCTCGTCCAGCTGCACGGCAAGATCGTCGTGGTCAAGTACGGCGGCAACGCGATGACCGACGAAGCACTGCGCCGGGCCTTCGCCGCCGACATGGCATTTCTGCGCAACTGCGGAATTCATCCCGTCGTCGTGCACGGCGGTGGCCCGCAGATCACCGCGATGCTGCGCCGGCTCGGCATCGACAAGGGTGACTTCAAGGGCGGATTCCGGGTCACCACACCGGAAGTGCTCGACGTCGCACGGATGGTGCTGTTCGGACAGGTGGGCCGCGAACTGGTCAACCTGATCAACGCCTACGGTCCCTACGCCGTCGGCATCACCGGCGAGGACGCTCAGCTGTTCACCGCGGTGCGGCGCAGGGTCACCGTCGACGGCGTGGCCACCGACATCGGCCTGGTCGGCGACGTCGACAAGGTCAACACCGCCGCGGTGCTGGATCTGATTGCGGCGCGGCGCATTCCGGTGGTCTCGACACTGGCGCCGGACGCCGAGGGCGTGGTGCACAACATCAACGCCGACACCGCCGCGGCCGCGCTGGCCGAGGCGCTGGGCGCCGAAAAGCTGTTGATGCTCACCGATGTTGAGGGCCTGTACACCAGCTGGCCGGATCGCGATTCGCTGGTCAGCGAAATCGACACCGCCACATTGGCGCAACTGCTACCCACTTTGGAGGCGGGCATGATCCCGAAGGTCGAAGCGTGTCTGCGGGCGGTCACCGCGGGCGTGCCCAGCGCTCACGTCATCGACGGCCGGGTCAAGCACTGCGTGCTGGTCGAGCTGTTCACCCACGCCGGGACCGGCACCAAGGTGGTGGCGACGTGACGACCCTTCGTGTCGCCGAGCGTGACACTCGGGAAGGTGGTGGCGCCGTGAGTCGCGCCGGCGACGATGCAGAACGCAGTGATGAGGAGGAGCGGCGCCATGACTGAAGCCGACACCATGCGGCAGCGGTGGGAAGCCGTGATGATGAACAACTACGGCACCCCGGCGATCGCGCTGGCCAGTGGTGAGGGCGCGGTGGTCACCGACGTGGACGGCAAGAGCTACCTGGACCTGCTCGCCGGCATCGCGGTCAACGTGCTCGGCCACGGCCACCCGGCCGTCATCGAGGCTGTCACGCAACAGCTCTCGACGCTGGGGCACACGTCGAACCTGTACGCCACCGAACCGGGTGTCGCGCTGGCCGAGGAACTGGTAGCCCTGCTGGGGGCCGACGCCACCACCCGGGTGTTCTTCTGCAACTCGGGCACCGAGGCCAACGAGATGGCGTTCAAACTGTCGCGACTCACCGGCCGCACGAAACTGGTTGCCGTGCAAGAGGGTTTCCACGGCCGAACGATGGGCTCGCTGGCGCTGACCGGCCAGCCTGCCAAGCAGGCGCCGTTCGAGCCGTTGCCCGGCGACATCACGCACGTGCCCTACGGCGACGTCGATGCGCTGGCGGCCGCCGTCGACGACCAGACCGCGGCGGTATTCCTGGAGCCGATCATGGGGGAGAGCGGCGTCGTCGTCCCGCCTCCGGGCTACCTGGCCGCGGCCCGCGAGATCACCACACGACACGGCGCCCTGCTGGTGCTCGACGAGGTGCAGACCGGAATCGGGCGCACCGGAGCCTTTTTCGCCCACCAGCACGACGGCATCACCCCCGATGTGGTGACGCTGGCCAAGGGGCTCGGTGGCGGACTGCCGATCGGAGCCGTGCTGGCCGTCGGGCCGGCGGCCGACCTGTTGACACCCGGCCTGCACGGCAGCACGTTCGGCGGCAACCCGGTGTGCACCGCCGCGGCGCGCGCGGTGCTGCGGGTACTCGTCGACGAAGACCTGATCCGGCGTGCCGAGGTGCTGGGCAAGTCGTTGCGCCAGGGCATCGAATCGCTGGGCCACCCGCTGATCGGCCATACCCGCGGCCGCGGGCTGTTGTGCGGCGTGGTGCTGGCCCAGCCACGGGCCAAGGACGTCGAGGCCGCCGCGCGTGCGGCCGGATTCCTGATCAATGCCACCGGAGCCGACGTCATCCGGTTGGCGCCGCCGCTGGTGATCACCGAGGCCCAGATCGACAGCTTCCTGACCGCGCTGCCCGGGATCCTGGACAAGGCCGCGGCGTGAGGCACTTCCTGCGCGACGACGACCTGTCGCCGGCCGAACAGGCCGAAGTCCTCGAACTGGCCGCCGAGCTGAAGAAGAACCCGTTTAGCCGTCGCCCGCTGGACGGGCCGCGCGGGGTCGCGGTGTTGTTCGACAAGAACTCCACCCGGACGCGCTTCTCCTTCGAGGTGGGTATCGCGCAGCTGGGCGGGCACCCCGTCGTCGTCGACAGCAGCAGCACCCAGCTGGGCCGCGACGAGACGCTGCAGGACACCGCGCGGGTGCTGTCCCGCTACGTCGACGCGATCGTGTGGCGCACCTTCGGCCAGGACCGGCTGGAGGCGATGGCTTCGACCGCGACGGTGCCGGTGATCAACGCGCTGTCCGACGAGTTCCACCCCTGCCAGGTGCTGGCCGATCTGCAGACCATCGCCGAGCACAAGGGGTCGCTGCGCGGATTGTCGCTGTCCTACTTCGGCGACGGCGCCAACAACATGGCGCATTCCCTGATGCTCGGCGGGGTCACCGCCGGCATGCACGTCACGATCGCGGCCCCGGAGGGCTTCACGCCGGACCCGGCCGTGCTGGCCGCCGCCGAGCAGCGCGCCGCCGACACCGGTGGCTCGGTCAGCGTGACCGCCGATGCCGAGTCGGCGGCCGCGGGCGCCGACGTCCTGGTGACCGACACCTGGACGTCGATGGGGCAGGAAGCAGACGGGCTGGACCGGGTCAAACCGTTTCGGCCGTTCCAGATCAACGCGCGGCTGCTGGAGTTGGCTGACCCGAAAGCCATTGTGCTGCACTGCCTTCCGGCTCACCGCGGCGACGAGATCACCGACGAGGTGATGGACGGACCGGCCAGCGTGGTCTTCGACGAGGCCGAAAACCGGCTGCATGCCCAGAAAGCGCTGCTGGTGTGGCTGCTGGAGTGGTTCCGATGACGCCGCGCCGCCGACGATGCAGTGGGGGCACCCCCAGCCGCGCAGCGGCGAGGGGGACGAAGCGACGAGGAGGAGCGGCGCAATGACGCGCAGCAGGGCCACCGCCGACATCACCCGGGCCGGGCGTCAGGCCCGCATCGTGGCGGTGCTGTCGTCCTCGTCGATCAGCAGCCAGAGCGAGCTGGCTGCCAGGCTGGCCGACGAGGGCATCGAGGTCACCCAGGCCACGCTGTCGCGCGATCTCGAAGAGCTCGGCGCGGTGAAGCTGCGCGGCGCCGACGGCGGCGTCGGGGTCTACGTCGTCCCGGAGGACGGCAGTCCGGTGCGCGGCGTCGCCGGCGGCACCGCGCGCTTGTCGCGACTGCTGAGCGAGCTGCTGGTGTCCACCGATGCCAGCGCGAACCTCGCGGTGCTGCGCACTCCGCCGGGCGCAGCTGACTATTTGGCCAGCGCAATCGATCGCGCGGCGTTACCGTACGTCGTCGGCACCATCGCCGGAGACGACACTCTGTTCGTGGCCGCCCGGGAGCCGATGACCGGCGCCGAGCTGGCCCGAACATTAGAACAGCTCAAGTAAACCTAGGAGATTGATTCATGTCAGAGCGCGTCATCCTGGCGTATTCCGGCGGTCTGGACACCTCGGTGGCCATCAGCTGGATAGGCAAGGAGACCGGCCGTGAGGTCGTGGCGGTTGCGATCGACCTCGGCCAGGGCGGCGAGGACATGGAACTCGTGCGCCAGCGGGCGCTGGACTGCGGTGCGGTGGAAGCGGTCGTCGTCGATGCCCGTGACGAGTTCGCCGAGGGCTACTGCCTGCCGACGGTGCTCAACAATGCGCTATACATGGACCGCTACCCGTTGGTGTCCGCGATCAGCCGGCCGCTGATCGCCAAGCATCTGGTCGCGGCGGCCCGCAAGTACGGCGGCAGCATCGTCGCGCACGGATGCACCGGCAAGGGCAACGACCAGGTCCGCTTCGAGGTCGGATTCGGTTCGCTGGCACCGGATTTGGAGGTGCTCGCGCCGGTCCGCGACTACGCGTGGACACGGGAGAAGGCGATCGCGTACGCCGAGGAGAACGCGATCCCGATCAACGTCACCAAGCGCTCGCCGTTCTCCATCGACCAGAACGTGTGGGGTCGCGCGGTGGAAACCGGCTTCCTGGAACACCTTTGGAACGCGCCCACCAAGGACGTGTACGACTACACCGAGGACCCGACCCTCAACTGGAGCACACCCGACGAGGTGATCGTCGGCTTCGAGCGGGGCGTCCCGGTGTCGATCGACGGCAAACCGGTGACGGTGCTCGAGGCGATCGTGGAGCTCAACCGACGGGCCGGCGCGCAGGGGGTCGGACGCCTGGACGTCGTCGAGGACCGCCTGGTGGGCATCAAGAGCCGGGAGATCTACGAGGCGCCCGGCGCGATGGTGTTGATCACCGCGCACGCCGAACTCGAACATGTCACCCTCGAGCGCGAATTGGGCCGATTCAAGCGCCACACCGACCAGCGCTGGGCCGAGCTGGTCTACGACGGGCTGTGGTTCTCGCCGCTGAAACTCGCCCTGGACAGTTTCGTCGCCAAGACCCAGGAGCACGTGTCGGGCGAAATACGAATGGTGTTGCACGGCGGGCACATTGCGGTCAACGGCCGGCGCAGCGCGGAATCGCTCTACGACTTCAATCTGGCCACCTACGACGAGGGTGACAGCTTCGACCAGTCGGCGGCCAAGGGCTTCGTCTACGTGCACGGGTTGTCGTCCAAGCTGTCAGCCCGCCGGGACCTGGCCGCCGAGGCGTGAGTGTGAATTTCACGACGAGACACGCCGTCGAACCGTCGCAGGGTTCACACTCGCCTCGGCGTGCGGGCGGAGTGAGGGCCCGGCGTGCGGGCGGAGTGAGGGCCAGGTGACCACCAACGAGGGATCCCTGTGGGGCGGACGGTTCGCCGACGGCCCGTCGGATGCGCTCGTCGCGCTGAGTAAGTCGACGCACTTCGACTGGGTGCTGGCGCCCTACGACATCACCGCGTCGCGCGCGCACACGATCGTGCTGTTCCGGGCCGGGCTGCTCACCGAGGAACAGCGCGACGGGCTGCTGGCCGGCCTGGACAGTCTGGCCGAAGACATCGCCGACGGCAGTTTCGGCCCGCTGGTCACCGACGAGGACGTGCACGGCGCGCTGGAGCGTGGGCTGATCGACCGGGTCGGCCCCGAGCTGGGCGGGCGGCTGCGGGCCGGGCGGTCGCGCAACGACCAGGTGGCCACGCTGTTCCGGATGTGGCTTCGCGACGCGATCCGCCGGGTCGCCGCCGGGGCGCTAGACGTCGTCGCCGCGCTGGCCGTCCAGGCCGACGCCCATCCGACGGCGATCATGCCGGGCAAGACGCACATGCAGTCCGCCCAGCCGATCCTGCTGGCCCATCACCTGCTCGCGCATGCCCACCCGCTGCTGCGCGACGTGGACCGCCTCGCAGACTTCGACAAACGCGCGGCGGTGTCGCCGTACGGTTCGGGAGCGCTGGCCGGCTCGTCGCTGGGCCTGGATCCGGACGCGATTGCGGCAGACCTGGGTTTCGCCACCGCCGCCCCCAATTCGGTCGACGCGACGGCCGCCCGCGACTTTGCCGCCGAGGCGGCGTTCGTGTTCGCGATGATCGGGGTCGACCTGTCCCGGCTCGCCGAGGACATCATCATCTGGAGCTCGACCGAGTTCGGCTACGTCACGCTGCACGACTCCTGGTCGACCGGCAGCTCGATCATGCCGCAGAAGAAAAATCCCGACATCGCCGAGCTGGCCCGCGGGAAGTCGGGGCGCCTGATCGGGAACCTGGCCGGGCTGCTGGCCACGCTGAAGGCACAGCCGCTGGCCTACAACCGTGACCTGCAGGAAGACAAGGAACCGGTGTTCGATTCGGTCGCCCAGCTGGAGTTGCTGTTGCCGGCGATGGCCGGGCTGGTCGGCAGCCTGACGTTCCACGTCGAGCGGATGGCGGCGCTGGCCCCGGCCGGCTACACCCTGGCCACCGATATCGCGGAGTGGCTGGTGCGGCAGGGAGTGCCGTTCCGGTCCGCGCACGAGGCCGCGGGTGCGGCCGTACGCACGGCCGAAGGCCGCGGTGTCGGCCTCGAGGACCTGACCGACGACGAACTGGCGGCCATCAGCCCGACCCTGCGGCCCGACGTCCGTGAGGTGCTGACGGTCGAGGGCTCGGTGTCCTCCCGCGACGCCCGCGGAGGCACCGCGCCCGACCGCGTCGCCGACCAACTGCGCGATGTCCTGGAAAGCTGCGCCGAACTGCGGTCAAGGTTGGCCGCGCAGATCGAAAGATGACTTACGCCGCATAATCGGCGGTTTGCTGTGGCCATTCTCTCAGGTCAGGGCCTTATTGCGGCGGTGCTGGCACAAAAGGAATAAACTTGCGGCTCGTAACCACAGGCTTGAACCCGTCGACCTGCATGTTCGTCACCAAGGGGTGGGACCAATGAGCGTCATCGCAGGAGTATTCGGTGCGTTGCCGCCGTATCGCTATTCCCAACGAGAACTCACCGACTTCTTCCTCAGCATTCCCGGCTTCGAGGACTACGAGGACATCGTTCGGCAGCTGCACACCAGCGCCAAGGTCAACAGCCGCCATCTGGTCATCCCGCTGGAGCGTTATCCCCGGCTGACCGACTTCGGCGTCGCGAATCAGATCTACATCGACAATGCCGTTGAGCTGGGCAGCGAGGCGCTCGCCGGCGCGCTCGACGACGCCGGCCTGCAGCCACGCGACGTCGACGTGCTGTTCACGACCACGGTCACCGGGCTCGCGATCCCATCCATCGACGCCCGGATCGCCGGTCGGCTCGGGCTGCGCGACGATGTGCGGCGGGTGCCGCTGTTCGGCCTGGGCTGCGTGGCCGGGGCGGCCGGTGTGGCCCGGCTGAACGACTATCTGCGCGGCGACCCGGACGGCGTGGCGGCCCTGATCTCGGTCGAACTCTGCTCGTTGACCTACCCGGGGTACAAGCCCTCGCTGGCCGGTCTGGTCGGCAGCGCCCTGTTTGCTGACGGCGCCGCATCCGTGGTTGCCGTCGGTGCGGACCGCGCGGCGGCGATCGGCGCCGGCGGCCCGGACGTCCTGGATTCGCGCAGTCATCTCTACCCCGATTCGCTGCGCACCATGGGCTACGACGTCGGCACCGAAGGGTTCGAGCTGGTGCTGTCCAAGGACGTCGCGGCCGTCGTCGAGCAGTACATCGAAGACGACGTCACCGGTTTCCTGGGGGCGCACGGGCTGACCGCGACCGACGTCGGCGCCTTTGTCAGCCACCCCGGGGGCCCCAAGGTCATCGAGGCGATCACCGCGGCACTCAGCCTGCCGCCGGACGCCCTGGAACTCACCTGGCGATCGCTCGGCGAGATCGGCAACCTCTCGTCGGCGTCGGTGCTGCACGTGCTGCGTGACACCATTGCCAAGAAACCGCCCAGCGGAAGCCCGGGTCTGATGCTCGCGATGGGGCCCGGTTTCTGCTCGGAGCTCGTCTTGCTGCGCTGGCACTGATGCGAGCGTATGGATCCTGGCTCGTCTCGTAGCCCCATGAATAGCACTCCTGATGAGCTGATCAAGGCGCTGCGCGCGTCGCTCAAGGAAAGCGAGCGGCTGAAGCGGGAGAACCGCGAGTACCTGGCGTTGCTCACCAAGGAAGCGACTGAGCCGGTTGCCATCGTCGGGATGGCCTGCCGGTATCCGGGCGGGGTGGACTCACCAGAAGCCCTGTGGGACATGGTGTCCGAAGGCCGCGACGTCGTCACCGATTTCCCGGCCGACCGCGGCTGGGATCTGGCCGAGTTGTTCGACCCCGACCCCGACGCGACCGGCAAGTCGTACAACCGCTGCGGTGGATTCCTTTCCGACGTCGCCGATTTCGACGCCGCGTTCTTCGGGATCGCGCCGAGCGAGGCCCTGGCGATGGATCCTCAGCAACGCTTGCTGCTTGAGGTGTCGTGGGAGGCGTTGGAGCGGGCCGGGATTGACCCGATCACGCTGAAAGGATCGGCCACGGGCGTGTTCGTCGGTATCTTCCACGGTTCGTACGGCGGTCAGGGCCGCGTCCCGGGGGATCTGGAGCGGTACGGCTTGCGCGGTTCGACGCTGAGTGTCGCGTCGGGCCGGGTCGCGTATTCGCTGGGCCTGGAGGGCCCGGCGGTATCGGTGGACACGGCGTGCTCGTCGTCGCTGGTGGCGTTGCATCTGGCGGCGCGTTCGCTGCGCTCGGGTGAGTGCGATGCCGCGCTGGTCGGCGGCGTGACCGTGATGGCCACCCCCGCGATGTTCGTGGAATTCAGCCGCCAGCGGGCGCTGTCGGCCGATGGTCGGTGCAAGGCGTATGCCGGTGCGGCCGACGGAACCGGCTTCTCCGAGGGCGTCGGCGCGCTGGTGCTGGAGCGGCTGGCCGACGCGCGGCGGCTGGGTCACCGGGTGCTGGCCGTGGTGCGGGGTTCCGCGGTGAATCAGGACGGCGCGTCCAACGGGCTGGCGACCCCCAACGGCCCGGCCCAGCAGCGGGTGATCCGGGCGGCGCTGCAGAGTGCCCGATTGGGCACCGCGGACGTGGATTTGGTGGAGGGCCACGGGACCGGCACCACGCTGGGCGATCCCATCGAAGCCCAGGCGATCCTGGCGACCTACGGCCAGGATCGGCCGGCCGATCGGCCGTTGTGGCTGGGCTCGATCAAGTCCAACATGGGCCACACGTCGGCGGCGGCGGGCGTGGCCGGGGTGATCAAGATGGTGCAGGCGATGCGGCACGGCGTGATGCCCCAGACGCTGCACGTGGATGTGCCTACGCCGCATGTGGATTGGTCGGCGGGCGCGGTGTCGTTGCTGACCGAGCAGCGGTCGTGGCCCGCGCTGGATCGGCCGCGCCGCGCGGGGGTGTCGTCGTTCGGGATCAGCGGCACTAATGCGCACGTGATCCTGGAACAGGCTCCGGTGGTGGAAAGCGTTGCGGCTGAAAGCGATATGCCGGTGGCCCCATGGGTGTTGTCTGCCCGGTCGCCCGAGGCGCTGGTAGGTCAGGCGCGCCGACTGCTGGCACACGTGCAGGCCGATCCGCTGCTCGGCATCGCCGACGTGGGGTGGTCGCTGGCGTCGACGCGCTCGGCGTTCGATCATCGGGCCGTGGTAGTCGGTGCCCGCGACGAGCTGATGGCCGGGCTGGCCGGCCTGGCGGCGGGGGAGCCGGGCGTCAACGTCGTGGCGGGGCGTGCGCAGGCCGTGGGCAAGACGGTGTTCGTGTTTCCCGGCCAAGGCTCGCAGTGGGTCGGCATGGGGGCCCAATTACTGGACACCGCACCGGTATTCGTCGAGCAGTTGAACCGGTGCGAGAAGGCGCTCGGCGAGTACGTCGAGTGGTCCCTGATCGATGTGATCCGCGGCGCCGCGGGTGCCCCGGGGCTGGATCGGGTCGACGTGGTGCAGCCGGTGCTGTGGGCGATGATGGTGTCGCTGGCCGAATTATGGCGCTCGATGGGTGTGCGGCCCGACGCGGTCATCGGCCACTCGCAGGGCGAGATCGCGGCGGCCTACGTGGCCGGTGCGCTGTCGCTGGAGGACGCGGCCCGGGTGGTGGCGCTGCGCAGCCGGCTGCTGGTGCAACTGTCGGGCGCCGGGGGCATGGTCTCGCTGGCGTGCGGCCAGGACCAGGCGCACGAGCTGTTGGCGCCCGCCGGAGATCGCCTGAATATCGCTGCGGTCAACGGCGTTTCGGCCATCGTCGTTTCCGGAGAGGTCGACGCCCTCGAGGAGTTGATGCGCCGTTGTGAAGGTTCCGGTGTGCGAGCCCGCCGGATCGACGTCGACTACGCCTCGCATTCGGCGCAGGTCGACGCGATTCGTGAGCCGCTTGCCCAGGCCCTGGTCGGCATTGAGCCCCGATCGTCCTCGATCACCTTCTTCTCCACCGTCACCGGTGAGCCCCTCGACACTTCGGCGCTGAACGCCGATTACTGGTACCGCAGCATCCGCCAGACCGTGCAATTCGCGCCGGCGGTGCGCACCGCCGGCGAGGCCGGCTTTCGGGTGTTCATCGAATCCAGCCCGCATCCGGTGTTGGTTGCCGGCATCGAAGGCACGGTTGCCGACGATGCCGTCGTCATTCCGTCGCTGGGCCGCGACGACGGCGGGCTGGACCGGTTCTGGTTGTCCGCGGGACAGGCGCACGCCGCCGGTGTGACGGTGGATTGGCGCCCCGTGTTCTCCGGTGCCCACCAGGTGCAGTTGCCGACGTACGCCTTCCAGGGCCGACGATTCTGGTTGCCCCCCATGGGCATTGGTGGCGGCGATCTCGGTGGATTGGGATTGGCCGGAACCGAGCACGGCTTGCTGGGTGCCGTGGTGCAGCGGCCCGATTCCGGCGCGGTGGTGCTGACCGGTCGACTGTCGCTGTCCGCCCAGCCGTGGCTGGCCGATCACGCGGTCGCCGGGGTGGTGTTGTTCCCCGGCGCCGGGTTCGTGGAGCTGGCGTTGCGGGCCGGCGATGAGGTCGGCTGCTCGGTGGTCGATGAGCTGACCCTGTCGGCCCCGATGCTGTTGTCGGCGTCCGACGGCGTCGCGGTGCAGGTCGTGGTCGGGCCCGCGGGCAGCTCGGGGCGCCGGACGGTCTCGGTGTATTCCCGTGGCATGCAACCTGATTCGGAATGGACACTACATGCCGACGGTGCGTTGAGCGCTGGCGGGGAGCATACGGGCGCGAACTTGTCCGTATGGCCACCGGTCGGGGCGACGGCCGTGGACGTCGCCGATGCCTACGAGCAACTGACCCGGCGGGGCTACGAATACGGCCCCGCTTTCCAGGGCCTGCAGGCCCTGTGGCGCCTCGGGAATGAGGTCTTCGCCGAAGTCGCCGTGCCCGAGGTCGCCGGGATGAGGGTTGACAGTTTCGGAATCCATCCGGTGCTGGTAGACGCCGCGTTGCACGCGATGGGTGTGGTCGGCGACCAGGCCGAGACCATGCTGCCGTTCTCCTGGCAGGGCGTGTGTTTGCATGCCGCCGGCGCGTCCCGGGCGCGGGTGCGGATCGCCCCAGTCGGGGTGAGCGCGGTGTCGGTGGACCTGGCCGACGGCGCCGGCCTGCCGATCCTGTCGGT
The DNA here is from genome assembly GCF_059812735.1 of Mycobacterium sp. NGS40. Lineage (NCBI taxonomy): Bacteria > Bacillati > Actinomycetota > Actinomycetes > Mycobacteriales > Mycobacteriaceae > Mycobacterium > Mycobacterium sp. NGS40. Next base: position 175,970 of record NZ_JCALDG010000015.1, read on the forward strand.
GCGCGAGCTGGTGGTCCGGCCGGTCTCGACGGCCCAGCTGACGGCGGGGGCCGCGGCACCGCGCTCCGGCGGCGGATTGCTGGAGGTGACC
>NZ_JCALDG010000150.1:0-244 GCF_059812735.1 Mycobacterium sp. NGS40
TTCGCCGAGATCAGCGCGAAGTCCGATGCCATCTCCATACTCATTCCGGGGTTGTGGTTTTTCACGTCGTGCACCAGCTCCAGGCCCGATTCGCCGTTGTTCAAGGATGAGCACACAGCTCTGCCGGCCGCGATGGCAGCACTTTCGCTGGAAAAGGTGAAGCCGGCTTGGCGCAGCGTAGCCAGGAAGGCCCCGTCGTCACCGTCGGGGTCGGGCACTGGTTCGGCGTACGCCGGCGCCGCGA
>NZ_JCALDG010000151.1:0-230 GCF_059812735.1 Mycobacterium sp. NGS40
TTGTGGTGGCGACCGCACACCGATGGTGGCCACTCCCACACAGCGCCCGCGACACTCGACACCGTGTCAGCGTCAAAGCGGTTGGCCGCTACGACGACTCGCCATCCTCGCCGGGCCAACACCAGTGCGGTGGTCCCTCCACTGATACCGGCCCCGATCACCAGTGCGCTCGGCTGATGTGTTCGCGCCCTCACAACCGCACCTCCCGTCGGCGCTTGTCCTTGATGGAC
>NZ_JCALDG010000152.1:0-228 GCF_059812735.1 Mycobacterium sp. NGS40
TGGGCTGACTTGGAACGCTCAAGCAGGTGGGCGGCCGGCTGGTCATACACAACAGCGCGGAGCACGCTGACGTCGGGATAGCGTTCCTGCCAGCCGGCGAGTCTTTCGGCGAGGACTTCCTTGGCTGCCGCTTGCTGCACGGAGTCTTCCATGCTCGCAACCTGGGCTGCATCGGTGTCGGTCCACGCGTGTAGAGCCACCAATCGAGCGCCCCGCATCGAGGCTTCT
>NZ_JCALDG010000153.1:0-219 GCF_059812735.1 Mycobacterium sp. NGS40
TATAGCGGGAGAAGGCCATTCGCAGGCGATTCCGATCCCAGCGCGCCCGGGGAGCAGCGATCTCCGAGACCGTGGACGAGGTCGACGGGCCACCACTGACCGGTGGCGGGTTGCCGACCGCCCGCTACATTCGGCCGGGATGCGCTGGAGCACCTCGAGCAGGCCGTCACCCGAAGCGCCTGGAGTCAGGCTTTGGAGAGTTGGTGTGGGCAATAGAAT
>NZ_JCALDG010000154.1:0-219 GCF_059812735.1 Mycobacterium sp. NGS40
ACGGCTCCAGGAAGTGGCGGTGGCGCGGTCAGATGGGAGCTAATCACTGCCACCGCAGGCAGATTGGCAAACATCTTGGTACCGGTCAACAGGTAGTAGGCGGTAGCCGCCAACGCGTATTGGTCCGCCCGGCCATCCAGTGCCCCACCCATCAGCTGTTCGGGTGCGCAGTAGTTCACGGTTCCCACCGCCATGTTGGTCGCGGTCAGGCCGCTCGCA
>NZ_JCALDG010000155.1:0-217 GCF_059812735.1 Mycobacterium sp. NGS40
CCCGCGGCCCGCCGCGGCCTATCGCCTTTGCCTTTCCTCGTTCGGGTCGAAGTATCTTGACCCGCTTTTGCATCACTCGTACCTGATTGCTCAGTCTTAAGCCGTGGGTGGGTTGCCCCGCGGCTTTTGCTGCTGTCGGTAGTCGTCGCCACAACCCTGCTCGCGGCGTTCACCACAGAACATGAGTCCGGCCTATCTGGGCCTACTAACTAGCTCT
>NZ_JCALDG010000156.1:0-212 GCF_059812735.1 Mycobacterium sp. NGS40
CCGCCAGAAGGGTGTTGCCCCCCTGAAGGGTGTCGGCAAGTCGTCACCACCGGCCCCAACGCCATCGACAACGACAGTTTGAACCTGGACTCTCTTGAGACCACCGACAACATGCATTACGACCTCGACGCCAACACCCTGAGGGTTCACGTCACTGGTGTCCTGCACTACCGCGCCCACGCAACCCAGCAAGGTCGACCCGTGAACTTGCA
>NZ_JCALDG010000157.1:0-211 GCF_059812735.1 Mycobacterium sp. NGS40
GACCACGCGGTGATTTGCCCGCCTCGTAGCGACAATCGGCGTGGGTGCACACGGGTGAATTCTCTTGTGCCACTTTTGTTTCAGTGGTCTCTGGGTGGGGGTTTTTTGTCGGTGGGTGCCGATAGTTTCAGGGCATGAGTTCAGGTGTGGCCCCCGCGCAGGACGTGGCCTTTGAGGCGTTGGACGCCGCCCTCGAAGCCGTGCTCGGGTT
>NZ_JCALDG010000158.1:0-203 GCF_059812735.1 Mycobacterium sp. NGS40
AGCGGCGGCCCGTTTGGCCAATCGTCGCAGGTGATCATCTGGCTCGACCGCCACGACCTCGGCCACGGTCCCGGGGTAATGCGCGAAGTTCATTCCGTTGCCGGCGCCGACTTCGATCACACGCCCGCTCAGCCCAGCCAGCGCGCGGTCTCGGTATTCGGCCGTTCCACGGATCTCGGAATCGGCGCTATCCGCTGATACAC
>NZ_JCALDG010000159.1:0-202 GCF_059812735.1 Mycobacterium sp. NGS40
GTCGATGGCACCGGGCGTGCTGTATCGCGCCTTCGACCTGATGGAGGCCGGCCCGGACCACATCGCCTCGATGCTGTCCGGCCTGATCGAACTGTTCGACGTCGGCGTGCTGAAGCCGTTGCCGGTCAAGACCTTTGACGTACGATCCGCGTCGTCGGCGTATCGGTTCGTCAGCCAGGCCCGCCAGATCGGCAAGGTGGTG
>NZ_JCALDG010000016.1:0-162106 GCF_059812735.1 Mycobacterium sp. NGS40
GTAATAGCGACGAAAGGCCCTGTGCGCCAGTAATGTTGGATGAAGCAACGGTAGTCGTCTTCACGCCCGGTGCCGCAGCCATCGGGTCAGGGGCGGCCGTGCGGGATGATCATCCTGGCAAACTTCAGTCAGCGGCCCCGCCCGATCCCCATCGGGTTAGGCTGAGCCATGCCTGCAGACGATCCGGTGACCGTACTCAGCGATGAAGAGAGCTGGGACTTGCTATCGAGCACGGCATTAGGCCGTTTTGTCGTCGTCACGAACGGCCGAGCCGAAATCTTTCCGATCAACTACATCACCCAGCGCCGGACCCTGGTCTTTCGAACTGCTCCGGGTACCAAGCTCTACCACGCCGTGATGAGCGACCAGGTAGCTTTCGAGGCCGACGGCTACACCGACGTCGAGGGGTGGAGCGTGATCATCCAGGGCAGGGCACACCTGCTGACGGCCGCTGACGAGATCCTCGACGCCGAGGAAGCGCCGTTGATGGCGTGGCCGGCAACGGTGAAGCCCTACTTCGTCCGGCTGCTCCCGCTGGAGGTCTCCGGGCGCCGGTTCAGGTTCGGCACCGCTCCGGTTCGGTAGTAGCCGTCAGCACCTCGGAGGCCATCGCCGTCGCTACATCGCGCGGGTAGGTACGCCGGGCAACCACGAGCAAGAGCCCCGCGGCGACGATCGGCATGACAAGCATGATCAGAAAGGTGTCGCCCAACGCGCCGGGGGTGTCGCCCAGCGCCGCGGACACCCCGCCGAACACCACCGGCGCCAGCCCGGTAGACACCGACACCAGGGTGCTCCGCACCGCCTCCGCCGTGCCCCACAGCCGGGAATGCACGATGTCCAGCCTTGCCGCATTCAGCGGTGGGTTCACCCCACCCATCGCGGTACCCGCGAAGAACGCGAATATCAGCGCCAACACCAGGCTGTCCGCGAGCAGCGTCGGAAGGATGAATACCGCCGCGGCGAGAAAAGCCGCCCCGCCCACCATGATCCGAGCGCTGATGTGCCCCCGATGGGTCAGCCAGTCGGCCATGCGTCCGGTGGTGAGCACGCCGGTCAGCGCCCCGACCCCGAGGACGGCGATCAGCATGGTGGCCACCGACTGGCCGATCTCGAACCGGCCGCACAGCAAGGCGACACCGAACGTGCTCAACCCGGTCGAGAAGAAGTAGCCGAACGAGGACGCCGCGATCAGAACGACATTGGTGCGCACCGACGCCACCCAGCGCAGTTCCCGCCAGACCGAGCGGTGCGGCGCATCCGTCACCCGGTCGCCGAGTCGGCTGCCACGCGACGGTTCGCGCAGCAGTGTGCCCACCGCGACGCTGAGCAGGAAACCCACCGCGGCCAGCCAGCCGAAACCGAGCCGCCAGCTGAGGGCCCCGAGTTCGCCCGCGACCAGCAGCCCGATCGCCGTACACGTGCCCTCACCCGCGAGGACGAGCCCGTACACGCGACCGCGCTCGGCCGGCTTGAAGTAGTCGCCGACCAGCGAGGCGACCACGGGCCCGGACACCGCGATCCCGGCGCCGAGGGCCACCCGGCATGCCAGCAGCCAGCCGTAGCTGGGGCTGGCCGCGCTGAGCGCCATCGCCGCCGAGCACAGCAGCAGCGCCATCCACAGCAGGCGCACCCGCACGGTGCGGTCGGCCAGCGGCCCGGCCACCAGCGTGGCGACGGCACCGACGCCGGTCGACACCGTGACCAGCAGGCCAACCTGAATGTTGTTGATGTGCAATGACTGCGTGAGTGGGACAACCAGTGCCCCCACGGTCCCGGCATCGGCGCTTTGCAGCCCGACGACCAAAGCGAGCAGCACGATTGGCTTCCATCGCGGGGGACGCTGGGAATCCGCAACTTTCGCGGTTGGATAATCCCGTACCGCGGAGGCGTACTCTGCGGCCCTCGGCACGAGCTCAAGATACCGTGCGCGACAACATGTTTAGCTCCAACTATGACGCGATTCGAGGCCCGCGCTCAACTTTAAGATGCAGTTCCTCTGTTGGACGTCGTCGGTCAGTGGTGAATTCACATCAGCGACCCAGCAGTCGATTCCGCTGCTCGGTGTATTCCTGGTCGGAAATCAGCCCCTCGTCGCGCAGCCTGGCGAATTCGCGTATCTCGGCTGCGATTCCCGTCACCACGGTGCGCGGCTCGTCCCCGGCGGCGGTATCGTCGTCGCCGATTCGCGGGGCCGCGGCACTGACTGCCTGGGGCCCGACCCGATCCTTGGCGCGCGCGCCGAAACCATCGCGGATGGCACGCCCGGCCGTGCCGGCCAGGGCCATCTCGCCGAACGAGCTACCCAAACCGGGGGTCACCGCCTGCGGTGCGAACGCGGCCGGCGTTGCCGGCAAAGCCAGCGCAGTCGGCTGCACGGCCGGCGTCGCGGAAGCCCAGGTGGGCGGCACCGAGAGCCGTCCGACCGCCTCGGCCTCGCCCAGGCCCGCCGACACCGTGTTGGAAACCACATTCGGCCCCGATACGGAGGGCGTCACGCTCTTCACCACAGCCTCCGGTGCGGTTCCCGCGGCGTCCCACCCACTGACGATGTCGTCAGTGTGTATACCGGTCTGGGCACCGACCAGGTCGATCGGAAGGGAAATTGCCCCGAGTGGTGCCAGTGGCGCGTCGACGGCGTAGGCAATGGCGTCGGCACCCAGGTCGATCGCGTCCCTCGGTGTCGACAAGCCGAGCGCAGACGCGGCGGCGGTCGCCACGTCGGATCCCGTCGCACTGGTCACCACGCTCTGCGCCGAGCCGGCGGGCACCTCACCGGCCTGGGCCACCGCATCCGCCTGGCTTGCCGTCCCGCTCGGGTCGGTGTTTTGTCGTGGCGCGGCGAACGGCGTCAGCTGTGTGGCCGCTGCCGTCGAACCGGCGTAGCCATACATCGCCGCCGCATCCTGCGCCCACATCTCGCTGTACTGGGCCTCGGTGGCCGCGATGGCGGGCGTGTTCTGCCCCAACAGGTTTGTGGCGATCAACGACATCAGCAGGCTGCGGTTGGCGGCCACCTCCGTCGGGGGAACCGTTGCGGCGAAAGCGGACTCATACGCGGCCACGGCCGCAATGGCCTGCCCGGCCGTTTGCTCGGCTTGCGCGGCGGTTCGGCCCATCCATGCCGCGTACGACGCGGCGGCCGCCGCCATCGTCACCGACGACGGACCCCGCCATGGTCCCGCGGCAAGCTCAGAGACCACCGACTGATAAGAGTGTGCCGACGAGTATAGTTGTGCCGCAAGCTCTTCCCACGCCTGGGCGGCGGTCAGCATCGGGCCGGACCCGGGACCGCTGTACATCAGGCCGGAGTTGACCTCCGGCGGAAGTGTCGCGAAATCCATTACGCGCCGGCGCCGTTCGAGCGAACGATGGAGTAGGCTTCGCCCGGGCACGGGTGAGCGGCAGCATCGGTAGACGGCTGTCCCTTGCGCAAGGTGGCCAGCAGTTCCCGGTATGGGCCGACGAGGTAGACGGTGTCTCCGGCGCTGAGCCGGGCATCGCGGCGCGGGTGCAACTGAACCGGGGCGTCGTCGCGGGTAATCGCGATCACCCGGATTTGGGTTGACACCTCGAACATCTGCAACCCGTCTAGTTCACTGCCGGCCTGCACATGCATGCCACCAACCAAGAAGGATCGGCTTCCGACTGAAAACGTGCCCAGCACTTGCAGACCCATTGCGGCGCCGATGAACCACGGTGCGGCCAACTCGACCGTGGAACGTACATTCTCGAACCCGAATCGCTGTGCGACCGCGGAACCGAGGTCGTGATCGTAGACCCGCAGCACCACCGGAACCTCACTCCACCGGCTGTTGCCTGCCGTTGTCAGCTGGGAGCCCAGCATCTCCCGAAGCACGATTCCGGTCTCGATATTGACCATGTCGTCACGAGTCAGCACCGCGATCGCGCGGGCGGTTTCGACACGGGCGGCCTCCAGCGTCTGGCGCAGGGTCGCGTCCCCGAAGATCACCGGCACGTCAAGTTCGGTCATCGTCGACAGAAATGGGTTGCCCTGGTCACGCTCGATGACCGCGACGTCATAGCCTTCCGCGATCAGATCGGTGACGACCCGGATGCCCAGCGCGCTAAGGCCGACGACGATGACGTGGTTGCGCAGGTGCCGTGCCCGTGGGCGTCCGGAGGACCAGACGAACCGCCGGGACAACATCACATCAGCGACGAAGGAGACCAGCAGGGCGGTGGTGGTCACGCCGCCCAACATCAGCATGGCGGCGTAGAACCGCAACCAGGTCGGCTGTTTGGCGAAGCTGAAGTCACCGTAGCCCGTGGTGGTGATCGTCTCGTTGGTGAAGTAGAACGCGTCGACCCACGACATCCCCGGGTGGGTGTAGGAGAAATGCAGCAGCGTCGTCGAGCCGATGACCAAAACGCCCAGCGCCGCGATCACGGGGTAGAAGGCGGGATTGACGTCATTGGAGAGGGTGCGCAAGGCGTAAATCATTCGGCGCAGCCGCGGCTGACGGGTACGCGTTCTGTTTTGACGCGGTGCCTTGATCCCGCAGGCGGCCACCTCCTCGGTGGTGCCGATCATGGCCGTCCAGTCGCCCGCGTTGACGCGCATGTCCCGCCCCGGGCAGACCACGACTTCACCGGGGCTGAGGGTCTTCTCACCGTTGACAATTGCTACGGGAGCCAGGTCGCCGTAGATCTCACGCAAGGCCGCGTCGTAGGGCGCTTCGGCGCCGAAGACAACGAATTGCATTCCGGCGGCTTCGAAAGGGTGGGTAGTGCGTGCCAAGCACGCTTCGACGACTGCCGGCGCCGCGAGGTCCGCAACGCCCAGGATCGCGCTCAGCCCGTCGTCGGCGGCGACGGCCTCGCGCAACACGTCGTTGGCCAGTCGCGCCACGACGCGAATATCGGGATTGGCCTTACGCGCCAGCAGGGCGATCTCGAGATTCGTGGCATCGTCCACGCCGGCGCAGATGACCGCCGACGCGTGCGCGACGCCGGCCTTGGCGAGTTCGGTCTTGACGCGGGCGCCGGCGAGGTCGGAGTCGAGGAGCCTGGCAACGCTTGCGCCCGCCCTTTTCAGCTCCTCGATGATCGTCGTCGCCAGCGCGTCATCACCGCTGACGATGACGCACTGGTGCATGAGATTCCGCCCCTTTCAGAAGATTTGGCCGATCGTAACAGCTGATGAATCGCTGTGAGCCTCAGCAGAATTCACTGGAAAGTAAGCGAATGTCCGCCCTGGCGCCATAATTCCGTTGGAGCACAACATAATTCACCGATTCAGTGAACTCGACAGCCCGGCTGGTGTAGTTGCCGGACCCGCCCACGGCATGAGTGTTTGCTGGTAGTTACCTGATTTCATGGTGATCTTAGTGAGCCTCAGTTGTTGCCGAATGTGGTTGAAATCGGCTGCTTTTGTGATCCAAGAGACCTTCTTTGTTACACCCAGATGACCAACTTCGAATCTCCTGCCAGTATCGCTGAAAACTTGCTGTGTCTTTGCGGACTTTCCTGCTCCTTGTCGTCTGGCGGGGAAGAGACATGACACCTTCGAGGCGCTACGCTTTCGGCGGGTTTCATCGGATGGGGATTCGGATGGGGATAAGGAATATGGCCTGTGGCAACAACTTTGGATGACAAGCACAAGGCGTGGTCATCGTTCTCCGACGTGTGCAAGCGCGGCCTGCTCGGAAAGCCTTTGATCACCGACGAGCTCCAGCATGAAAGATTGTCGAATCCCGTTGCGCTGGGTGTGCTGTCGCCGGATGCAATTTCGTCGACCGCCTACGGGTCCGAACAGATCATGATCGAGCTGCTGCCGGCAGCGGGAATGGCCGCCTTTGCATTGCTGCTTCCGATTACCGGCGTGATCCTGTTGATCCTGGTGCTGGTGTCCGCGTCCTATCGCCAGGTTGTCATGGTCTACACCCGGTCGGGCGGATCGTATGTGGTCGCGCGCGAGAACTTCGGGCCGCGGGTGGCCCAGGTTGCCGCCGCCGCGCTGCTAATCGACTACGTCGTCACCGTCGCGGTGCAGTGTGCCGCCGGCACGGTCGCGGTGGTGTCGGCGGTTCCGGTGCTGGGGCCCTTCAGCCTGGAGATCACGGTGGGGGTGGTCCTGCTGATGTGCTTCGCGAACCTGCGCGGACTGCGGGAAGCAGGAGTTCGCTTCGCGGTACCGACCTACGCATTCGTCGCCATGGTGTCGCTGATGATCGTGGCCGGGATCGTCCGTGAATTCCTGGGCAATCTGCCAACATACGATCCGCAACACATGGCGGGAGTCGTCCCCGTGCATCAGGGTGGTGGACTGATCATGGGCGCGACGGTACTGATCGTGTTGCGCGCGTTCGCCAATGGCGGCTCGTCGCTCACCGGAGTGGAAGCCATCTCCAATACGGTCAACAGTCTGCGCAAGCCCGAAGGTGTCAATGCCCGGCGGGTGATGACGATCATGGCCTGCATACTCGGCTTTCTGCTGGCGGGTGTGGCGTGGCTGGTGCACGTTACGCACGCCGCGCCCTATGTGGACGGCTATCCGTCGATGTTGTCCGAAATCGCCCGGGCTGTCTTCGGCGACGGTGCGATCGGTCATGTCCTGTACTTCTTGTTGCAGGCATCGACCGCGGCGATCCTGTACACCGGCGGCAATACCAGCTTCAACGGATTCCCCGCGCTGGCCAGTTTCGTCGCCGAAGACCGCTTCATGCCCCGGCCGCTGATGAAGCGCGGACACCGATTGGTGTTCTCCAACGGTATCCTCACCCTCACCGCGCTGGCGGTGGCGTTGCTGGTCATCACCGGCGGCTCCGTCGACGCGCTGGTTCCGTTCTATGCGATCGGTGTGTTCACCGGATTTTCGATGGCCGGCTACGGCATGACCAAGCACTACCTGACTCAACGCGGAGCGGGGTGGCGCTACAAGATCGCCGTGAATCTGTCGGCCGGGATCCTGTCGACGATCGTCGTGTGCATCTTCGCAGTGGCCAAGTTCACCGAGGGTGCGTGGCTCATCGTCGTCGTCTTTCCGCTGTTGGTCTTCGCGCTGATGCGGCTCAACCAGAAGTACCGCGCCGAGGCTTCGGTACTGGAGATGTCGCATTCTGAAAGTCCTGTGCTGCAACGCTACTCGCGACATCGAGTCCTGGTCTTGGTGGATGCCGTCGATCTCGCCGAGATCGAGGCGCTGCGCTACGGCAACGGATTGCATGCCGACGAGCTGACAGCGGTGCACTTCATGCTGGACGCGCTGAGCGCCGAGCGGTTACGGCAGCGGTGGGAGCGCTTCGAGCACCACACCCCGCTGCGGATGGTCGACTGCCCCGACCGCCACTTAGCAAGGGCCGCACATGAATTGGTGCTGCGGGTGCTCGACGACCATCCCGACACCATGGTGACGGTATTGCTACCGCGCCGAACGTATTCGCCGCTGGTAGGCCGACTCCTGCACGACCGCACCGCGGACAAGATCGCCCGCGCGGTCAGCCGCATTTCCGGTGCGACGGCACAGATCGTGCCCTATGACATCGAGTCCCGGATCGCGGAGGTGACCCGGGTATGACGAACCCCGGAATACCGCTGTCATTTTCCGACAGGTGCAAGCGGACCTTCCTCGGAAAGCCACTGACCACCGATCAGCTGGAATCGGAACGACTGTCGAATCCTGTTGCGCTCGGCGCGCTTTCACCGGACGCTATCTCGTCGACCGCGTACGGTCCCGAGCAGATCATGCTCGAGCTGTTGCCGGCGGCCGGAATGGCGGCGTTCGCGTTGTTACTTCCGATCACCGGAGTCATCCTCGTCATTCTGGCGCTGGTCTCGGCGTCCTACCGGCAGGTCGTGATGACCTACGTGCGCTCCGGCGGCTCCTATACCGTTGCCCGGGAGAACTTCGGTCCGCGGGTGGCGCAGGTCGCGGCGGCGGCGTTACTGATCGACTATGTGGTCACCGTGGCGGTGCAACCCGCGGCCGCGACCGTGGCGGTCGTCTCGGCGATTCCGGTCTTGCGTCCGTACCATCTGGAAATCACGCTGGCCGCGGTGGTGCTGATCTGCTTGGTCAACCTGCGTGGGGTGCGACGGTCGGGCCGGGCGTTCGCAATGACCACCTATGCCTTCGTCGCCATGATCGCCGTGACCATTCTGACCGGTTTCGTTCGTGAAATCATCTGGGGTTTACCAAAATACGACCCGCAGCACATCGCCGGTGCCGTGCCGGTGCATCAGGGTGGTGGACTGGTGATGGGTGCGACGGTGCTGATCGTGTTGCGTGCGTTCGCCAATGGCGGCGCCTCGTTGACCGGTATCGAAGCGGTTTCCAACAGTGTCGACGTTTTCCAGAAGCCCGAGGGCGTCAACGCCCGTCGCGTCATCACGGTGATGGCGTGCATCCTCGGCTTCCTGCTGGCCGGGGTGGCCTGGCTCGCGCACGTCACCCACGCCGTGCCGTATCTCGACGAATACCCGTCGATGTTGTCCGAGATCGCCCACGCCGTCTTCGGTAACGGTGTGCTGGGCCATGTCTTGTACTTCCTGGTGCAGGCGTCGACCGCGGCGATCCTGTTCACCGGCTGCAACACCAGCTTCAACGGTTTTCCCGCGTTGGCCAGTTTCGTGGCCGAGGACCGCTTTCTGCCCCGCCCGCTGACCAAGCGCGGTCATCGGCTGGTGTTCTCCAACGGCATCCTGCTGCTCGCCGGTCTGGCGCTGACGCTGCTGGTGATCACCGAGGCGAAGGTGAGCGCGCTGGTGCCGTTCTTCGCGATCGGTGTGTTCACCGGATTTTCGATGGCCGGCTACGGCATGGCCAAACACCATTACAAGCAACGCGGGCCGGGGTGGCGGAGCAAGTTCGTCGTCAATGTGTCGGCGGGGATCTCCTCGACGATTGTGGTGGCGATCTTTGCGGTGGCCAAGTTCACCGAAGGTGCGTGGCTCGTCGTGGTCGTATTCCCGGTGCTGGTGTTCACCCTGATACGGCTGAACAAGAAGTACCGTGCCGAGGCTTCCGTCCTGGAGATGTCGCACGGAGCGGACATCGACCTGGACCGGCATCCGCAACTGCAGGTGCTGGTGTTCGTCGACTCGGTCGACCTCGCCGAGGTGGAAGCACTGCGCCTCGGGTACGGGCTGCACGCCGACGAGCTCACCGCGGTGCATTTCGTGATCGATGTCGATCATGCGATGCGGCTGCGGGAGCGCTGGGATCGCTTCGAACACGACACCCCGCTGTGGTTGATCAACTGCCCGGATCGGCATTTGAGCCGGGCGGCACACGAATTGGTCAGGCGGGTGCTCAGTGATCACCCCGGCAGCAAGGTGACGGTGCTGTTGCCGCGCCGGACCTTCTCGCCGCTGCTGGGCCGGCTGCTGCACGATCGCACCGCGGACAAGATGGCTCGCGCCGTCAGCCGCATCCGTGGGGCGACCGCGATCATCGTGCCCTATGACATCGAGTCCAGGATCACCGCGCAGGACCGTCAGCCGGCCAGCGTCGCCCGGATGCAGACGGTGACGTAGGGCATCGCCAGCCCGGTCGAATTCGCCAGCGCCGGGTGGGTGGCCAGCAGCCGGCGTACCTGGTCGAGCGTTTGAGTGCGGACTTCGGTCGGCGAGGTGATGCAGTAGCTGCGCGAGGCAACCAAGTCGATCAAGGCTTGCGGCGTAAGGTAATTCGTCCACTCAACCTGATGACGCTGACGCTCGGCAAACGGCAGGGGCAGCGTGACGTCGAAGCGGCGTCCGTCGCCGTCGCTTCCGATGATCTGACCGAGCTCCCGCACCCAGCCGAGCCGCTCGTCGCGGGTGTTCCACACCAGGCCCAGTCGTCCGCCGGGACGCAGCACGCGGGCCACTTCGGGAATCGCTCGTTCCGGGTCCACCCAGTGCCACGCCTGGGCGACCAGCACGGCGTCAACGCTGTTGTCCTCCAACGGAATCTCTTCGGCGGTGCCCAGCACCGCACGAGTTTCCGGCAGCGAGGCGCTCAGCACCTCGAGCATGTCCGGAATCGGGTCCACCGCCACCACGTCGAGGCCGCGTTCCACCAGCCTGGTGGTGAGCTTGCCGGTGCCCGCGCCCAGATCCAGCACCTGACGCGCACCCCGCGGCAACAGCCAGTCGATCGCCTCGGGTGGATACGACGGGCGGCCACGCTCGTAGGCGGCGGCCGCTGAACCGAAGGACAGGGAGCGGTCGTGCCTCGACCGGGTCACGGCCGACACGCACCTTCGTTCGCAGCCAAATCCAGTGTCTCGCGGACCAATTCGCCCACCGCCTCGGTCTCCACCAGAAATCCGTCATGCCCGCAGATCGAGTCGACAATCTGGAGCCCGCGACAGCCCGGCAACAGGTCGGCCATCTCCTGCTGCAAGCGCAGCGGATACAGCCGGTCGGAGGTGATGCCGCCGACCACGGCCGGCACCGGGCACCCGCGCAGCGCCTTGCTCACCCCGCCGCGGCCGCGGCCGACGTCGTGGCTGTTGAGCGTCTCGGTCAGGATCACGTAACTGCCGGCGTCGAAACGGGCCAGGATCTTGTCGCCCTGGTGTTCCAGATAGCTCTGCACCGCGTAGCGCCCGCCGTCGGACGGGTCCTCGTCGCTTTGGCTGTCGTTGGCGAACCTGTTGTCGAGTTCGACCTCGCCGCGGTACGTCAGATGGGCGAAGCGCCGGGCGATCGACAGTCCGGCATCCGGAGACCGGCCGGTGTCGTGGTAATCGCCGCCTTGCCAATTCGGGTCGGCCTTGATCGCCGCGATCTGGGTGGTCTGGGTGCCGATCTGGTCGGCGGTGGCACGTGCCCCGACGGCCAGCAGCAATCCGGCCCGGACCCGCTCGGGGCGGCCGACCATCCATTCCAAAGCCCTTGCGCCGCCCATGGATCCGCCAACGACAGCGGCGACCTGGTTTATTCCCAGCGCGTCGAGGGCGGCGATGTCCGCCTCGACCTGGTCGCGTACCGTGATCAGCGGGAACCGGGAACCCCATGGTTTGCCGTCCCGGGCAAGCGAACTCGGCCCGGTGGAGCCACGGCACCCACCCAGCACATTGGTCGCGACCGCGCACCAGCGGTTGGTGTCGATCGGCGCGCCCGGCCCCGCGATTCCGTCCCACCAACCGGGTGTGGGATGTCCCGGCCCGGCCGGGCCGGTGATGTGCGAATCGCCGGTGAGAGCGTGCAAAACCACCACGACGTTGTCGCGGGTCGGGGACAGCTCGCCCCAGCGCTGCACGGCGATACAGACGTTGTCGATGACCGCGCCGCTCTCTGTGGTCAGCGAGCCGATGTCGACCAGGCCGACCTCGCCTTCGGCGGGCAGCGTTTGGGTGGGGACGTCGGAGATCGTCATGTCAGGTCCCTAGAAAGCCGCCACGGACTGTGGGTCAGAACTGTTCGGGACGGCGGCGAATCCGAGCTCCAGGTCGGCCAGGATGTCGTCGATGTTCTCGATGCCGACGGCCAGGCGCACCAGTCCGGGTGTGACGCCGGTGCTCAGCTGCTCGGCGGGACTCAGCTGGGCGTGGGTGGTCGACGCCGGGTGGATCACCAGCGAGCGCACGTCGCCGATGTTGGCGACGTGGCTGTGCAGTTGCAGCGCGTTCACGAACGCCTTGCCCGCCTCGACACCGCCGGCCAGCTCGAACGCCAGCACCGCACCGGTTCCCTTGGGCGCCAGCTTCTTTGCCCGCTCATGCCACGGTGAGCTGGGCAGCCCCGCGTAGTTCACCGACAGCACGCCGTCGTGAGCCTCGAGGAACTCCGCGACCCGTTGCGCGTTGGCGACGTGGCGCTCGATACGCAGGCTCAGCGTCTCCAGACCCTGGGCCACCAGGAACGCGTTGAAAGGCGACGCCGCGGACCCCAGGTCGCGCAGCAATTGCACGCGCGCCTTCAGGGCGAACGCCGGCGGTCCGAGCTCGGCGAACACCACGCCGTGGTAGCTCGGGTCGGGTGTGGTGAACCCGGGGAAGCGGCCCTGCGTCCAGTCGAAGGTGCCGCCGTCGACGATGACCCCGGCGATCGCGGAGCCGTGCCCGCCCAGGTACTTGGTCGCGGAGTGCACCACGATGTCGGCGCCGTGGGCGAATGGCTGGATCAGGTACGGCGTGGCGATCGTGTTGTCGACGATCAGCGGTACGCCGTTGGCGTGGGCCACCCCGGCGACACCGGGGATGTCCAGGATGTCGATCTGCGGGTTGGAGATCGTCTCGGCGAAGAAGGCCTTGGTGTTGGGCCGCACCGCCGCCTGCCATGAATCCAGGTCGTCGGGATCCTCGACGAAGGTCACCTCGATGCCGAGCTTGGGCAGCGAGTAGTGGAACAGGTTGTAGGTGCCGCCGTACAGGCGAGGGCTGGACACGATGTGATCGCCGGCACATGCGAGGTTCAATATGGCGAATGTCTCAGCGGCCTGTCCGGAGGACAGAAACAGTGCGGCGACGCCGCCCTCGAGTGCGGCGATCCGCTGCTCGACGACATCGGTGGTCGGGTTACCGATCCGGGTGTAGATGTTGCCGGGAACCTCGAGCCCGAACAGGGCGGCGGCGTGGTTGGTGTCGTCGAAGACGTACGAGGTGGTCTGGTAGATCGGCAGGGCGCGTGCGTTGGTGGCCGGGTCCGGCTGCTGGCCGGCGTGCACCTGCTTGGTTTCGAACGACCAATGCGCGGTCGGATCGGTGTCGGTGTCGGCGCTCATGAGCGGGGCTTTCTGCTGGAAGGGGACGTGTCGAGGTGCTGGTAGCCGCCCGGGACGCCTGCATCGAAGACGTCAGCCGGGGGCCGGTGGTTCAGCACCGACACGCGATGAGACGCGGATGAGGTGGGTGACTGCACATCACGTTCCCTGTCTACTCAGGGGCCCGTCATGGCGGACCCGCGCTTGCCGGATAGCCGGTGCTGTGGCTACTCAACCTGGTCATCACCCGGGGCACCCCACCGCGGTTGGAGGGTTGCCGGCCAGCAAGCCGGGGCTTGATGCTGGCGCTCATGACCAATACGAAGACTAGCTTACTGAGCCGACTGGATGCCAATGGCAGGTCGACACCTGCTCAAACGCCCTTGATAACGTGGCAAGGACAACGCTGAGCCCCCCAAAATCTGATCGGGAGAGGGACCGTCCGTGAGCGCCGATAAGCCGACCGTCATCTACACGCTGACCGACGAGGCGCCGTTGCTGGCGACCTACGCGTTCCTGCCGATCGTGCGGGCTTTCGCCGAGCCGGCCGGCATCGAGATCAAGACCAGCGACATCTCGGTGGCCGCCCGGATCCTCGCCGAGTTCCCCGAGCACCTGACCGAAGAGCAGCGGGTGCCGGACAACCTGGCCGAACTGGGCCGGCTGACCAAGCTGGCCGACACCAACATCATCAAGTTGCCGAACATCAGCGCCTCGGTGCCCCAGCTGGTTGCCGCGATCAAGGAGCTGCAAGGCAAGGGCTACAAGATCCCCGACTTCCCGCAGAGCCCGAAGACCGACGAAGACAAGGAAATCCGCGAGCGCTATTCGAAATGCCTTGGCAGCGCCGTCAACCCGGTGCTGCGCCAAGGAAACTCGGACCGTCGCGCGCCGAACGCGGTCAAGGAGTACGCGCGCAAGCACCCGCACAGCATGGGTGAGTGGTCCCAGGCATCGCGCACCCACGTTGCGACGATGAAGCACGGCGACTTCTATCACGGCGAGAAGTCGATGACGCTGGACCGCGGGCGCAGCGTGAAGATGGAGCTGGAGACCAAGGGCGGCAAGAAGATCGTGCTCAAGCCGACCGTGTCGCTACGCGACGGCGACATCATCGACAGCATGTTCATGAGCAAGAAAGCGCTCTGCGAGTTCTACGAGGAGCAGATGGAGGACGCGCGCAAGACCGGCGTGATGTTCTCGCTGCACGTGAAGGCGACGATGATGAAGGTATCCCACCCCATCGTCTTCGGACACGCCGTCAAGGTCTTCTACAAGGACGCGTTCGCCAAACATCAGGCGTTGTTCGACGAACTCGGCGTCAACGTCAACAACGGATTGGTCGACCTGTACGACAAGATCGAGTCGCTGCCGGCGTCGCAGCACGACGAGATCATCCGTGACCTGCACGCCTGCCACGAGCACCGTCCCGAACTGGCCATGGTCGATTCGGCCAAGGGCATCAGTAACTTTCACTCGCCCAGCGATGTGATCGTGGATGCGTCGATGCCGGCGATGATCCGCGCCGGCGGCAAGATGTACGGGGCCGACGGCCGGCAGAAGGACACCAAGGCCGTCAACCCGGAATCGACCTTCGCCCGGATCTACCAGGAGATCATCAACTTCTGCAAGACGCACGGCGCCTTCGACCCGACCACGATGGGCACCGTCCCCAACGTCGGACTGATGGCTCAGCAGGCCGAAGAGTACGGCTCGCATGACAAGACGTTCGAGATCCCCGAGGACGGCGTCGCCAACATCGTCGACCTCGACACCGGGGACGTGCTGCTGACGCAAAACGTGGAAGCCGGCGACATCTGGCGCATGCCGATCGTTCGCGACGAGCCGATCCGCGACTGGGTCAAACTGGCCGTCAACCGGGCGCGCAATTCGGGCATGCCGGTGGTGTTCTGGCTGGACCAGGAGCGTCCGCACGAGAACGAACTACGCAAGAAGGTCAACACGTACCTGGCCGAGCTGGACACCGAGGGCCTCGACATCCAGATCATGTCGCAGGAACGCGCCATGCGGCACACCATCGAACGCGCCATGCGCGGACAGGACACCATCGCCGCGACCGGAAACATCCTGCGCGACTACCTGACCGACCTGTTCCCGATCCTGGAGCTGGGCACCAGCGCCAAGATGCTGTCCATCGTGCCGTTGATGGCCGGCGGCGGGATGTACGAAACGGGAGCCGGTGGTTCGGCGCCCAAGCACGTGCACCAGCTTGTCGAGGAGAACCATCTGCGCTGGGACTCCCTCGGCGAATTCCTGGCTCTGGGAGCGTGTTTCGAGGACATCGGGATCAAGACGGACAACGCGCGCGCCAAGATTCTGGCCAAGACGCTGGACGCCGCCATCGGCAAGTTGCTGGACAACAACAAGAGTCCGTCACGCAAGACCGGTGAACTCGACAACCGGGGCAGCCAGTTCTATCTGGCGATGTACTGGGCTTGCGAACTCGCCGAGCAAACCGACGACGAAGAGCTGCGTGAGCACTTCGCCCCGCTGGCCGACTCGCTGCGCGAGAACGAGGAATCCATCGTGGCCGAAATGGCAAAGGTACAAGGCGAACCGGTCGACATCGGTGGTTACTACCAGCCCGACAGCGAAAAGACGACCGCCGTGATGCGGCCGAGCAAGACGTTCAATGAAGCGATAGCGGCTTCGCAGGGCTGACCGTGCCCAAGATCAAAGTCAAGGGGCCCGTCGTCGAGCTCGACGGTGACGAGATGACCCGCGTCATCTGGAAGATGATCAAGGACATGCTGATCCTTCCGCACCTTGACATCAACTTGGAGTACTACGACCTGGGCATCGAGCACCGAGACCGCACCGACGACCAGGTGACGATCGACGCGGCGTATGCCATCAAGAGGCACGGTGTGGGTGTCAAGTGCGCCACGATCACCCCCGACGAGGCGCGTGTCCGGGAGTTCAACCTCAAGAAGATGTGGCTTTCGCCGAACGGGACGATTCGCAACATTCTGGGCGGCACCATCTTCCGTGAACCGATCGTGATCTCGAACGTGCCTCGGCTGGTGCCGGGCTGGACCAAGCCGATCGTCATCGGCCGTCATGCATTCGGCGACCAGTACCGGTCGACGAATTTCAAGGTCGACAAGCCCGGCACTGTCGCAATAACTTTCACGCCCGCTGACGGTGGCGAGCCGGTTGTGCACGAGATGGTGGACATCCCCGAGCACGGTGGCGTCGTAATGGGGATGTACAACTTCCGCGACTCCATCCGCGACTTCGCCCGGGCGTCATTCGCCTACGGGCTCAACGCCAAATGGCCCGTGTACCTGTCCACCAAAAACACCATCCTCAAGGCCTACGACGGCATGTTCAAAGACGAGTTCCAGCGCATCTACGACGAGGAGTTCAAGGCACAGTTCGAAGCCGAGGGGCTGACCTACGAGCACCGGCTGATCGACGACATGGTGGCCGCCTGCCTGAAGTGGGACGGCGGTTACGTCTGGGCCTGCAAGAACTATGACGGTGACGTCCAGTCCGACACCGTCGCACAGGGTTACGGCTCGCTGGGGCTGATGACCTCGGTGCTGATGACGGCCGACGGCAAGACCGTCGAGGCCGAGGCAGCGCACGGCACCGTCACCCGGCACTACCGGCAGTATCAGGCCGGCAAGCCGACGTCGACCAACCCGATCGCCTCGATCTTCGCCTGGACGCGGGGACTGCAGCACCGCGGCAAGCTGGACAACACGCCTGCCGTCATCGACTTCGCCCAGAAGCTGGAATCCGTCGTCATCGCCACCGTCGAGAGCGGCAAGATGACCAAGGATCTCGCCATCCTGATCGGACCCGATCAGAAGTGGCAGCAGAGCGAGGAGTTCCTCGCCTCGATCGCCGAGAACCTGGACAAGGCGCTGGCGCGGGCCTGACTAGCCGGTGGATTGCTGCGGGCGCGAGTCCGCCCGGCTGCACTCGTCGAGGAAGCCGGTGATCACCTGGGTGACGCGGTCGGGCGCCTCGAACATCGGGACATGCCCGACTCCGTCGAGCTTGGTGACCCGGTGGCCCTCCGGCAGGTGCCGGGTGAAATGCCGGCTGAACCTGGGTGCCGGGATGACCCGGTCCTTCTCGCAGACCACCAGGTGGGCGGGCACGGCGTTGAGCGCGAGCTCACGCAATCCGTGCAGCAGCAACGCCTTGACCAGCAGCTGTAGGTAGGCCGGGCAGTGCGCGACGTCGTCGATGATGCCGCTGAGTTTGTGCTCGCTGACCCCGTCCGGCGAGGCGCTGAGCGCGTAGGTGGACAGTTGGCGGCTGAACGGCAGCTGCAGCACCCGCGTCCCGAACAGCCAGGCGAGCACCAGCAGCGGGATACCCAGCACGAACTTGCCGATGACCTCGAATTTTGCCGGGCTCCACCGCGTCCAGCCACCGGCCGGCGCGATGCCGGTGACGCTGCGGGCCCGACCGCGCCGCTCGAGCTCGAACGCGACCCAGCCGCCCAGCGAGTTGCCCACGATGTGTGCGGTCTCCCAGCCCAGTTCGTCCATTTGCCGCTCGACGTGGTCGGCGAGCACCCCCGAACTGAGAAACCAGGTCCCGGCCGACGGTCCACCGTTGTGACCTGCCATGGTCGGGGCGAACACCTCGTAGCGGCCGGTGTCCGCCAGCTGCTGCGCGACGTCCTCCCAGACCATCTGGGAAAGCAGGAACGGGTGCAGCAGCAGGACGGGCTCTCCGGAACCCAGGTGGATCGGCTCGCGCGTCGTCATGCAGCCGACATTAAATGCGGTACCGCCGGTACCGCAAGCGAGGGCGCGGCGACCAAAGCGCGCGTGAAAAGATCGGGGCATCATGAGCACCACTACCGGACCCCGCCGGATCCTCTCCGGCGTGCAGCCCACGTCTGATTCGCTTCACCTCGGCAATGCGCTGGGCGCGATTACCCAGTGGGTTGCGCTGCAGGACGACCACCCCGACGAATATGACGCCTTCTTCTGCGTGGTCGACCTGCACGCGATCACCGTCGCGCAAGACCCCGAGGCACTGCGCCGCCGAACCCTGGTCACCGCCGCCCAGTACCTCGCGCTGGGAATCGACCCCGCCCGCAGCACCGTCTTCGTGCAAAGCCACGTCCCGGCCCACACCCAGCTGGCCTGGGTGCTGGGTTGCTTCACCGGCTTCGGTCAGGCATCGCGGATGACGCAGTTCAAGGACAAGTCGCAGCGCCAGGGCACCGATTCCACCACCGTGGGGCTGTTCACCTATCCGGTGCTGCAGGCCGCCGACGTGCTGGCCTACGACACCGATCTGGTCCCCGTGGGTGAGGACCAGCGCCAGCACCTCGAGCTGGCCCGTGACATCGCGGAGCGGTTCAACAGCCGCTTCCCGGACACGTTCGTCGTTCCCGACATGCTCATTCCCAAGGCCACCGCCAAGATCTACGACCTGGCCGACCCGACGTCGAAGATGAGCAAGTCGGCGGCCACCGATGCCGGCCTGATCAATCTGCTCGACGATCCGGCATTGTCCGCGAAGAAGATTCGCTCGGCCGTGACCGACAGCGAACGTGAGATCCGCTTTGACGTCGAGGTCAAGCCGGGTGTATCGAATCTGCTGACCATCCAGTCGGCGGTCACCGGAGTCGACGTCGACAAGCTCGTGGACGGATACGCCGGGCGCGGCTACGGGGATTTGAAGAAGGAGACGGCCGAGGCCGTCGTCGAATTCGTCACCCCGATCAAGGCCCGCGTCGACGAATTGACATCGGATTTGGCCGAATTGGAGGCCGTGCTGGCGGCAGGCGCACAGCGCGCCGATGAAGTGGCCGGAAAAACAGTCCAGCGGGTCTACGATCGGCTGGGGTTTCTTCCGCAACGGAGGTAGTGCGCTCACCATGGACGAGCCGGCCAAGCCCGGAATCCTTGACCGGTTGCGGGCCCGGTTCGGATGGCTCGACCACGTGCTGCGCGCCTACAAGCATTTCGACGCGCGCAACGGCGGCTTCTTGGCGGCCGGGCTCACCTACTACACGATCTTCGCGCTATTCCCTTTGCTGATGGTCAGTTTCGCGGTCGTCGGTTTCATACTGGCCCGAGATCCGCAGTTGCTCGCCAGCATCGACGGCCACATCCGCGACACGATCTCGGGCGCCCTCGGACAGCAGTTGGTGAATTTGATGAATTCGGCGATCAACGCGCGCGCGTCGGTCGGTGTGATCGGTCTGATCACCGCGGCGTGGGCCGGTCTGGGCTGGATGTCGCACACACGCGAGGCGGTGACCGAGATGTGGTGGGACGAACCGATCCAGTCGCCGGGCTTCGTGCGCGGCAAGCTGTCCGATCTGGTCGCGATGGTGGGGACGTTCGTGGTCATCCTCGCGACCGTGGCGCTGACCGCGTTAGGCCACGCGGCTCCGATGCGCGCGGTGTTGAAATGGCTTGGCATACCCGATTTCTCGATATTCGGCGTGATATTCCGGGGCCTATCGATACTGGTGTCGCTGCTGGTGTCGTGGATGCTGTTCACCTGGATGATCGGCCGGCTGCCGCGACACAAGGTCAGCCTGCCAAACTCGGCGCGCGCCGGCCTACTCGCGGCGATCGGCTTCGAGCTGTTCAAACAGGTGGCCTCGATCTACTTGAGCGTCGTGCTGCGCAGCCCGGCGGGTGCGACGTTCGGGCCGGTGCTGGGCTTGATGGTGTTCTCCTACATCACCGGGTATCTCGTGCTCTTCGCCGCGGCCTGGGCGGCGACGCTTTCCAACGACCCGCGCAGCAAGTACGCTCCGCCGCCCGCGCCCGCGATCATCGCTCCACGCGTCCTGCTCGACGAGGGGATCAGCACCCGACAAACGCTGACCGCGATGGCGATGGGAGCCTTTGGCGCGCTTGCTGTTTCCCGGCTGACCCGCTGGCTGCGCTAGCGCCAGTGGCCCCGTTTCATGACGGCGGTGACCCGCAAGTCGCGATTCAGCACAACAAGATTGGCGTCGTAGCCGGCCCGCAGCTCGCCCACCTGCTGTAGGCCCAGGGCCCGCGCCGGGGTCGCCGAGGTCATCCGCACCGCGGCCTCCAGTCCTGCCTGGGCGGCCGCGGTGCGGAAGAGCTGATCCATCGTCGCGGTGCTGCCGGCGATGGTAGTCGTCGCATGCACCCGGGCCACACCGGATTCGACGTCGATCGCTACCCCGCCGAGCTGATAGCTGCCGTCGGCGCATCCGGCGGCGGCGATCGCGTCGGTGATCAGCGCCACCCGGTCGGCCCCGGCGGCACGCATGGCCGCAAGCGCCATCGCGGGGTGCATATGCACGCCATCGGCGATCAGCTCGACGGTGACGTCCGGGTGCTCCAGTAGTGCCAGCGCCGCTCCGGGCTCGCGGTGATTCAGCGGCGGCATCGCGTTGAACAGATGCGTGCCCACCGTGGCGCCCAGCGCGATCGCCTGCCGGGTGAGTTCATACGTCGCATCGGTATGTCCTACGGCGACAACAACTCCCGCTTCCCGAAGGCGCCGGATCGCCTCGCCGCTGCCGGGTCGCTCCGGCGCCAGGGTGACCATCCGGATCGCGCCGTCGGCGGCGGCCAGCAGTTCGTCGATCTCGGCGGGATCGGGGTCACGCATATGGACGGGGTCGTGTGCACCGCAGCGCGCGGTGGACAGCCACGGCCCTTCCAGGTGGATGCCCGCCAGCGTGCCGTCTCGAGTCGCGTCGGCCAGTGCTCGCACACCTGCGAGCAGCTTGTCGGGCGACGTGGTGACCAGGCTGGCCATCGTGGTGGTCGTGCCGTGGCTCAGGTGAAAGTCCGCGGCGCCGCCGATGTTTTCGGCGTCCACATACGACGCCCCGCCGCCGCCGTGCACATGCATGTCGATAAACCCGGGCGCCACAATGCAATCCGGGAAATCCTGGTCGGGTGGTCTGGGCGGGTTGCCGGACCCGCAGGTGAAAATCTGCCATCCGGCGATCTGCACCCATCCTGGCCGGCAGAGCTTGCCATCGAGAACGACGGCGCCCGCACGGATCAGGTGCACGGGTCTTCCCAGTGGCCGCCGTTTTCCCAGAAGCGCCGGATCTCCTCGAGCTGTCGACCCTTGGTCTCCGGCGCGAACTTGTAGACGAATCCGAACGCGATCACGGCCAACACCCCGAATGCCGCGAAAGTGCCCGCGCCGCCCAAGGAATGCAACATCGTCAGGAAAACCGCCGCGACGATCGCGTTGGCGATCAAGTTAGAGGTCAACATCGTGCTCGACCCGATCGACCGCAACCGGGTGGGGAAGCTCTCGCTGGCGTACACCCAGCCCAGCGAGCCGAAACCCAGGGTGTAGCCGATGATGAACAGCAGAATGCCGGCAAATCCGAGCGCCGCGCCGCCGAAGCCCCCGGCGAACACGACCGTCAGCACGATGTCCGCGGCGATCATCATGGCGATGCCGCACAACAGGATTGGTCGCCGGCCGACCCGGTCCACGAGCGTCAACGCTGCGCCCACCGCGGCCAAACCGGCGACCTGCACCAGTGCCGGCAGGCCCAGTAGCGCGAAATTTCCGCTGAATCCCATGGCTTCGAATATGCGGGGGCTGTAGTAGATGATCGCGTTGATGCCGGTGATCTGGAGCAGGAAGCCAAGCACGATCACAAACAGGGTGGCCCGTAGATACGGTGGTCGCAACATCTCGCCGATGCCGCCTTTGAAACCGGGGGAGCCTTCGCTCAACGCGCGGCCGACCTCGGCCAGCTCGGCGTCGGCGTTGGCGGCAGGCTCCACGAGCAGCAGCGCGCGCCGGGCGTCGTCGACCCGGCCTTTGAGCAGGTACCACCGGGCCGTGTCGGGCAGCCGAAGCACCAACGGCAGCAACAGGATCACCGGTACCGCAGCCAGCCCCAGCATCCAGCGCCAGCTGTGGCCGCCGGCCAACAAGTAACCGGCGAGATACCCGACGATCAGGCCGCTGACGATCGCCAGTTGATAGGTCGTCAGCAACGCGCCGCGCACCGCCGTCGGAGCCGACTCCGCGATGAACACCGGGACCACCACCACCATCACACCGATCGACGCGCCCAACAGCAGCCGTGCCGCCAGCAGCATCGGCAACGACGTCGAGAACGCACCCAGCAGCGCGAAGGTCGCGTAGGCGATCAGGATCAGCATGATCGATTTCTTGCGGCCGATCGCATTGGCGAGCACACCGGCGCCGAGCGCCCCGGCGATCTGCCCGATCACCACCATCGTCGTCAGCAGTTCTTGCTGGGATGTGGTGAGTGCGAAGTCTTCGGTGATGAACAGCTGCGCGCCGGCGATGATGGACAGGTCGTATCCGTAGATGAGCCCGACACTTGCGCCGGTGAGCCCGATGCGCGGACCTCTCAACTGATCCTCACCCGCACGACGGTGCCACAGCAAACATTGGCGGTCAACGATCACGCGCATCGGGCCTGAGCTGTCCGCCGATTGGGGGATAAACAATTCAACCCGCGGCATCCGATCGGAGGATGTTATTGATTCTTGACCAACCTTAGATTCTGTTGTTATGCCCGTCACCCTGGTTCCCGCCCCCGTGGCTCAGCCGCGCGTGTTCGGGCGGCTGCTTTCCCAGGGCACCTTTTACACCGCAGGCATGCAACTCAGCAACGGCACCGTGATACTGCCGTTGATCTGCGCGCACCAGGGCCTGACCTGGGTGGCGGCGCTGCTCTTTCCGGCCTTCAGCTTCGGCGACATCGTCGGAAACTCGGTGTCGCCACTGGTGCTGCAGCGAGTGGGCCAGATGCGGCACCGGCTGCTGGCCGTGATCGCGGCCAGCGTGGCCGCGCTGACCCTGTGCGACGCCCTGATTCCGTGGCGCGGCGCCACCACCGCGGTGGTGTTTCTGCTGACCTGCGTGCTCGCGGGAGTGCTGCTCGGAATCGCCGGCGTCGCCTACCCCGACATGGTCTCCAGCAAGCTATCCGGCGCGCGGCGCGGTGAGCTGTTCCTGTACCAGAGTGCCATCGGGTCGGTGCTGGCCACCGTCGTCACGCTTTTCGTCGTGCCGCTGCTGGCCCACGGCAACGAGATGGCGTATCGACGCGATCTGTTGTGGCTGGGTGCGGTCGGGCTGGCCGGTTCGGCCGTCGCGGCGCTGTTCGTCGGCCAGTCGCGGTCCACGTCTACCACCACCCGGATGTCGATGCGGGACACCTACCGGGAGGGTTTCGCGGTCGCCCGGTCCCAGCCGTGGTTTGGCCGGTACATGGTCGCCTGCCTGTTGTTCGGCCCGGTCACCCTGGGCACCACCTTCTATGCGCTGCGCACCGCTCACCACAGTCGCAGCCTGCATGTGCTGGTGATCCTGTCCAGCATCGGACTGGTTTTCGGGTCGCCGCTGTGGCGCAAGGTGTACCGCCTGTTCGGAGTGCGCGGGATGATGCTGGGCAGCGCGCTGCTCAGCGTCGCCGCCGCCACGCTGACCCTGACGGCCGAAGTCTGCGGCCAATGGACCCACATCTGGGCGTACGGCACGGTGTTCTTGATGGCGACGGTGGCCGCCCAGGCCGTCTTCGCCGCGGCGATTTCGTGGATCAGCGTGGTCGCCGATGAGTCGCACCGCGGGACCCTGATCGCGTTCAGCTCGACGCTGGTTGCCGTCGAAACCATGGCACTGGCGGCGGTGCTCGGGAACCTCGCGCAGAACCACTCCACCATCTGGCCCGACGTCGTGGTGCTGATCCTGGCCATCGGCGCCGCACTGGCTTCGCTGGGCGCTCCGCCGTCGGAAACACGGCGGGCGGTCACTCCCGTTCGCCGGTCCTTTCCGGCCGTCTCACCGGCGGTGAGCCTGCAGGCCGCCTAGCGTTGCGCCCTCAATGCGCTGCATGCATCCGATCAAAGGATGGTTCTGCCAGTTCAGTGCCCGGTACTGTCACCAGCCATGGGCGTACCGTTGGCGCCTGCCTTCTCGGCACAAACGAACCCGTTCTGGAGACTGCTCTCCCAGGGCACGATTCACACCGCCGGGATGCAGCTCAGCAACGGCGCTGTGGTGTTGCCGTTCATTGCCGCGCACCACGGCCTCACCTGGGCGGCGGCGATGCTGTTTCCGGCGTACAGCATCGGCTCTATCGCGGGACATTCGTTGTCACCGGCGGCCCTGCAGCGAGCCGGCCAGATGCGGCACCTGCTGTTGGCGGTATCGGCGGCGATCTCGGCCGCACTGATTGTCTGTGACGCCGTCGTCCCCTGGACCGGTGTTTTCGCCGCGGCGGTGTTTGTGTTGGTGTCCGCGGGTGGGGGAGTCGTCGTCGCGGTTTCTCGCGTCGCCTACCTCGACCTGATTTCCAGCAAGCTGTCCGAGTTTCGGCGGGGCGAGCTGCTGCTGGTCAAGGGGGCCATCGGATCGGTGCTGGCCGTCGTCCTCACGCTGTTCGTCGTGCCGATGCTGGGCCATGGCGACACGATGGCGTATCACCGCGGTCTGCTCTGGCTGGGTGCAGCCGGACTGGCCGCCTCCGGCCTCGCGGCGTTGTTCCTCGGCCCGGTACGGGCCGTATCGGCGAGCACCCGGATGTCATTTCGGGAGACCTACCGGCTGGGCTTCGCGGTAGCCCGTTCCGAGCCGTGGTTTCGCCGGTATGTGATCACGTCTCTGCTGTTCGCTCCTGTCGCCCTGGGCACCACTTTCTATGCGTTGCGCACTGCCCATCAGGGCGGTGGTTTGCACGTACTGGTGATCGTTACCAGCATCGGACTCGTTCTCGGTTCGCCGCTGTGGAGCAGGGTGCACCGGCGTTTCGGAGTGCGCGGCATGCTGGTGGGCAGTGCCCTGGTCAGCGCGTTGGCCGCGGCGCTGTGCATCGTGGCCGAGTCGTGCGGCCTGTGGCAACACATCTGGGCGTACGGCTCGGTGTTCCTGCTGGCAACGGTAGCCACCGGGGCTGTCGTCGCTGCCGGGATCTCGTGGATCAGCGTGCTCGCCGCAGAACAGCACCGCGGCACACTGATCGGCTTTTGCTCGACGCTGGTTGCTGTCGTGTCCACCGTGCTGGGCGGGGCGCTGGGTGGCATCGCCCAGAAGCACACCACCATCTGGCCCGTCGTCGTGGTGCTGATTCTGTCCGTCATCGCCGCCGTGGTGTCCTTGGGCGCACCGCGGCGAGCGCACGCCGCCTAGGGTCGCGCTGTCTCCGGTGCCTTTTCGGCGGGCGGCAGCAACAGGGCACGTACCAAGCGGCGGGGCCCGGATGATCTGAGCATGCGGCTGGCCGGGCGGGGGCGGACTTGTTGGGGCCACCAGAACCAGCGTCCGAGTAGTGCGGCGATCGACGGTGTCATGAACGAGCGCACGATCAGGGTGTCGAACACCAGGCCCAGGCCGATGGTGGTGCCGATTTGGCCGATGACGCGGAGATCGCTGAAGACGAATAGCGACATGGTGACGGCGAATACCATGCCGGCGGCGGTGACGACGCCGCCGGTGCCGGCCATGGCGCGGATGATTCCCGTCTTCAGGCCGGCGCCGATTTCCTCTTTCAGTCGTGAGATCAGCAGCAGGTTGTAGTCCGATCCGACGGCCAGCAGCAGGATCACCGACATCGCCAGCACCAGCCAGTACAAGTCGACGCCGAGGATGTCCTGCCAGAGCAGCACGGACAGGCCGAAGGAGGAGCCCAGGGACACCAGCACGGTGCCGACGATGACAGCGGCAGCGATCACGCTGCGGGTCACGATCATCATGATGATCAAGATCAGGCTGATCGCGGCGACTCCCGCAATGAGCAGATCGTAAAAGGCGCCCTCTTGAATGTCCCGATACGTCGAGGCGGTGCCGCCCATCGAGATGGCCGCGCCCTGCATCGGAGTCCCCTTGATGGCCTCCTTGGCCGCCAGCTGGATCGGCTCGACACGGGAGATGCCTTCGGGCGTCGACGGATCTCCGTCCATCGCGATGATGAAGCGGGCCGCCTTGCCGTCCGGTGACAGGAACATCTTCAGGCCCCGCTTGAAATCCGGATTCTCAAAGGCCGACTGCGGGAGATAGAACGAATCGTCGACCTGGGCGGCGTCGAAGACCCGGCCCATGGCACCCGGGTCTTTGGTGTTCATCTCCTGCTCCTTGTAGAAAGACAGCAGTGTGCCGTGCCAGACGACCAGCATGTCGCGCATGATCGTCATCGTCGAAATCATCGGCAGCATCTGCGCGCGCATCTCCGGTAAGAGCCGGATCAGGACGTCCATATCCTTGACGAGCGACTCCAATTTCTCGCTCAGCTGATCGATGTTGTCGAACGTTTCGAATATCGATCTGACCGCCCAGCAGGCCGGAATATCGAAACAGTGCTTCTCCCAATAGAAATAGCTGCCGATCGGTCGCAGGAAGTCCGACAAGTCCGCAAGATGATCTCGTATTGTGTCGGTGGTGTTCGACATATCGTGCGTGAGGTGATCCATATCGACCGTGTTGTCGACGATTTCGCCCATGAGCTGATACATGTGCTTCATCGTGTCGATGGATACCGTCATCGCCTGCGCTTGGATCACCATGTCGTCCAGGCGGTCCTTCATGAATTGCATGTTTTCGGCCTGTGAGACGCCCTGCATGCTCATGATGAACGGAATCGACGTGTGTTTGAGAGACGTTCCCAGCGGCCGGGTTATCGATTTCACCTGTGAGATTCCGGGGCTGTGAAAAATGGCTTTCGCGACCTTGTCCAGGATCAGCATGTCCACCGGATCGCGCATGTCATGATCGGATTCGATCAAAAGCACATCGGGGTTGAGCCAGGACTGGGAAAAGTGCCGGCCCGCGGCCGCATCCCCGACGACGGCCGGCATGCTGGCCGGCACGAATCTGCGCAGATCGTAGGTCGTCCGGTAATTCGGTAAGGCCAGCAGCCCGACGAATGCCACCGCGCAGGTCGCCGCGAGCACCGGGCCGGGCCAGCGAACGATCGCGGTTCCCACCCGCCGCCAGCGCCGCGTGGCCATCCTGCGCTTGGGTTCGAAGAACTTGAAGAAGCTGGCGACGGTCAGCACCGCCGGCCCGAGCGTGAGCGCGGCGAGGACCGCGACCAACATGCCGACCGCACAGGGTGGCCCGAGCGACTTGAAGTACGGCAACCGGGCAAAGCTGAGGCAACACATGGCGCCGGCGATGGTCAGCCCGGAGCCCAGAATCACGTGGGCGGTTCCGTCAAACATGGCGAAGTACGCGGCTTCTCGGTCCTTACCCGCGTAGCGGGCCTCGTGGTAGCGGCCGAGCAGGAATATCGCGTAATCCGTGCTGGCGGCGATGGCCAGCAGCGTGAGCAAGTTGACCGCGAAGGCCGAAAGGCCGAAAACGCCGCGATCAACCAGAAAACTGACGATGCCGCGAATCGCCCCGAGCTCGATCCCGACCATGGCCACGACGAGGATCATCGTGACGAAGGACCGGTAGATGAAGAGCAGCATCGCCGCGATCACCACCCCGGTGATCAGGGTGACCCTGGCGATACTTTTATCGCCGGCCTCGGACTGATCGGCGATCAGCCCCATCGAGCCGGTTACATACGCCTTGAGTCCGCGTGGCGCCGGCGTGGTGTCGACGATGTGGCGTACGGCGTGGACCGAGTTGTATGCCGCCGTTTCACTCTTGCCGGCAAGGTAGACCACCACATACGCGGCTTTGTCGTCGGCACTTTGCGATCCCCCCGCCGTCAGCGGGTCACTCCAGAAGTCCTGGATGTGCGCGACGTGCTGGGTATCGGCCGAAAGGCGGCGCAACAGCTCGCTATAGAAACGGTGCGCCTCGTCGCCGAGTGGCTTGTCGCTTTCCAGCACGATCGTGGCGGCGTTGTCGGTACCGGATTCTCCGAATACCTGTCCCACCCGCTTGAGTGCCTGAATCGAAGCGCCGCCCTTGGGGCTCATCGAAACCGAATGCGCCTTGCCGACCGCTTCCAGCTGCGGGATGGCGAGATTGAGCACGGCCGTGAGCCCGAGCCAGATCAGGACGATCGGCACCGCGAATCGGCGGATGATCTTTGGCAACAGTGGGGGATTGGAGGCGGGTGCGGCGGCTGTTTGGCTCATCCGGCATTCACCTGGCAGAAGGTCAACGCTTTCGGTCCGGTTTCGGATCGCTCGTCCTTGGTCGTGCCGTTCACCTTGATTCGGCAGCCGATGACGCCGCCGCTGCTTTGCGCCAAAAGGTTGACGGTGACCGAAGTCAGTGTCGTCGACACCGTTTGCGACCACGGCAGCGGAATATTTTCCAGACGTTGCACGCGTGCGTCGGGATCCAGGTACGCGATCTTTGCGGTCGGGGCGGGGCCGAAGACTTCATAGGTGACTTGTTTCGGGTCGAACACCGGTTCGTCGAGATCGGCCTTGACCCTGACAACGGGATGTCCGTGAACGCCGAACATGCTATGGAGGCGATAGATTCCGAGCGCCGCGACACCGGCAATCGCAATTACGGCCAGCAGCAACCACATTCGTTTCACCACTGTGGTAACCGAATTCATCTTCGCCCTCGTCTGTCACCGGCGCGAACGCATATCCTCCGCCAGTTTTCGGCGTGCATTGCAAATCCGATAACTCGCGCGTCAGCGATGTAGACGCTACCGCCGATGGAATTGGCGCATCCTGGGTTTCAGCTAATCGTTAGGTGGTTTCTCGGTGAGCCCCGCATCCCGCCGCGCCCGGTGCTATGTTGATCGCGTGCGCCGCGCACCGAGAGCCCTCGAGACCACGCGGCGCAACCGACTTCGAGGCAAGCGGTGGGCAGCAGTCGCTGTGATCGTTCTTCTCGCGCCGCTTGCTCTCACGCATTGCCCGCGCACACTCGAGGCTTTGACTGCCATCGTTGCGGTACACCAGGAATCTGCACAGGCGGCGCCCCCCGCCGGTGAGCAGCCGGTTGACCACTCGCGCGCCGCGTCGATGCGGCATAAGGCTGCCCCCGGCGAGCTTTGCCGCAGCAGCGATTTCACTCTCGTTGCCAATGGTTCGCCTACTGGTACTGACGACTCACCCAGCACGCCCGCGGTCGGTTTTGCCCAGGGGATCGACGTCTCCGCAGGCAACGCGAGGGCACCTCCTCATATTTTCAGCGGACGCGCTCGCCTTCATTTGCTCTGCTCACTCCGGCGCTGAGGAATAGCCCACCGCCGGAGTGAATTCCGCTCCCCGCAGCTGCGGATAGTGCTCGCCAATTCCTTCGGCCATCCACTGTCATAATCATTCCGATTTTTTTAAGGATGGTATTTTCAATGCGAAATCAGGATCTCACTACTGAGCCCGGCACCCAAGGCTCGTCGGCTGCGCTCATTCTCTTTCCGCTCCGACTGGTTGTCGGGTGGACCTATTTTTCTGCATTTTGGCGCAGGGTAGTTCTCGCTGACAAGTTGGACGCCAGCAGCCCCGGATATGTCGGAGAGAAGTTCAACAATTTCCTTCCCAACGCACTGGGCATCAAACCGATCATAAGCTACCTGGTGATGCACCCGGATCTCCTGAAATGGTCCATGATTGCCTTCACAATGGTGGAAGCGCTCGTCGGATTGTTTCTGATGCTCGGGATATTTACCCGGACCATGGGTGCGATTGCCATGCTGCTGGCCCTCGGCATTCTGCTTGGCGCGGGTTGGCTGGGTACCACCTGTCTCGACGAATGGCAGATCGGAATTCTAGGTATCGCCTCGGGGGCCGCGTTCCTGCTCAGCGGAGGCGGCGAGTACTCAGTCGATGCTCTGCTCAGGCGCAAGGGCTTGAGCTTCACACGGAGCAAACATTTCACATGGCTGGCTTCGGGTGAATTGAAGGTCAGAAAGCCCGTGATCGTCATCGCGACGGCCGCGGTGCTTTCAGCAACGCTGGCGACCAACCAGTACTTTCATGGCGGTGTCTATGGGCCCCTGCATAACAAATCGGTCAAACCTGTCGTCAAAATCTCGGATGCCAGGATCACGCGCGGCGGTTTGCGGTTTACGGTCTATCGGACCGAAGGCGTGGATGTCTATGGCTCATTCCTGGTCAGTGTTGCTCTACTCGATAACGATACGACCATTTTCAAGGTCGCGGGTCCGCAGCTGAGCCAACTCCCCAAGAGCGACATCGTGAATTACAACGTGGCAGAGGTGAAACCGGGGACGTGTGGCCTGGTCATACCGTTGGGAGGCAAAGCGCGGATCTCCATCAACACCGGGGCCGCAGCTATTGACAGGAGTCGGGGCTACACACTTTCCCTCACCGACGTGAGCGGCGTCCGGTGGCAACAACCGGTTACCGGAGCGTGACCTTCGGTGGCCGCCACAATGTTGGGGTGATGCCGGTTCCGGCGAGCGTCACGATGGCGTTCAGTGCTGCGGCCGGCGGTTCATCGAGCGCGCGACCATGATCAACGAGAACACGACGATCGCCCCGATGATGCCCACACCCACCCGCACCGGCAACGCGTCGGCCGAGGGCAGTAGCCCCGCCGCCTGGGACCCGGCCCCAAGCCGATCCGCTGCGGGCTCTTGCTTGGGCGCCAGCGACGGGTCGGGTGCGATCAGGGCGCCGACCTGGGTGCCCTGCGCCGTGGCGAAGCCGTAGTCGAGCAGATGCGCCGCCTGCTCCCAGGGCGCGATCGGCTGCCGGGTGCCGTGCAGCAATATCGCCACCAGCCGTCGGCCGTCGTGGTTGGCCGCGCCGACGAACGTCTGGCCGGCATCGTCGGTGTAGCCGGTCTTGCCGCCGAGCGCGCCCGGATATTTGTAGAGCAGCTGGTTGTCGTTTTCCAGCTCATAGCCGGGGTGGTCGCCGTGACCGGGGAAGTCGAAGGTCTTCGTCGCGACGATGTCGGCGAAAGTCGGGTTCTGCCAGGCGTACCGGTAGAACAGGCCGATGTCGTAGGCCGAGGTGCTCATGCCCGGCCCGTCCAGTCCCGACGGTGTCGCCACCCGGGTGTCCTGGCCGCCGAGCTTGGCGGCCAGCACGTTGATCTTCTCCACCGCCTGCTGCATTCCGCCCAGCTGCATGGCCAGCGCGTGTGCCGCGTCGTTGCCGGAGTGCATCAGCAGCCCGTGCAGCAGCTGGTTGACGGTGTACACGCCGCCGTCGTCCACGCCGACCTTGGTGCCTTCGGCGGAGGCGTCGTCGGCCGTTCCGGTCACCGACTTGTTGAGGGGCAGCGCGTTCAGTGAGGCCATCGCGACCAGCACCTTGATGATGCTGGCCGGGCGGTGGCGGCCATGCGGATCCTTGGCCGCGATCACCGCGCCGCTGTCCAGATCCGCGACCAGCCAGGCGTCGGCGGAGACGTCGGTCGGCAGCGCCGGGGTGTCTGGCGCGGTGACGATGCCGCAGCCGGACAGGGCCTCGCCGCCGACCGGCTTGGCGGGCACCGCCAACGGCATCGGCGGATCGCCGGCCTGCGGCACCTCCGACGAGTCCACCGCGGGTGGAGTATTCACCTTGTACGGGCAGCTGGGAGCCCCGGCGTTGGCGCCGGGGCTCGGCTCCGCGAGCGCGGTGGGCATGCCCGAAGCGGCCGGGGCAGCGGTCATGAAAACCGCCGCAACCAGGCAGGATGCAGAACGTAGGCGAGCTTTTGAGCGGGGCATTGGTGTGCAGACTAGGCGATGGGGCGCCCGATTGCCGGGAGCCGCGCTGTGACTGCTGAGGCTGATGTGACAAGTTCATCCGTGCGGCGCAGGCTCCGGCAACCCACTACGCTGGCAGGGGCCGACAGCCGTCAGCCATCAGCCGTCGAAAAGGGTGCGCCATTCCAAGCGAGCGATTGTGGTCGAAGTGGCGGCGCCGCGCGGGCACCAACGGATCCGGCAGCTCGCCGCGATCGCTGGAGCAGCTGTTCAAACAGGTGGAGAAGTCGACCCAGGTACGGCGGACCGGACTTGACCAGGTGTTGGCCGAGTTGGAGATGCATCGCGACGCCACCGGCGATCCCGAGGCGCGGTCGGCGCTGGCCTGGCTGTGCAATTCGCTGTCGCGGTTCGTGAACAACCCGAGCGCGGCGCACGCCCGTCAGCTGGTGATGGCCACCGGCACCGCTAGGGCCGCGCTGGATCGCTGAGCACGCCGCGCAGGATCGATTCGATCGTGTCGAATTCGGCCTGACCGCTGATCAGCGGCGGCGCCAACTGGATGACGGAATCGCCGCGATCGTCGGTGCGGCAATACAATCCGGCCTCGAACAGCGCTTTGGACACGTGGCCCAGCAGCGCCCGGCGTTCGGTGTCGGTGAAGGTCTGTTTGGTCGCCTTGTCTTTGACCAGCTCGACGCCGTAGAAGAAACCCTCGCCGCGTACGTCGCCCACGATCGGCAGGTCGTACAGCTTCTCCAGGGTGGCGCGGAAGGCGGGCGCGTTGGCCTTGACGTGGTCGTTGATGCCCTCGCGCTCGAAGATGTCAAGGTTGGCCAGGCCGACGGCAGCCGAAACCGGGTGGCCGCCAAAGGTATACCCGTGCGGGAACATGGTCTCGCCGTCGTTGAACGGCTCGAACAGCCGCTCGCTGGCGATCATCGCGCCGATCGGTGAGTAGCCCGACGTCATGCCCTTGGCGCAGGTGATCATGTCGGGAACGTAGCCGACGTCGTCACAGGCGAACATCGAGCCGATCCGGCCGAACGCGCAGATCACCTCGTCGGAGACCAGCAGCACGTCGTACTCGTCGCAAATCTCCCGGACCCGCTCGAAATAGCCTGGGGGAGCGGGGATGCTGCCGCCGGCGTTCTGCACCGGTTCGAGGAACACCGCGGCCACAGTGTCGGGTCCCTCGAACTCGATCGCCTCGGCGACCCGGTCGGCGGCCCACTGCCCGAATGCTTTTGCGTCGGTGCGAAAGGGTTCGGGCGCCCGGTAGAAGTTGGTGTTGGGCACCCGGAAGCCGCCCGGCGTGACCGGTTCGAACGGTGCCTTGAACCGCGGCAGTCCGGTGATCGCCAGCGCTCCCTGGGTGGTGCCGTGGTAGGCGATCGCGCGCGAAATCACCTTGTGTTTCCCGGGTTTGCCGGTGAGCTTGAAATACTGCTTGGCCACTTTCCACGCGGTCTCGACGGCCTCGGTGCCGCCGGTGGTGAAGAACACCCGGTTCAGATCGCCGGGGGCATAGTGGGCCAGGCGCTCGGACAGCTCGATCGCGGGCGGGGTCGCGTACCCCCACAACGGAAAGAACGCCAGTGTGCTCGCCTGCCGGGCCGCGACCTCTGCCAGTTCGGTGCGGCCGTGGCCGACCTGCACGGTGAACAGCCCGGACAGCCCGTCCAGATAGCTCTTGCCGCGGTCGTCGTAGATCATGACGCCCTCACCGCGGGTGATGATCGGCGCGGTGATGTCGGCGCCGTGCCGGGCGAAGTGCAGCCAAAGATTGTCAGTCATGTTGTCAGCGAGCGTAACGCCACGGGCGGCGATCACTTAAGCAATATTCCGGCATCCACCGACAGCGTCGTGCCGGTGATGTAGCGGCCGGACTTGGCGCACAGGTAGAGCATCGCTTCCGAGACATCCTCGGCGTCGATCACCGAAACGGGCAGCAGATTCGTGAAGGCTGACGCGAGCGTCGGGTGCTGCTCGAGGAACCTGTCCATCATCTCGTTGTGGATCATCGGCGTCCCCACCCCGGTCGGATGCACGGAGTTCACTCGAATCTCTTTCTCCGCCAATGTAGTTGCGTAATAACGCATCAGGCCGATCACCCCGTGCTTGGCCGCGGTGTAGCCCGCCAGGCCCGGGTTGCGGGTGTCGAAGTCGCGCCCGATCGATTTGAAGCCCGCCGCCGAGCTGGTGATGACGACCGCCCCGCCGTCCTGGTGCGCGAGCAGATGCGGCAAGGCCGCTTCGATCGTGGAGTAGACGCCGTTGAGCATGATGTCGATCGCATCGACGTAGGAATCCATCGTCGGCTCGGCGAGGCCGATGCCCGGCCCCACGCCGGCATTGGCCAGGACGAAGTCCAGGCGACCGAGCTCGGCCACGCCGTTCGCCAGTACCGACTGAAGACGTTCGAAGTCACGCACATCGGCCTGCTCGGCGACGATGCGGCGACCGGTCTTCTCGACCAGGTTGACCGTCTCGTCCAGATCCTCGGGACAGCTCAGCGAATAAGCGACGGTGTCGATCTGCCGGCAGATGTCCACGGCGATGATGTCCGCGCCCTCCTCGGCGAACCGCAGCGCGTGCGCGCGGCCCTGCCCGCGCGCTGCACCGGTGATGAATGCGACCTTGCCTTCCAAGCGGCCTTCCAAGCGCCCCGTCATGAATCCACTGTGCTGCCGGACCGGGGCCGCCGGCAGCCAGTGCGCGCACAGTTGTAGTCAGGATGCGCATAGGCTCGGGACATGACCGCAACGCAGGTCACCGATTTCGAAGCGCTGCGCCCCCATCTGATGGCGGTTGCGTACCGGGTGACGGGCACCGTGGCCGACGCGGAGGACATCGTCCAGGAAGCGTGGCTGCGCTGGGACGGACAAGACGCGACGATCACCGACCTGCGCGCCTGGCTGACGACCGTGGTGAGTCGGCTCGGACTGGATCGGCTGCGCTCGGCCGCCCACCGGCGCGAGACCTACACCGGCAACTGGCTGCCCGAGCCGGTGGTGACCGGCTTTGACGGCACCGATCCGCTGGCTGCCGTGGTGGCGCGCGAGG
Organism: Mycobacterium sp. NGS40; assembly: GCF_059812735.1. NCBI lineage: Bacteria > Bacillati > Actinomycetota > Actinomycetes > Mycobacteriales > Mycobacteriaceae > Mycobacterium > Mycobacterium sp. NGS40. Next base: position 34,248 of record NZ_JCALDG010000016.1, read on the forward strand.
ACGCCCGGTTCGCGGCGATGGTGGTGCTGGAGCGGCTGTCCCCGGATCAGCGGGTCGCCTTTGTGTTGCACGACGGGTTCTCGATGCCGTTCGCCGAAGTGGCCGAGGTGCTGGGAACCAACGAGCCGGCCGCCCGGCAGCTGGCCTCGCGGGCCCGCAAGGCCGTCGCGAGCCAGCCGCCGCCGGAACCCGATCCATCGCACAACGAGGTGGTCGGCAAGCTGATGGCCGCGATGGCCTCCGGCGACCTGGAAGCGGTGGTGGCGCTGCTGCATCCGGACGTGACATTGACCGGCGACGCGAATGGCAAGGCGCCCACCGCAATCAACGTCATCCACGGGGCAGACAAGGTGGCGCGATTCTTCTTCGGCCTGGCCAACCGCTACGGCCCGGCGATGTTCACGACGTATCAGCTCGGGTTGGTCAATGGCGAACTCGGCGGCTACACCGCGGGGGTGCCCGCCGGCGACGGGTATCGCGAGATGATGCCCCGGATCATGGCGATGACGGTGCGCGACGGAAAGGTCTGTGCCCTATGGGATGTCGCTAATCCCGACAAGTTCAGCGGATCCCCGCTGCGCCTTCCGTCGCCCACGGAACGCGGCAACTATCACCCGAATTGAAGCCCTGCTCGGTGATGCCCAGCGCCGAGTTCACCCGCGCCCGCATGTTCTCCAAGCCGATCTGATAGGTCAGCTCGATCACCCCGGCGTCACCGAACCGCGCCCGCAGGTCGGCCACCTGCTCGTCGGTGACGGTGTGCGGATCGGTAGTCATGGCGTCGGCGTAGGCGATCGCGGCGCGCTCGTCGTCGGTGAACGCCGCCGAGGTGGCGTAGTCGTCGATCTCCCTGAGCCGCTTGATGTCGAGGCCGTCCAGGCGCTGCAGCATGGACCCGAAGTCGACGCACCACGAGCACCCGATCGAGCGCGCGGTCCAGTACACGGCGAGCTCACGGACACTGATCGGTAGCGTGCGGGACGCCCGGTCGACCAGGGTCTCGTGCACGGCGCCGGCGACCATCAGCCGGCGATGATGCGCGGCCACCGCGAACGGTTCGGGCACCTGGCCATAGCGCCGCTTGGCGATCCGGTACATGGCGCGGGTCATCAGGCCGGCGCTCTTGGGTGGTAGCGGCTGGATGCGTGTTTTCTGAGTCATACGTTCAAGACGACGCAGCTTCGGGGAGTGTGACCAAGCTTCTTCCAAGAATCCGATAAGGATCCCCGGCAAGTGTGGGGTGATGACTTACTGCTATTTCGACGAGCCGCCCCGCCTGGAAGACATCGAGCCGGCCACCCACAGCGAGGTGCTGGTCGCCGAGCCGCGGCTGGACCAGGCCCGCGTCCGGGCCGCGGTCGACGCGGTTTTCGCTGCTCACCCCGACCTGGGCACCGTGTTCGAGTCGAAACTGAAGATCTGGATGACCCGACCGGGCGGCGGCTGGGCGTGGGGGGTGGAACCACCCGGCGGCAGCGTCACCGACGTCATTGCGCGGCATTTGGCCAGTTTCGACATGCACACCGGCCGGTTGTTCGCGGTCTCGCTGCTGCCGGGCGAACCCGACCGCGTGGTGCTGACCGCCAGCCGGCTGTGCATCGACGAAGCGGCCTGGCGGGCGGTGGTCGACGACCTGGTCGCCGAGTGCCACACCGCCGGGCTCAGCGTGAGAACATCAGCGCGCGCTTGACCTCTTGGATCGCCTTGGTGACCTGAATTCCACGCGGGCAGGACTCCGTGCAGTTGAACGTGGTGCGGCAGCGCCACACCCCGTCGACCTCGTTGAGGATGTCGAGGCGCTCAGCGGCGGCCTCGTCGCGGCTGTCGAAGATGAACCGGTGCGCGTTGACGATCGCGGCCGGGCCGAAGTAGGTGCCCTCGCTCCAGAACACCGGGCAGCTGGTGGTGCAGCACGCGCACAGGATGCACTTGGTGGTGTCGTCGTAGCGGGCGCGGTCGGTCGGGCTTTGGATGCGCTCGCGGGTCGGCGGGTTGCCGCTGGTGATCAGGTACGGCTTCACCGCCCGGTAGGCGTCGAAGAACGGCTCCATGTCGACGACCAGGTCCTTCTCCACCGGCAGACCACGGATCGGCTCGACCGTGATCGTCAGGGACTTGCCCGGTCTCTTGGGCAGCAGGTCGCGCATCAGCACCTTGCAGGCCAGCCGGTTCACGCCGTTGATCCGCATCGCGTCGGATCCGCAGACGCCGTGGGCGCAGGATCGCCGGAAGGTCAACGTGCCGTCCAGGTAGCCCTTGATGTAGATCAGCAGGTTGAGTAGCCGGTCGCTGGGCAGACACGGCACCCGAAAGCTTTGCCAGCCACCGGTTTTCGCGAACGCATCGGGATCGTCGGGATTGAACCGGGCGATCTTGAGAGTCACCATCACGGCGCCGTCCGGAACGGCGGGCAGGGGTGGTTCCCCGACCTCTTCAGACATCAGTACTTCCGCTCCTTGGGTTCGTAGCGCGTCTGCACGACGGGCTTGAAGTCGAGCGCGATGTCGCTCAACAGCTCGCTGCCCTGCTTGTAAGCCATGGTGTGGCGCATGTAGTTGACGTCGTCCCGGTTCGGATAGTCCTCGCGGGCATGTCCGCCGCGGGACTCCTTGCGATTCAAGGCGCCGACGACGGTGACTTCGGCCAGCTCCAGCAGGAAGCCCAGCTCGATGGCTTCCAGCAAGTCACTGTTGAATCGTTTTCCCTTGTCGTGCACGCTGATTCGCGAGTAGCGCTCCTTGAGCGCGTGGATGTCGGTGAGCGCCTGCTTGAGTGTTTCCTCGGTGCGGAACACCGCGGCGTTGTTGTCCATCGTCTGTTGCAGGGCGCCACGGATGTCGGCGACGCGTTCGTTGCCGTGCTCGCTCAGGATGTCGGCCACCCAGCCGACGACCATGGCCTCCGGATTCGGCGGCATGTCGACGAAGTCGTGGCCCCGAGCGTAGCTGGCCGCGGCGATGCCGGCGCGGCGGCCGAAGACGTTGATGTCCAGCAGCGAGTTGGTGCCCAGCCGATTGGCGCCGTGCACGGAGACGCATGCGCACTCACCGGCCGCGTACAGGCCGGGGACGGTGGATGTGTTGTCCCGCAACACTTGTCCGGAGACCGTGGTCGGGATGCCGCCCATCACGTAGTGACAGGTGGGGTAGACGGGGACGAGCTCGTGGACGGGGTCGACGCCCAGGTAGGTGCGGGCGAACTCGGTGATGTCGGGCAGCTTGGATTCCAGCACGTCTTCGCCGAGGTGGCGGACGTCGATGTACACGTAATCCTTATGCGGCCCGGCACCACGGCCCTCCAGGACCTCCAGGACCATCGAGCGGGCCACGATGTCGCGGGGGGCCAGGTCCACGATCGTCGGGGCGTAGCGCTCCATGAAGCGTTCGCCCTCGCCGTTGAGCAGCCGGCCGCCCTCGCCGCGCACGGCCTCCGAGATCAGGATGCCCAGACCGGCCAGTCCGGTCGGGTGGAACTGGTGAAATTCCATGTCCTCCAACGGAAGTCCCTTGCGGAACACGATGCCGATACCGTCGCCGGTCAACGTGTGCGCGTTGGAGGTGGTCTTGTACATGCGCCCGGAGCCACCGGTCGCCAGCACGACGGCCTTGGCGTGGAAGACGTGGATGCGACCGGTGGCCAGCTCATAGGCGACGACGCCGGTGGCCACCGGGCCGCTGGGCGTCTGGGTGAGCACCAGGTCGAGCGCGTAGAACTCGTTGAAGAACTGCACGTCGTGCTTGACGCAGTTTTGGTAGAGCGTCTGCAGGATCATGTGGCCGGTGCGGTCCGCGGCGTAGCAGGCGCGCCGAACCGGGGCCTTGCCGTGATCACGGGTGTGGCCGCCGAAGCGGCGCTGGTCGATCCGGCCCTCGGGGGTGCGGTTGAACGGCATCCCCATCTTCTCCAGGTCGAGCACCGCGTCGATGGCTTCCTTGCACATGATCTCGACGGCGTCCTGGTCCGCGAGGTAGTCACCGCCCTTGACGGTGTCGAAGGTATGCCACTCCCAGTTGTCGTCCTCGACGTTGGCCAGTGCCGCGCACATGCCGCCCTGGGCGGCGCCGGTGTGGCTACGGGTCGGGTACAGCTTGGTCAGCACCGCGGTGCGCACCTGGGGGCCGGCCTCGACGGCTGCCCGCATCCCGGCACCGCCCGCGCCGACGATCACCACGTCGTATCGGTGTTGCTGGATCACGGGTTAGCCTCCGACATCGGGGTTGAACGTCATCAACACGTAGGTACCCAGCACCAACGTGAATCCCATCGACAACAGCAGCAGGCTGTTCAGCCAGAACCGGGTGCTGTTCTTGCGGCTGTAGTCGTCGATGATGGTGCGCAGGCCGTTACCGCCGTGCAATTGCGCCAGCCACAGCAGCGATAGGTCCCAGAACTGCCAGAACGGCGACGCCCAGCGCTGCGCCACGTAGTTGAAGTCGATGCGGTACACGCCGTTGTCCCACATCAGCATGATGAACAGGTGCCCGATCGCCAGGAAGACCAGCGCGACGCCGGAGAACCGCATGAACAGCCAGGCGAATTTCTCGAAGTTGGGGATGCCAGACCGCCGCCGGGGTGAGCGCGGGTTGTCCAGGCTGGGCGGGCGATCGTGGCTGCGCTGCAGGACCGGCGCTACCTCGCCCCGGCCGAGCTGAAGGTCGGGGCTGCTCATCGGAAGTGCTCCATCATGTGGACACCGATGGCCACTGCCGCGGGCACCATGACCAACAGGTAGACGACGGCGACGACCCACAGCATCGTCTTCTGGTGGCGGGGACCCTCGGCCCAGAAGTCGATCAAGATGATGCGGATCCCGTTGAGTGCGTGGAATCCCACCGCGGCGACCAAGCCGAGCTCCATCAGGCCGACGATCGGCGTCTTATAAGTCGCGACCACTTCGTTGTAGGTCTGCGGGCTCACCCGGACCAGGGCGGTATCCAGGACGTGCACGAACAGGAAGAAGAAGATCGTTGCGCCGGTGATGCGATGCAGCACCCACGACCACATCCCCGGATCTCCCCGATACAGGGTCCGTGGTGGCCGCCGCTTGCGTGATGGCTCGGTGGTCTCAGTGCTCAAACCAGTTCCCTTGTTCATCCGCGAAACTAAAGCCGGGCAATCGAGCTTAGCCCGGCAGAGATGGGTCCGGAACCGGCCAACATCGTTCTTCAACGGCGCTTTCGTGCCAGGGTTAGGGTGGCTTTCTCGACTCGGCCGATCGGTGATTGGGGTTGCGGTATGCCTGCTATTGATTGGAATATGCTGCGGGACAGAGCAATACAGGCATCGACGGGAGCTTATGCCCCGTATTCGCAGTTCCCGGTGGGTGCGGCCGCGTTGGTCGACGACGGTCGCGTGGTCACCGGCTGCAATGTGGAGAATGTCTCATATGGCCTTGGTCTGTGTGCCGAATGCGGCGTGGTGTCCGCCCTGCATACGACCGGTGGCGGCCGGTTGGTTGCCCTGGTGTGCGTTGACTCACAGGCAGCGCTGTTGATGCCCTGCGGGCGCTGCCGCCAACTCCTGCTGGAGCACGGCGGACGCGACCTGCTGGTCGCGCATCCGGCCGGCCCCCGCCGGCTCGAAGAGCTACTGCCCGATCCGTTCGATGCCGATGATCTCACCCGGGAACGTCCTTGACTGACTTCGCATTCGACGCGCCTACGGTCATCAGAACCAAACGTGACGGGGGTCGGTTGTCCGATGCCGCGATCGACTGGGTCGTCGCGGCCTATACCGATGGTCGCGTTGCCGAGGAGCAGATGGCGGCGCTGTTGATGGCGATCTTCTGGCGTGGCATGGACCATGGCGAGATCGTCAGGTGGACAGCGGCGATGCTGGCGTCGGGCGACCGGCTGGATTTCAGCGATCTGCGGTCCGGCGGTAAACCGCTGGCCACCGTCGACAAGCATTCGACCGGCGGGGTCGGCGACAAGACCACGCTCGTGCTGGTGCCCGTCGTCGCCGCCTGTGGTGGTGCGGTGCCCAAAGTCTCCGGCCGTGGGCTCGGCCATACCGGCGGCACCCTGGACAAGCTGGAATCCATCACCGGGTTCAGCGCGTCGATATCTAAACATCAAGTGCATCAACAACTCTGCGATATCGGCGCGGCGATCTTCGGCGCCGGTGAACTGGCGCCCGCCGACAAGAAGATCTACGCACTGCGCGACATCACCGCCACGGTCGACTCCCTGCCGTTGATCGCCAGCTCGATCATGAGCAAGAAACTGGCCGAGGGCATCGGCGCGCTGGTGCTCGACGTGAAGGTCGGTGGTGGTGCGTTCCTGACCTCGGAGGCGCAATGCCGCGAACTGGCCGAAACCATGGTCGGGCTGGGTGTGGCCCACGGTGTGCCCACGCGGGCGGTGCTGACCGATATGGACAGCCCACTGGGTGCCACGGTCGGCAATGCGCTCGAGGTCGCCGAGGCGCTCGAGGTGCTGGCCGGCGGCGGACCACCCGATGTCGTGGAGCTGACGATCCGGCTGGCCGTCGAGATGCTGGAGCTGGCCGGGATCGACGGCCGCGATCCGGCCCAGACCCTGCGCGACGGCACCGCGATGGACCGGTTCCGCCGGTTGGTCGCGGCCCAGGGCGGCGACTTGTCCGTGCCGTTGCCAATCGGTTCGCATTCGGAGACCGTGATCGCGACGCGGAGCGGCACAATGGGGAACATCGACGCTATGGCAGTGGGACTGGCAGCTTGGCGACTCGGCGCGGGCCGATCCCGCCCGGGTGGGCAGGTGCAGCCCGGCGCCGGCGTCCGGATCCATCGACACCCCGGCCAGCCCGTTGCCGCCGGTGAGCCGTTGTTCACGCTGTACACCGACACCCCCGAACGCTTCGATGCCGCGCTGGCCGAGCTGGACCGCGGCTGGAGTGTGGGTGACACGGCACCGCCGCCGCGACCGCTGATCATCGGGATCGCCTCGTGAGCGCCCCGCTGGAATTGCGGCAGATCCAGCAGGCGCCCAAGGCGCTGCTGCACGATCACCTCGACGGGGGATTGCGCCCGTCGACCGTGCTGGACATCGCCGGCCAGATCGGCTACGACGAGTTGCCCGCCACCGACGCCGACGAGCTGGCGACCTGGTTTCGCACTCGGTCGCACAGCGGTTCACTGGAGCGCTACCTGGAGCCGTTCTCGCACACCGTGGCCGTGATGCAGACGCCCGAGGCGCTGTTCCGGGTCGGCTACGAGTGTGTGGAGGATCTGGCGGCAGACTCCGTCGTGTATGCCGAGATCCGTTTCGCGCCAGAGCTACACATCAACCGCGGGCTGTCCTTCGACGAGATCGTCGATGCTGTACTGGAAGGCTTCGCCGCCGGCGAGAAGGCCGCCGCCGCGGCGGGCCGTCCGATCGTGATGCGTCTTCTGGTGACCGCGATGCGCCACGCCGCGATGTCGAGAGAGATCGCCGAGCTGGCAATTCGATTCCGGGACAAGGGAGTTGTCGGCTTCGACATCGCCGGTGCCGAGGCCGGCTATCCGCCGACGCGACACCTGGACGCATTCGAATATATGCGAGACCATAACGCGCGCTTCACTATTCATGCCGGTGAGGCGTTCGGTCTGCCGTCCATTCACGAGGCGATAGCCTTCTGCGGAGCCGACCGGCTGGGCCACGGCGTGCGCATCGTCGACGATATCGAAGTCGTCGAGGGCGGCGGTGTCGAATTGGGCAGGCTGGCATCGATCCTGCGTGACAAGCGAATTCCGCTGGAGCTGTGCCCGAGCTCGAACGTGCAGACCGGCGCGGTCAAGAGCATCGCCGACCACCCGTTCGATCTGCTGGCCAGGGCCCGGTTCCGGGTGACCGTCAACACCGACAACAGGCTGATGAGTGACACCACGATGAGCCTCGAAATGCACCGGCTGGTAGAGGCTTTCGGTTACGGGTGGAGCGACCTCGAGCGGTTCACCATCAATGCGATGAAGTCGGCGTTCATTGCGTTCGACGAGCGGCTCGCGCTCATCGACGACGTGATCAAGCCGCGGTACGCGGTGCTGATCGGCTAGAAGGGCGGCGGCTCGTCGTCGTCTGGGGGTGGAACGGCTACTGCTGCGGCGCGGCGCTTTTCGCGGGCGGCGCGGTTGTGCTGGCGCTCGGTGGCGATGCGGGCGGCGCGGTTCTGCGCGCGAGTGTGGGTCCGCAGCGGCATCATTGTTTCGCGGTTGTCGCACTGCGTGTCCGGCATCGCGACGATCGGTGGCGGATCCGCACCGGACAGCAGGGCACTGCCGGGTGTGGTGACGCGAGTGTGTCCATCGGGCAGGGTCCAGATAACGGTGCCGTCGGGCAGTTGCTGGTCGCGCCAGCCCCAAAAAGTCTTGAGCAAGTGATGTTTTCGGCATAGACACTTGAGATTCGATGGGTGAGTGGCACCGCCGTCGCCAAACGGCACGGTGTGGTCGATGTCGCACTCGGTCGCTGGCCGGTCGCACCCAGGTGCCCGGCAGGTGAGATCGCGGGCCCGCACGAAGTCTGTCAGCGCCCGAGACGGTGTATATCCTGATTCTGTGGTCATTGTTACGGTAATCGGTTGCAGCTTGGCCGTTTTCGCTAACTCACGGACAACCTCGGCCGGGATGATGCCGTCGCCGTAGAGAAATCCCGCAGCCGTGCCGGACCCGTCGACGGTAGCGCTATCGGCGACTACGTGGATCACGACCGAATTCGGTTGCCGGGGTGCAGAACTCGTCGGGCAATCGGTGCGGTCACATCCGCACGTCAGCCGGTCATGGCCGGCGGCCAGCGCACCCAGCGCATCGGCGCGCAGCTGCTCGATCGTGCGGGGATCGTCGTCGCACACCGTCTTGGCCAGTTCGTCGAGCCGGCGATCGAGGGCCTGCCCCGTCGTCGCGAACACCGTGCCGTTGAGCAGTGCCGTACCCGCCTCCATCGCCGTCACCTTGAAATAACGGTCCTCCGCGTACTCGCGCGACCGGCGCACCGCGTCGCGATCGATCTTGGCGACGATCCGATCAACCTCCGTCGCAAGCTTCCAGCTGGTCATCGACGGCCAGCGCGGCGCCTTGATCGCCAGCTGGGCATCCACCACGGCCAACGCCTCGGCATCGGAGATCAGGTCGGTGCGGAACGCGATAGTGCGAAACAGCCGAAAGTCGATGTCCCCGTCGCGAAATACGGCGGCGACGGCGGGCAGCCGTTCGTGCATGGCGCGGGCGTAACGCAGGTTGCTGTGGCCCATCGCCACGCTGGTGTGCAGTGCCGCCGCGACCTCGGCGGCAACCGCGTCACTGGTGTCGGCCGCCCACTGCGCGCGCTCGCCGTGCTGGGCGACCCGCAACCTGAACAGATCGCCGATCGCGTCAAGACGCGCCGCCGCGGCCTGGTTCTCCGCGCGCGCCGCGTTGGTGATGCGAGTCAGCAGCCCCGATGCATCGAACATGTGTTCGAGTATAGAAGAGGGGTCCGACAAGCCTCAGCCGTCGATGTGCGGGTCGAATCCCCCGGGGCCCATCACGTTGCAGGTCCGCTCGGGCACAAAGAAGGAACTGGCGCCGTTGGGCACCAGATTGTGCGTCACGACGCAACGTTCCCAGGTGCCGTCGGGCGCAATGGGTCCGTCGCACTTGCTGATCACGGGTCCGCCGTACTGGCAGCCGGCGAGGGCCGGCGGCGCCGTGGTGAGCAGCCCTCCGGTGATCAGCACGACGGCCAGTCCGCCGACGATGCTGCGCTTCATGGTTCGACGCTACCGCTTAGCCCAATGCCGCCGCGGCTTCGCCTTCGGGGAGAAGCGCGGAGGCCACGTGGCGGCCCCAATCGGCGAGGCCCTCGGCGTTGAATTGGGGTTGAATTCCCGCGGTTCCGGCCAGGCCGGGGGTGGCCAATGCGGGCACGGGGACGGAGGTGTAGGAGACGCTGCCCGCGGCATTGGTGAGGGTCGCGCCGGACAGGCCGGCGAATCCGACGGCGGTGTCGTTCACGGTGATGATGCCGGTTCCCGGACCGAGGGTGGCCGAGCCCGCGTTGAGGAAGCCGAAGGCCCCGATGGCGAATTTGGGGGTAAGGGTGACGGTTTCGCCAACCCCGACGTTCACGACGCCACTCACGTTGGCGCCGGTGGTCGCGTCCACCCACTGCAAGGCTCCGGCGGTAAAGACGCTGCCGGGGTTGAGGGTGACGGTCGAACCGCTCTGGGCCGTGACTTCGAAGAAGCCGGCGGCGCCGGTGGGTGCCATCGTGACCGACCCGGCGTCGACGATCATGTGCGAGTTGGTCCCGACGGAGATGATGCTCAGCGGCGGCACGTTGGCCGACGTTCCGGGCGGGATCGGCGGGTCGGCGTCGCCGACCGGCGTGTAGTCGATGCCACCGGGCCCGGTGGTGTTGGTCGATACCTGCTGCACCAGGGATTGGGTGCGAGCACTGGTGAGATTGCCCGCGCTCTGGGCCATCGCGCGGCCCTGATCGGCTTGGCCGGCCTGGTTGGTGGTCTGCGGCGGCTCGTCGTAGGACGTCAGGGTGCTCGCGGTCGTCGCGTCGGCGGCGTAGGTGTACATCGCGGCGGCGTCTTGGACCCACATCTGCCCGTACTGGGCTTCGGTGGCCGCGATCGCCGGGGTGTTCTGCCCGAAGAAGTTCGTCGCGACCAGCGCCATCAGCTGCGCCCGGTTGGCGGCGATCACCGGCGGCGGGACCGTCATCGCGAAGGCCGCCTCGTAGGCCGCTGCCGCCGCGTATGCCTGAGCCGAGGTTTGGGCGGCTTGCGCGGCGGCCGCCTGCAGCCAGGCCACATAGGGTGCGGCGGCGGCGGCCATCCGCATTGACGACGGGCCGAACCACGTCTGCCCGGTCAAGCCCGAGACTTCCGAAAAGTAGCCGCCGGCAGCCGATTCCAGCTGAGCGGCGAGTTCGCCCCAGGCCGCCGCGGCGGCCAGCAACGGGCCGGACCCGGGTCCGGAGTACATGCGAGCGGAGTTGATTTCCGGCATCAGCAATCCAAAGTCCATGGCGGCGTTGCCTTTCGGACGGACCAGTAAAAACGGCGAAGCGTTCTGGCACAAACCCCCGCCCGAAGAGGTCGACCCCCTTGTAGGGATTTCTAGCACGCGGAATTCGGCTTCGGAAGGTTTTGGACGTGTGTATAAGTCCGTGTCGGCCGCGGGTCAGATCGACGACCAGTCGACGGCCAGACCGATAGCGCGCACGGTGCTGACCAGGTGGGTCTGCACGGCCTGCTGCGCTCGTGGCAGATCGCCGTCGCGCAGTGCCTCGGCGATCGCGAGGTGCTCGCGCATGATCGTCGCGACCCGATCTTGTTCGCGCAACGCCGATTCGCCGATCATCCGCATCTGCCGGTCGCGCAGCGAGGAGTAGAAGCCGGACAGAATCGCGTTGCCCGACTCTTCGAGGGTGATGGCGTGGAAGGCGCGGTCGGAGTCCAGGAATGCCCGCCAGTCGCCCGCCGCCGCGGTATCGCGCTGCCGTTGCAGCTCGGCCATCAACCGCTCGAACACGGCGGCACACCCGGCGGGCCCGCGTCCGACCACTTTGCGCGCGGCGTACTGCTCGAGCAGCAGCCGGGCCTCGATCACCGAGCGGACCTCGTCAGGGGAGACGGGCACGACGAGCGCCCCGCGTTGCGGATACAACCGCAGCAGGCCCTCGGCCTCCATGCGCAGAAAGGCCTCGCGCACCGGGGTCCGCGACATGCCCAGCGCGGTCGCGACGTCACCCTCGCTGATCAGTTCGCCGCCGGGAAACGCTCCGGTGAGCACCTGGGTCTTGACGTACTCCAGCGCGCGGTCCTTGGCGGTCGCTGCCACGGCGCCCCCTTGTAGCTCAGTCGTATCTCAGGGTGCCCATACCGTACACGACGTTGCGGTTGACACTGAGATACAAGATAGATACGATTCAAACACAAGATGTACTTGAGCCTGAAGGAGATGCGCGATGTCCGTGAACTTGGACCCGACGATTCCCGCCCCGATGACCAACGTGGCCGAGTACGGGTTCGAGGGCCGTTTCGCCGACTGGGCCGATGAAGCCCGCTACTTCGAGTACTCCAAGGCCGCCAATCCGATCGGCTCCGGGTATGCGCCGCAGGTTCCGGTTACCCAGTTCGGACCCGAGGTCTACATGGACGAGCCCACCGGAATCGTGCCGCTGGATCTGTCCGCGGACCTGGGCATCAGCGGAGCGGCGACCAGTCCCGCGCTGCTGGCCAACTTCCTGCGCATCCGCGCCGGCGAGCAGATCGACACCAGCCCCAACGCCACCTCGCAGCTGTACTACGTGTTGTTCGGGCACGGCTTCGCCGCCGTGAACGGCCAGCTGGTCAAGTGGGAGAAGGGCGACTTCCTGACCCTGCCCGCCGGTGCCCGCTCGGTGTTCTACGCCGACTCGGAGGCGGCCATGTACTGGGTGCACGACGAGCCGCTGCTGCGCTACCTGGGCGCCGAAGCCCGCGAGCCGCGGTTCGCCGCGACTAAGTTCTGCCGCACGGACGCGGTGGCCAAGCTGGACGAGATCGCGTCGCGTCCCGGCGCCAACGACAAGAGCCGGGTGAGCGTGCTGCTGGCCAACGAGAACCAGGAGCAGACGCTGACCATCACCCACGTGCTGTGGGCAATGTTCGGCGTGCTGCCGCCCAACCAGGAGCAGCGCCCGCATCGGCACCAGTCTGTCGCATTGGATCTCATTCTCGATGCTCCGCCCAGCGGCTGCTACTCGTTGCTCGGTACGCGCCTCGACGAGCGTGGCGACATCGTGGACCCGATCCGGGTGGACTGGCAGGCCGGTGGCGCGTTCACCACTCCGCCGGGCATGTGGCACGCCCACTTCAACGAGACCGATCAGCCCGCCCACCTGATTCCCGTGCAGGACGCCGGGCTGCAGACCCACCTGCGCAGTCTCGACATCAAATTCACTGCGCGCCGGGACCTCGTCGCTGGCTGAACCGTGTCGCTGCGGCGCCACGTAATGTGCGTGGCATGAAGCTGCCACTGCTGGGTCCGGTGTCGCTCACGGGCTTCCAGCACGGATGGTTCTTCCTGGCGCTGCTGGCCGTGCTGCTGGTGATCGGGCTCTACGTCGTCCAGCAATTCGCCCGGCGCCGACGGGTGCTGCGGTTCGCCAACATGGAGGTGCTGGAGCGCGTCGCGCCCGCACGGCTGTCGCGGTGGCGCCACATCCCGACGATCCTGCTCGCGGCGTCGCTGGTGCTGCTGACGACGGCAATGGCCGGGCCGACAACCGATGTCCGCATTCCGCTCAACCGCGCGGTGGTGATGCTGGTCATCGACGTCTCGGAGTCGATGGCCGCCACTGACGTGGCTCCCAACCGGCTGGCCGCCGCGCAAGAGGCCGGTAAGCAGTTCGCCGACGAGCTGACGCCGGCGATCAACCTCGGGCTGGTGGCGTTCGCGGCCAACGCCACCCTGCTGGTGTCGCCGACGACCAACCGCGGTGCTGTCAAGGCGGCGATCGACGGCCTGCAACCGGCTCCGAAAACCGCCACCGGAGAAGGCATTTTCACCGCGTTACAGGCGATCGCGACGGTTGGTGCGGTGATGGGCGGCGGCGACGGCCCGCCCCCGGCGCGCATCGTGCTGGAGTCCGACGGCGCCGAGAACGTGCCGCTGGACCCCAACGCGCCGCAGGGCGCCTTCACCGCGGCCCGCGCGGCCAAGGCCGAGGGCGTGCAGATCTCGACGATCTCGTTCGGTACGCCCGACGGCACCGTCGTCTACCAGGGCGCGACAATTCCGGTTCCGGTCGACGACCAGACCCTGCAGGAGATCTGCAAGATCACCGACGGCCAGGCGTTCCACGCCGACAGCCTGCAGTCCCTCAAGGAGGTCTACGCGACGCTGCAGCGCCAGATCGGCTACGAGACGGTCAAGGGCGATGCGAGCCTGGCGTGGCTGCTGCTCGGTTCGGTGGTGCTGGCCGGCGCGGTGCTGGCCGGCCTGTTCCTCAACCGCAGGCTGCCCGCCTGACGAGCTAGGTAGGCAGGCGCCGGTTGATCAGCAGCGCCAAGACGGTGGCGATCAACGCGGTGAGCACTCCGAGGCGCAGCCACCCGGAACCACCCGGCCCGGGCACGGTGCGATACCCGATCTCCTTCTGGATGGCTTGGTAGTCCTTGGTGAGCTCGTCGAGGTTGGACGCGGTATAGGCCTGCCCGCCGGCCAGCTGCGCGACCTTCTTCATCTGGTCCGTCGAGACCGGAACGTTCACCTGCACGCCGTCCAGGCTGATGCTGCCGCTCTTGGTGCCGAACGAGATCGTCGAGATGGGCACGCCCTGGTCCTTGGCCAGCCGCGAGGCCGTGTAGACACCGTCGTGCGGATCACTGGGATCGGTCGGCCTGTTCTCCCCGCCGTCGGACAGCAGCACGATCCGGGCCGGCGGCGGAGTATCCCCACCGGTCGTGTTCGTCGCCTCGATGGCGTGCAGGGCGGTGTAGATGGCTTCACCGGTCGCCGTGCCATCGCCGAATTGCAGCTTCGGCAGGGCGTCGATGGTCGCCTGGTGCTGCGGGGTCGGCGGCACCAGCAGGTACGGCGTGCCCGCGAAGCCGACGAGCCCGAGATTGATGCCCGGGGTCAGCGCCGCGGCGAACTTACTGGCGGCTTCCTCGGCGGCCTTGAGCCGGCTGGGCTCGACGTCGGTCGCCCGCATGGACTGCGACATGTCGATCACGAGCATCACGACGGCGCGGTTGCGCGGGATCTTCATGTCGTGCGTCGGGGTGCCCAGCGCGATCGTCAACAGCGCCAGGCTCAGCAGCGACACGGCTATCGGCAGGTGCCGCCATGGCGACTGCGGCACCTCCGCCTCGGTGTAGCGGCGCAGGCGCCGCCGCTGCCGGGCCGCAACGACGACATAGACGGCCAGCAAGACCAGCGGGATCAGCCCGAACAACAGCAGGGCCGGACGCTGAAATCCATAGACTGGCAGCGGTCCGATCACGGGAAGCGACACCCGCAAGTAAAGAGGACACTCGGACACCCGTCAAACGAACGCGGGTAGCGCCCTATTCACGCCGCAGCCGGGAATCGATGAACTTCTCCAGTTCTTCCCATTCGCGCACCGCCGCCGAATACGGCGGCGCGGGCTTGCTCACCGAGCCGGGCTCGAGCACGTAGGCCACCAGCTTGCCCAGCGGCTTGCCGGTTTCCAGGGCCTTGTCGACGGTGCTCTCCTCGGAGTAGTCGCCGATATCGCGGAGCAGTTCGACGGCCAGGTCGAGTTGCTCACGATCGACGGCGTCGGGGCCGTCGGCGAAGTCTTCGGCCAGCCCGCTGAGCACGTAGATGTTCTCGTCGCTGACCTCGACGGCCAGCGATCCGTCCGTCGCGGCGGTCCGGATGTCGTCGTAGGTGCTCAGATCGGACAGGTCGTGGTCGTGCTCGTCGGCGAGGTAGCGAGCCAGGCTCCGCTCGGAGGTGAACACGCTGATACGCCCGTTGCGGCCCAGGAAGATCGGGCGGTCGTCGAGGTAGCAGCGCAGCGTGTAGAACGTGCCCGAACTCGTCATGATGCGGACCGGGTCGATGCCGACCTGCATCCAGAAGTCCTCGTCACCGCCGAGGACGACGGTGTCGCCGGGCGCGCGATCCTCCTCCTCCTCGTCCTCTTCTTCGTCTCCGTTTTCTTCGTCGTCCAAGGCCTCGTCGTCGACGGCTTCGTCAGCCTCGTCGTCCTCGTCGACGGCTTCGCCGTCGGACTCGTCCTCGTCGGTTTCTTCCGGAGCTTCTTCCTCGCGCTCTTCGTCCAGCTCTTCGGCGGCCTTCTTGACCGCCGTCTCGTCGACCTCGGGGGTGCTGGTGATGCCCTCGATGGCCTTGAGCACGTCGTCCCAGCTGCGTCCGATGACCTCGCCGATCGCATCCCAGCGTTTGGCGCCGGCCCGGCCGGTGAAGTGCTCGACGCCGCCGGACACCGTGCCCAGGCTGGGGTTGCCGTTGAAGAACTTCGACACCGCAGGCAGCTCGCACACCGACCCGATCGACGACACGATCGCCAGTGCGCCGGCCAGCGCGGTCACCGAATCCTCGGTCGGCTTCTCGGCCACCAGCTCCTCGACCGCGATCAGGTCGAACTGTCTGGTTTCGGCGGGCTCGAAATCGTGCGCGTGGGCGGTGGTCAGGTCTTTCCACCCCGGGTGATCGGTCAGGTCGTTTTCGGCACCCGACCGCACGAACGCGACGAGATCGGCAACGGCCTCGAAGACGTACAGGTCGTCTTCATTGCCCAGGAACGCCTCCCACTCGTCGCCTGCGTCGCGCCAGCGCGGTGCCCAGACGGTATAGCGGTCGCCGTCGGACAGGCTCAGACGAATGGGTACGAGGTCAGCAGCCATGCGGCACACAATAGCGACGGCCGGGGAAGCGGGCCTATCCCGCCCAGATGCTGGCGATCGCGGGAGCGTTGGCCGCGTTGCCGGTCTTGGGCAGTCCGTACATCTGCTCGATGGTGGACAGCAGGTTGTAGTGGCTCATCTGCTCGGGGTAACCGCCCGGCTGGACGTGCGCGCCGTAGATGATGGTCGGGATCTGGTTGTGGGTGCCGCCGTCGTCCTCGTCCCAGGTCACGATCAGCAGGCTGTTGTTGGCCACGGCCCAGTTGGCGTATCCGGACATCTGCCGGTTCAGCCAGGCGTCACCCTGCGCGATCGAGCCGTCGTGCATGTTGTTGTCGTTGTTGGGAATGACGAACGACACCGTCGGCAGGCTGGCGTAGTTCCCCTGCGGGAACGCGGAGAACGGCATCGAACTCGCCGACGGCACGTTGGTGAAATTGGCCCACGGCACGTGCTTGCGTGCGTACTTGCCCGCGCTGCACACCGGTGAGCCCACCGCGGGCAGGTCTTCCGCATAACCGACGAATGTGTAACCGGCGCTGAGCAATTCAGAGCCCAGGTTGGGGGCGTTGCCGGCGTTGATCGGGCACGAGTCCTTGGTCAGACCGAAGGTGTTGCCGGCGAACATCGCCAGATAGTTCGGCTCGCTGGGGTGGGTTTCGGCGAACGACGCCGTCATGTTGGCGCCGTGGGAGGCCAGCGCGTTGATGAACGGGTTCTGCGGGCTGCCGATGATGTGACCTTCAGAACGGTTCTCTTCCACCACAATTACGATGTGCGCGGGCCGGGGCAGCGCCGCCGCGGCGGCCCCGCGGGGAGCCAGCGGGGTGGCTGCCAGCCACATCAGCCCCACCGCTGCGGCCAACCTGCCAAGACTTCGGATCTCGCGAAACACCCGGGGAGCATATGAGCCGACGCGCGCGCCGCACGCCAGGCGCGCATGGGGGTGAGCTGCGCTTTAGCCAACCGAGGTCGGATCGTTATATACCCTCATGCGCATGGAAGTCCGCGTGATCGACCACCCGTTGGCCGCCACCCGGTTGACGGTGCTGCGCGACGAACGCACCGACGCCGCGGGCTTTCGGGCCGCGCTGCGTGAGCTGACGCTGATGCTGGTCTACGAGGCCACCCGGGACGCGGCCACCGCGCCGATCAGGATACGGACGCCCCTGGCCGAGACATTCGGAAAGCGATTGGCCAAACCGCCGCTGCTGGTGCCGGTGCTGCGGGCCGGGCTCGGGATGGTCAGCGAGGCGCACGCCCTGGTCCCGGACGCCCAGGTCGGCTTCGTCGGTGTGGCCCGCGACGAAGACACCCATCTGCCCTACCCGTACATGGAGTCGCTGCCCGAAAAGCTCAAACACCGGCCCGTCATCGTGCTCGACCCGATGCTGGCCACCGGCGGATCGATGACGTATGCCATCGAACTGCTGCAGCGCCGTGGTGCCACGGATATCAGCGTGCTGTGTGTGGTGGCCGCGCCGGAAGGGCTTGCGGCGGTTGAGGAAATCGCGCCGAACGCTCGAGTGTTCACCGCGGCGGTCGACAAGGGACTCAACAAGTCGGCGTATATCGTGCCCGGGCTCGGCGATGCCGGCGACCGTCAGTTCGGGCCCCGCATCTTCACCAGCGTTCCACCGAAGCAACCAACTCAGCGCGCAGCGCGGCGGCGTAAGTCCGAGAAGAAGCTAATTCGTCGGAAGCGGCGCAGCCAATCTCCAAGTAGCACTTGAGCTTTGGCTCCGTGCCGGAAGGCCGGACCACCACCCGGATCGAGGTGTCGTCGTTGCCGGCGGCGAAGATCAGCGCGTCGGTGATGTCGGTGACGGTAGCCGCGAACCCGGCCAGTTGCTTCGGCGGGGCGGCACGCAGCCGGGCCATGAGTGCGGCGGCCTCGGTGCTGTCGGCGACCCGGCGCGAAACCGCCGCGACGTCATGCACGCCGTATCGCCGAGCGAGTTCGTCGAGCACGTCGGGGACCGAACGGCCCTGCTGTTTCTGAGAAGCCACCATGTCGCACACCAGCACCGCGGCACTGATGCCGTCCTTGTCACGCACGGCGGCCGGGTCGACGCAGTGGCCGATCGCTTCTTCGTAGGCGTAGACCAGGCTGCCGCCGGGCACCTTCGAATCGGCGCGCGCCAGCCACTTGAAGCCGGTGCGCGTTTCGACGTGGGTCGCGCCGTAATGGCCGGCGATCTGTGCGAGCATCCGGGAGGACACGATGGTGCTGGCAACCACCGCGTTGTCCAGTTTATCGTGGGAGAGGATGTAATCGCCTAGCAGCCAACCGGTTTCGTCGCCGGAGAGCATCCGCCATCCGGTGGCCGTGGGGATGCCCACCGCGCAGCGGTCGGCGTCGGGGTCCAGGGCGATCGCGACGTCGGCATCGATCTCGGCAGCCACGGCCAGCAGCGCGTCGGCGGCGCCGGGCTCCTCGGGGTTGGGGAACGCGACGGTGGGGAAGTCGGGGTCCGGCGCGAACTGGGCGCCGACGGTGTGCACCTCGTGAAAGCCCGCCCGGTGCAGCGTCTCGACGGCCACCGCGCCGCCGACGCCGTGCAGCGGGGTCAGGGCCACCCGCACCGAGCCGGTGGTGCGCCGCACCCCGGCCGCGCGTTCGATGTAGCGCGCAACCAGGTCGGTGCCCGCGGGCGCCACCGGCTGGCGGGCGATTTGATCGGCGGGAGGCGCTGTGGCCATTGCGGTTTCGATCTCGGTGTCGGTGGGGGAGATGATCTGGATGCCGCCGTCGAAGTACACCTTGTAGCCATTGTCGGCCGGCGGATTGTGCGATGCGGTGATCTGGATCCCGGCGGCGGCGCCGGTCTGGCGCACCGCGTAGGCGAGCACCGGTGTGGGCACCGCGCCGGGTAGCAGCAAGACCGTAAAGCCGTGGGCAGCAAGGATTTCCGCGGTCACCGTGGCGAAGATCGCCGAGCCGTGCCGGGCGTCACGCCCGACGATCACCTGCGAGCCGGCCAGGCCGCGATCGGTAAGCACCTGCGCCACTGCCCACGTCGCGCGCGAGACGACCGCGACGTTCATCGCGTCCGGGCCGCCGCGCACCGGGCCGCGCAAGCCCGCGGTGCCGAACGTCAGGGGGCGGGCGAAACGTGCCTGAAGTTCCTCGGGCGAGCACGCGGCGAGTTCGGCAGCAGTCGTCGGGTCGGGGTCATGTGCGATCCACTCCTGCGGCGTCACACGACCCATTCTGCTAAATACGGGCGATAACGTCGGCCAGCAGCGCGCCGATCCTGGCCGCCGACGCGGCCCCGGCCGCCATCACGTCGGCATGGCTCAGCGGAGCACCGCTGATCCCGGCCGCCAGATTGGTCACCAGCGAGATGCCCAGCACCTCGGCACCGGCCGCGCGCACCGCGATCGTCTCGTGCACCGTCGACATGCCGACCAGGTCGGCGCCCAGCGTCCGCAGCATCCGGATCTCGGCCGGCGTCTCGTAGTGCGGCCCGGGCAGGCCGGCGTACACGCCTTCGGTCAGCTCGGGGTCGGTGTCGCGGGCGAGGTCGCGCAGCCGCGGGGCGTAGGCATCGGTGAGGTCGACGAACTGGGCGCCGACCAATGGCGAACGCGCGGTCAGGTTCAGGTGATCGCTGATCAGCACCGGCTGGCCGACCCGCATGCCGGCGCGCAACCCGCCGGCCGCGTTCGTCAGCACCACGATGCCGGCCCCGGCCGCACAGGCCGCCCGCACCGGGTGGACGACGTGGCTCAGGTCATGACCCTCGTAGGCGTGCACGCGTCCGGCCAGCACCAGTACCCGGTGCTCGCCGATGCGCAGCGACAACAGCTCGCCGGGATGGCCGGCCGCGCGCGGCGGCGCGAAGCCGGGAAGCTCGGCCTGGGGCAGCACGACGTCGGGGGAGCCCAGCGCCGCGATCGCCGGCGACCATCCCGAGCCGAGGACGATCGCGACATCGTGCTCGTCGACCCCGGTTTTCTCGCGGATGGAATTTGCCGCGCGCCGCGCGAGTTGTGCACTCTCGGATGCAACGTCGGTCACACTGCGCGAGCTTAGCTTCGCTATATATGTCAGGATTTCCCGCATGAGTTTTGGTAGGTGGCCGGTTCTCGGCGCGCTTGTTGCTGTTGCGGTCTCGGTGGCCGCGCTCCTCGGTGGTCCGGCTCCGGCGGCGAGGGCGGACTGCCCGGACGTCCAGCTGATCTTCGCTCGGGGCACCAACGAGCCACCCGGCCTGGGCGCCGTGGGTGATGCGCTCTTCGGTGCGCTGCAGGGCTCGCTGGGCGGTCGCAGCTTCGACAACTACGCGGTGAACTATCCGGCCAGCTACAACTTCCTGCAGACCGGTGACGGCGCCAACGACGCCCGCGATCACATCGCGGCGATGGTCGACCAGTGCCCGGCCACCCACCTGATCCTGGGCGGCTTCTCGCAGGGCGCCGCCGCGGTCTCGATGCTGGCCGGGGTGCCGCCGCTGGGCAACACCATCGGTGAGTTCGGGTCGGCCCCGGCGCTGGACCCCGGCCTGGCCAACAAGATCAGGGCGGTCGCCGTGTTCGGCAATCCCGGCAACCGGTTCAACACCCCGCTGTCGACGGCGGGTGCATTCGCCGGCCGTGCCATCGACCTGTGCGCCGCCGGTGACCCGGTCTGCGTCGTCGGCGGTCGCGACCGCGATGCGCATCACGACTATTCGACGCCGCCGTTCCCCGGCCAGGCGGCGGGATTCATCGCCGGGCGGGTGTAGCCGCGGTCGGCGCGGTCCGCCGCGGCTTGGTTCGATGAGATACTGCGAGGATGCCCACAAACACCGCATTGGACAGCGTCGAGGACGCAGTGCGGCGTCGTGGCGGCGATCTCGTCGAGTTGTCGCACGCAATCCACGCCGAGCCCGAGCTGGCCTTCGCCGAACACCGCAGCTGCGCTAAAACGCAGGCACTGGTCGCGGAGCGGGGCTTCGAGGTCACTGCGGGCGCCGGCGGTTTGGATACCGCCTTCCGCGCCGACTTCGGCAGCGGACCGCTGGTGATCGGGGTCTGCGCCGAGTACGACGCCCTGCCCGAAATCGGACATGCCTGCGGCCACAACATCATCGCGGCCTCGGCGGTCGGAACCGCGCTGGCGCTGGCCGAGGTGGCCGACGAGCTCGGTCTGACCGTGGCCCTGGTCGGCACTCCCGCCGAGGAGGCGGGCGGCGGCAAGGCGCTGCTGCTGGAGGCCGGCACGTTCGACGACGTCGCGGCGGCCGTGATGCTGCATCCCGGGCCGACCGACATCGCCGCCGCCCGTTCGCTGGCCTTGTCCGAAGTGACGGTCGACTACCGGGGCAAGGAGTCGCACGCCGCCGTCGCCCCACATCTGGGCGTCAACGCCGCCGACGCCATCACCGTCGCGCAGGTCGCGATCGGCGTGCTGCGCCAGCAGCTGGCGCCCGGGCAGCTGGTGCACGGGATCGTCACCAACGGCGGGCAGGCGGTCAACGTCATCCCCGGCCACGCGGCATTGCAGTACGCGATGCGGGCCGCCGAACTGGATTCGCTGCGCGAGCTGGAGGGCCGGATGTTTGCGTGCTTTGCCGCGGGCGCCCTGGCCACCGGCTGCGAATACGAGATCAGCACGCCGTCACCGGCTTACGCCGAGCTCAAGCCCGACCGTTGGCTGGCCGAGATCTGCCGGGAAGAGATGCGCCGGCTGGGGCGGGACCCGGTGTCGCCCGAATTCGAGACGGCGCTGCCGATGGGCAGCACCGACATGGGCAACGTCACGCAGGTGCTGCCGGGCATCCACCCGGTGATCGGTGTCGACGCCGGTGGCGCGACGGTGCATCAGCGCGCATTCGCCGCGGCCGCCGCCGGCCCGAGCGCCGACCGCGCGGTGGTCGACGGCGCGGTGATGCTGGCGCGCACGGTCGTCCACCTCGCCCAGGACAGCGCCGAGCGGGACCGGGTGCTGGCCGGGGTCCAACGTCGGGCCGCCCCATGAGCCTGGTCGACACCGCCGAATCCTGGCTGGCCGCGCACTACGAGGACATGGTCGAGTGGCGCCGGCACATCCACCGCTATCCGGAGCTGGGCCGGCAGGAGTACGCCACCACGCAGTTCGTCGCCGAGCGGTTGGCCGACGCGGGTCTCAACCCGAAGGTGCTCCCCGGCGGTACCGGGCTGACGTGCGATTTCGGGCCGGAACACGAGCCCAGGGTCGCGCTGCGGGCCGACATGGACGCGCTGCCGATGGCCGAGCGGACCGGGGCGCCGTATGCGTCGACGATGCCGAACGTCGCGCACGCCTGCGGTCACGACGCGCACACCGCGATCCTGCTGGGCACCGCGCAGGCGCTGGCGTCGGTGCCCGAACTGCCGGTCGGGGTGCGATTGATCTTCCAGGCCGCCGAGGAGCTGATGCCCGGCGGCGCCATCGACGCGATCGCGGCCGGAGCGCTGACCGGGGTGTCGCGGATCTTCGCGTTGCACTGTGATCCCCGCCTCGAGGTCGGCAAGGTCGCGGTCCGGCAGGGCCCGATCACCTCGGCCGCCGACCACATCCACATCACGCTGTATTCGCCGGGCGGGCACACCTCACGGCCACACCTGACCGCCGACCTGGTCTACGGTCTCGGCGCCCTGATCACCGGGGTACCCGGCGTTTTGTCGCGGCGCCTCGACCCCCGCAACGGCACCGTCCTGGTATGGGGCGCGGTCAACGCCGGGGTGGCCGCCAATGCCATTCCGCAGAGCGGCCAGCTGTCCGGCACCGTGCGCACCGCGAGCCGGCACACCTGGCTCGAGCTCGAGGCGATCATCGGTCAGGCGGTGGATTCGCTGCTGGCGCCGCTGGACATCGAACACACGATGCAATACCGGCGCGGCGTGCCGCCGGTGGTCAACGAGGAGGTCTCGACGCGCATCCTCACCCACGCGATCGAGGGGGTGGGCCCCGACGTGCTGGCCGACACGCGCCAGTCCGGCGGCGGCGAGGACTTCTCCTGGTACCTGGAGGAGATTCCGGGCGCGATGGCGCGGCTGGGGGTGTGGCCGGGCGAGGGCCCGCAGCTGGACCTGCACCAGCCGAATTTCGATCTCGACGAGCGCGCGCTGGGGGTCGGACTGCGAGTGATGGTCAACATCATCGAGCAGGCGGCCCAGTTCGCCGAGGGTTAATGCGGGACGGTCAGCCGTCCCATCTCGGCGAAGATCGACTCGCGCAACGCGTCCGCGGACAAATCCCGCAGGCCGAACGCCGAGCGGATGAAGGATTCGAACAGCTGCCAGCCCAGCAGCAAGGCGACGGCGTGCGCGGTGGCCAGCCGGGCGGCGTCGTCGCTGTCGTGCAGGGGCCGCACTTCGGCGAGCAGGCGATCGGCGGCCGGGAAGCTGGTCTGCAGCTGGGCCACCGGATAGCCGTCGAGGAGCGCCTGGCTGAGGATGCGCAGCTGGCGGGTGCCGGCGGTAGCGATCTCGGGTAGCTGTGCACCGGCGTCGATCAGTTTGCTCAGCGCTGCGGCCTCGTGGTTGAGCACCGCTCCCACCAGCTGTTCTTTGTTGCCGAAGTGGCGGAAGACGAGGCCGTGGTTGACCCGCGCCCGGGCGGCGATATCGCGGATGGATGCGGCTGCCGGTCCGCGTTCGGCGAACAGGTCCGCGGCGCTCTCCAGGATCGCGGCGACGACCTCGTCACGCCCCGTCGGCACCTCGCCGGCCGGGCTCGCACCCGGTGTCGTCACGCGGGAGTGCCGGGTCCGATGTTGCGGGCCGGTCGGGTCCGCAAATCGTGCACGTATTCCATTGGCGCGCCGGCGATTTCGGCAGCATCGGCCATTACACCCAGGTACCGTGCCGACGGCAGCCCGCCCTCCCAGGCATCGAGCACGTAGAGCCACGCCAGCACGGGATCGGTGTCGGTGTCCGACGACGTGCGTTCGACCCGGCATCTGATCTTTTTGTGGATGCCGAACTCGGAGCCCTCCCACCGGTCCAGGCTCATCTCGTCGGCCGGCGTCATGTCGTACAGCACGACGAACACCTTGGCATCGGGGTCTTCGACGACGGTGGCCAGCGCGCCTTCCCAGCCGATGTCCTCACCGCCGAAGGTCAGCCGCCAGCCGTGCAACCAGCCCGTTCCGGCCATCGGGGAGTGGGGTGCACGCTGCTGCATCTGCTCGGGATGCATGTTTGATCCGTAGGCGGCGTAGAGCGGCACGGGTGAAAGCTTAAACGGCGGGTGCCCGCCCGGTACTCATCCGGCCGTCCGGCGGGTTCTTGGATAGGTTAGGGCTGTGGTGACCCGCATCGTGATCCTCGGTGGAGGCCCGGCCGGTTACGAAGCCGCGCTGGTGGCCGCCACATCCCACCCCGATACCACCGACGTCACCGTCATCGACTCCGAAGGGATCGGCGGCGCGGCCGTACTGGACGACTGCGTGCCGTCCAAGACGTTCATCGCGTCGACCTGGCTGCGCACCGAACTGCGCCGCGCGCCCCGGCTGGGCTTCGACATCGACATCGACGACGCCAAGATCTCGCTGCCGCGGATCCACAAACGGGTCAGGACGCTGGCCGCCGAGCAGTCCGCCGACATCGCGGCCCAACTGCGCAGTGCCGGTGTGACTTTGGTCGCAGGACGCGGGGAGCTCTGCGACTCGGCCCCCGGCCTGGCCCGGCATCGCGTCAAGGCGACCCATTCGGACGGCTCCACCACCGAGCACGACGCCGACGTGGTCCTGATCGCCACCGGCGCCAGCCCGCGGGTGCTGCCGTCGGCCCAACCCGACGGCGAACGGATCCTGACCTGGCGCCAGCTTTACGACCTGGAGGCGCTGCCCGAGCACCTGATCGTGGTGGGCTCCGGCGTCACCGGCGCCGAGTTCGTGCACGCCTACACCGAGCTGGGCGTGCCGGTGACGGTGGCGGCCAGCCGGGACCGGGTGCTGCCTTACGAGGACGCCGACGCCGCGCTGGTCCTCGAGGAGGCGTTCGCCGAGCGCGGCGTCGACCTGATCAAGAACGCCCGCGCGGAATCCGTCGTCCGCACCGAGACCGGGGTCCTGGTCACGATGACCGACGGCCGGACCGTCGAGGGCAGCCACGCGCTGATGACGATCGGATCGGTGCCCAACACCAGCGGCCTCGGCCTGGAGCGGGTCGGCATCGAGCTGGGCCGCGGCGACTATTTGAAGGTGGACCGGGTGTCGCGGACGTCGGTTCCGGGCATCTACGCCGCCGGCGACTGCACCGGCCTGCTGTTGCTGGCCTCGGTGGCCGCCATGCAGGGCCGGATCGCGATGTATCACGCGCTGGGCGAGGGCGTCAGCCCGATCCGGTTGCGCACGGTGGCCTCGACGGTGTTCACCCGCCCCGAGATCGCGGCGGTCGGCGTGCCGCAGAGCATGATCGACGACGGCTCGGTGCCGGCCCGCACGATCATGCTGCCGCTGCGGACCAACGCGCGGGCCAAGATGTCCGGCCTGCAGCAGGGCTTCGTGAAGCTGTTCTGCCGGCAGGCCACCGGGGTGGTCATCGGCGGCGTGGTGGTGGCGCCGATCGCCTCCGAGCTGATCCTGCCGATCGCCGTGGCCGTGCAAAATCGCATCACGGTCAACGAGCTGGCGCAGACGCTGGCCGTGTACCCGTCGTTGTCCGGTTCGATCACCGAGGCCGCTCGCCGGCTGATGGCACACGACGATCTGGATTAGCCTGGCCCAAGTGAGGAGTCCGTTCCCGTGAGTGACCTGTTGTCCATGCTGGGCCCGCAGCAACGCGCGGCGGCCTGGAAGCGACTCGGCACCGAGCAGTTCGACGTCGTCGTGATCGGCGGCGGGGTAGTGGGCTCCGGGTGCGCGCTGGATGCCGCCACCCGCGGGCTCAAGGTCGCGCTGGTCGAGGCCCGAGACTTCGCCTCGGGGACCTCGAGTCGCTCGTCGAAGATGTTCCACGGCGGGCTGCGCTACCTCGAACAGCTGGAGTTCGGCCTGGTGCGCGAGGCGCTGCACGAGCGTGAGCTGTCGCTGACCACGCTGGCACCGCACCTGGTCAAGCCGCTGCCGTTCCTGTTCCCGCTGACCCACCGGTGGTGGGAGCGGCCCTACACCGCGGCCGGCATCTTCCTCTACGACAGCCTGGGCGGAGCGAAATCCGTTCCCGCCCAAAAGCATTTGACCCGCGCCGGCGCGCTGCGACTGAGCCCGGGCCTGAAGCGCAGCTCGCTGATCGGCGGGATCCGCTACTACGACACCGTCGTCGACGACGCCCGGCACACGATGACGGTCGCGCGCACCGCCGCGCATTACGGCGCGGTCGTGCGGTGCTCGACACAGGTGGTCGCGCTGCTGCGCGAGGGCGACCGGGTGATCGGGGTGCGGGTGCGCGACTCCGAGGACGGCTCGGTGACTGAGGTGCGCGGGCATGTCGTGGTCAACGCGACCGGGGTGTGGACCGACGAGATCCAGGCCCTGTCCAAGCAGCGCGGGCGCTTTCAGGTGCGCGCGTCCAAGGGCGTGCACGTGGTGGTGCCGCGGGACCGGATCGTCAGCGATGCCGCGATCATCCTGCGCACCGAGAAGTCGGTGATGTTCATCATTCCGTGGGGCAGCCACTGGATCATCGGCACCACCGACACCGACTGGAACCTCGACCTGGCCCACCCGGCGGCCACCAAGGCCGACATCGACTACATCCTGGGCACCGTCAACGCCGTGCTGGCCACGCCGCTGTCGCACGCCGACATCGACGGGGTGTACGCGGGACTGCGGCCGCTGCTGGCCGGGGAGAGCGAGGAGACCTCCAAGCTGTCCCGCGAGCACGCCGTCGCGGTGCCCGCGCCCGGCCTGGTCGCCATCGCCGGCGGGAAGTACACCACCTACCGGGTGATGGCCGCCGACGCGATCGATGCCGCGTCGCAGTTCGTTCCGGCCCGGGTGGCGCCCTCGATCACCGCGAAGGTGAGCCTGCTGGGTGCCGACGGCTATTTCGCCCTGATCAACCAGGTCGAGCACGTCGGCGAACTCGTCGGCCTGCACCCGTACCGGGTGCGCCATCTGCTGGACCGCTACGGCTCGCTGATGGACGACGTGCTGGCGCTGGCCGCCGATCGTCCCGAACTGCTAACCCCGATCAAGGACGCGCCGGGCTACCTGTTGGTCGAGGCGCTGTATGCCGTCGCCGCCGAGGGGGCCCTGCATCTCGAGGACATCCTGGCCCGCCGGATGCGGATCTCCATCGAATACCCGCACCGCGGCGTGGACTGCGCCCGCGAGGTCGCCGAACTGGTGGCTCCGGTACTGGGCTGGAGCGCCGGGGACGTCAACCGTGAGGTCGCGAACTACACCGCGCGGGTGGAGGCCGAGATCCTGTCGCAGGCCCAGCCCGACGACGTGTCGGCCGACGAGCTGCGCGCCAGCGCGCCCGAAGCGCGTGCCGAGATCCTCGAGCCGGTTCCTTTAACGTGAACCGGCCGTGAGGCCCGCCCCGCTGCCGGTGCGCGACGGATTGGGGCCCGCGCGGGTACGGCTGCACGGCGGGGCGGTGCTGGCCGAGCTGACCACGCGGTTCGGTGAGCAGGCCCGGGCCAAGGTCCTCGCCGGTGAGGTCGTCGACGCCGACGGCGCGGTGATCGAAGCGGCCACCGTGCTGCCCGCCGGCGCCAGCGTCTACCTCTACCGCGACCTGCCCGACGAGGTGCCGGTGCCGTTCGACATCCCGGTGCTCCATCGCGACGACGACATCGTGGTCGTGGACAAGCCGCACTTTCTGGCCACCATGCCGCGCGGTCGCCACGTCGCG
Organism: Mycobacterium sp. NGS40; assembly: GCF_059812735.1. Taxonomy (NCBI): domain Bacteria; kingdom Bacillati; phylum Actinomycetota; class Actinomycetes; order Mycobacteriales; family Mycobacteriaceae; genus Mycobacterium; species Mycobacterium sp. NGS40. The sequence goes on from NZ_JCALDG010000016.1 coordinate 62,343, forward strand.
CAGACCGCGCTGGTGCGGCTGCGCAACGAGCTGGGACTGCCCGAGCTCAGCCCCGCTCACCGGCTGGACCGGCTGACCGCCGGGGTGCTGTTGTTCACCACCCGGCGCGAGGTGCGCGGCGCCTACCAGATGCTGTTCGCCCGCGGGGAGGTCGGTAAGACGTATCTGGCTCGCGCGGCGGTTGATCCCGGCCTGGAGCTGCCACGCGTGGTGCGCCATCGAATCATCAAGCGCCGCAGCCACTTACAAGCCGTAATCGAGCCCGGTGAGCCGAACGCGGAGACGCTGGTGGAACTGTTGTCCCCGGACGGACTGTACCGGCTGACGCCGCGCACCGGACGCACCCATCAACTGCGGGTGCAGATGGCGTCGCTGGGATTGCCGATCATCGGAGATCCGTTGTATCCCAAGGTAATCGACGTGGCCGCCGACGATTTCAGCACTCCGCTGCGATTGCTGGCTCAACGCATCGAGTTCGACGATCCGTTCACCGGGTCGCGCCGTATGTTCGGCAGCCACCGCGACGCAGGATGACCTTGCGGATCTCGCTGACCCACAGCACTGTGCTGGACATGGCGATGCACACCAGCCACTGGCTCAGGGACAGCGGCTCGGTGGTGAAGGCCGTATTCAGCAGCGGCAGCTGCACCACCGCTACCTGGAGCAGCGCCGAGAAGGCGATCGCCGCCCACAGCCAGCCGTTGGCGAACAGGCCACGAAACACGGTCTGCGTCTCCGAGCGGGCATTGAGGGTGTTGAACAGCTGGGTGAGCACCAGCACGGTGAAGCCCGCGGTGCGGGCCGTGTCGAGCGACGACGGCAGCGGGCCGCCCGGGACATAGAGGTGGATCGTCAGCAGTGTCGCGGCCGCGACGGCCGCGCCGATCACGACGATGTTGTTCCACATCCGCCTGTCGATGACCCGATCCGACGCCGCCCGAGGCGGCAGGCCCATCAAGTCCTCGGTTTGCGGGTCCGCGCCCAAGGCCAGGGCCGGAGCGCCGTCGGTGAGCAGGTTGATCCACAGAATCTGGGTGGCCAGCAGCGGTAACGCCACGGTGTGCGCCTGCGACAGGCCGATCGCGCCGGCCAGGACCACCCCGAAAAAGACGGTCAGAACTTCCCCCATGTTCGAGGACAACAGGTATCGCAGGGACTTCTTGATGTTGGCGAAGATGCCGCGGCCCTCCCGGATGGCCCGCACGATCGTCGCGAAGTTGTCGTCGGCGAGAATCATGTTCGCCGCTTCTCGGGCGACGTCCGTGCCGGTGCGGCCCATGGCGATCCCGATGTCCGCCGATTTCAGGGCGGGTGCGTCATTGGTCCCCTCGCCGGTCACGGCCACGATCTCGTGGTCGGCCTGCAGGGCGCCGATGATGCGCAATTTGTCGGCCGGGCCCAGCTGCGTGTACTGCGAGTGCCGGCGCACCGTTTGCCGGAGCTGATCATCGGTCTGGGCGGCGATCTCCGCGCCGGATACCGCCGACTCGTTGTCTTCGATGCCGAGTTCGCGCGCGATGCGCGCCGCCGCGCGGGGATGGTCCCCCGTGATCATCACCACCCGGACCCCGGCGCGGTGGGCGTCGGCGATGGCCGTGGCGGCTCCTGGGCGAGGGGGATCGGTGAGGCCGACCATGCCCAGGTACGCCAGCGGCTGGTCGGGCCGGTCGGCCGCGGCCGGACAGGCCACCGCGACCGCGTGCAGCCCGTCGCGCGTGAGCCGCTCGGCGCCGCACCGGATGGTCGCCTTCGTCGCGGTGTCCAGCGGTACGAGTCGATCGCCGATCCGCACCTGTGTGCAGCGCGCCAGCACCGCATCCGGCTCACCCTTGGTCACGCGCGGCGACGGGGATGGTGCGGCACCGAGCTTCGTCTGGGCAATTAGGAAGGCCGCCTCGATGGGATCGCCCTCGGCAATCCGTTGGCCGTCCTGTTCCCGAAGTGAGGCATTCGCGCCGGCGGCGCGGGCGCCGAGCACCAATGCTGTTTGGCGCCAAAGGTTTTCACCCTCTCGAAGCTGGACCCCGTCGTGCTCGAACGTGCCTTCCGGCCGGTATCCCGCACCCGTCACGCTGACATCCCCGGCCGGGGTGAGGATTCGAACGACCGTCATCTCCCCGGTCGTCAGGGTGCCGGTCTTGCCAGAGCAGACCACCGAGGCCGATCCCAGGGTTTCGGCCGACGAGAGTTGTTTGACGACGGCGTTTTCGTCGGCCATCCGCCGTGTTCCCAGCGCGAGTACGACCGACATGATGGCGGGCAGCCCCTCCGGCACGGCGGCCACCGCCAGCGAGACACCGAGCAGCACCGCGGTGACCACATCATCGGCGCTGTGCACGCCGAAGACGATGAAGATGCTCGCGATCACCACGACGCCGAGAATCAGCACGGCGATCCCGAGAACACGGCTGGCGCGGTCGATCTCGCGCTGCAAGGGCGTCGCGGTGTCGTCGACGGCGCGCACCAGGCCGGCGATCTGACCCGTCTGCGTGGCCATCCCCGTGGCGGTCACCACCGCCCGCCCGGCGCCCTTGGCGACCGCCGTGCCCTTGAACACCATGCCGGCTTTCTCGTCCAGCGCCGTCGCCTCGGCCAGGGTCCGCGGATCTTTACGGGCCGGCTCACTCTCCCCGGTCAACGCGCTTTCCAGCACCTGCAGCCCGTCCGCCGACAGCAGCCTGGCATCGGCTGCCACGGCGTCGCCCTCCGTCAGCAGCAGCACATCACCGGGCACCACTTCGCTTGCGGCAACCCTGCATTCGATTCCGTCGCGCACGACGGTCGCTGTGGTCGTCGTCATCCGGGCCAACGCATCGACCGCGCGCTCGGCGTGGGCCTCCTGTCCGTAACCCAGTGCGGCGTTGAGGACCAGAATGACGCCGATCACCAACGCATCGACCGGCCAGCCGGCGGCCCCCTCGAGGGCCCAAACCACAAGGGAGGCAAGGAGTGCGGCCAGTAGCAGGTAAATCAGCGGACTGCGGAACTGGCTGACGATCTTTTTCCACTTCGGCAGCGGCGGGACACGTTCGATGTCGTTGGGTCCCACCGCGGCAAGGCGGCGAGCGGCCTCGTGCGCGGTCAAGCCGGCTTCGGGATCAGGTTCGACCAGGGCACACACGTGTCATCGGCCGCTCGCCGAGGCGGCTGAGGAGGCCTTGCGCCGGGACTCGATCATGCGGTTGAGCACGATGTGTTCGACGAGGATCGGCACGAAGGTCTGCACCGGCGCATTGACGAATTGTTGGGCGGCCTCTTGGCACCAGTCCTTGATCTGGGCGGTGCGCCGATCGTCATCAAGCCCCTCGTGCCGGGCCAGCTTGTCCGCGACCTCGACCACGGACCGCGCCACCGTTGCACGACCGGCCGGGGTGACGTCGGCGTCCGCCGGTACTTGCACCTTCGCCAACGCTTCTCGGGCAACCGCTTCGTCGGTGTCCGGACGGATGACGTGCAGCGTGAGATGGCGGCCGTCTTCGCCGATCAGGATGACACTGGCCGGCTCGTCGCTGATGAAGCCCAGCAATTCGATGGTGTGCCCGCCGATCTCGGCCAGGGCCGGGGTTGCGTCCCAGCCGTTGCGGCGGTAGCCCACCATGACGACCCGTCCCAGTCGTTCGGACACCGACGCCACCAGGTCGGGCAACTCCTCGACCAGGTTCTGCGACCGCGGCCACCAAGCTCCGTCGAGATGCTCCGAGGCGGCTCGATAAGGCGTGAGCTGCAATCGTGAATCACTGTTATCGCCAACCACTTTCGACTCCTTGAGTTAGTCGGGCCAACTCTTCGCCCGAGATTTGTCGTCGGATTACCTCAGCTGCCCGCCGCAGCAGGCGGGGAGCAATCGCGGGCAGCGCGCTGGCCACCGCAGCCCCGAGTAAGGCCTGACTCCAGGCCAGCGGGTCTACCGGGGTGCAGCCGAACAGCTGGCTTAGTCCCGGAGTGCTGACCACCACCACCAGCACTCCGAGTGAACCGACCGACGTCAGCACCACCATCGGCGCGTGCGAGTCGATCAGAGTCTGGGCAAGTTGCGTGCTCACCAGCGCGATCAGCCCGACGGTCGCGGCGCGCCGCGGCGTGCCGGTCACGCTGGCCATCGTCCAGGCCACCGTGGCGCCGATCGTGGTGGCCGCACCGCGAATCCCGATAGCGCGCCACATCGCCGCCTCGTCGCGGTCCTCATCGGCTTTGCCCGTCTGCGGGCTGACGGCCAGCGCGGCGGCGGGTAGCGCGTCCGTCAGCATGTTGACCAGCAGCATCTGCCGGGCGTTGAGCACCGACCGCCCGGTCAAGAGCGCGGTCATCGTCGCGAAGGACGCCTCGCCGAGGTTGCCGCCCAACAGCATCGAGACGGCCGAGTGCACCCGCTGCCACAACTGCCGGCCTTCGTCGAGCGCATCGAGCAGCGCCTCGATCCGTTCGTCGAGCAGCACCACGTCGGCCGCACTGCGCGCCGCGTCGCTGCCGCGGGCCGCCACCCCAATGCCCACGCTCGCCGCCCGGATCGCGGCGGCGTCGTTGACGCCGTCGCCGACCATCGCCGTGACCAGGCCCGCCCGCTCGAGGGTCTGGACCACGTCGATCTTGTCTTCCGGCGTCATCCGCGCGAACACCACACAGGATTTGACGGTCTGCGCCCGCTGGTCGGCGGAGAGCGCTTCCCAGTCGCTGCCGGTGATCACCTGATCGGCGCGCACGTCGATGCCCAGCTCTTGGGCGATTACCCGCGCGGTGCAGGGATGATCACCGGTGATCAGCCGGACCGCGATGTCGCGCTCGGACAGGCTTTGCAGCAGGGCGCGGGCCGTCGGCCGCGGAGTGTCTGCCAAACCGATCAGGCCGACCGGGGTGAGGCCCGACGTGCACACGCTCTCCAGATAGCCCGGGTTGGCCGCGGCGGCCGCGGCCTGGTGCGGGGTGAGTTCGCGCTCGGCGACCGCCAGCACCCGAAGACCATTGGCCGCCATCTCGTCGACCTGCTGTGCCAACGGCTGGTCGTCGTGCCGCAGCGCCGACGAGAGCGCCTCGGGTGATCCCTTGATGGTCAGTCGAGTGCCCACCAGCGCCGCGGCGAACGGCCGGCCGGATGACTGGAACGGCAGGAACGCGTCGCGGCTGCGCCGCGGTGGTGGCGGCATCCCGTCGCCTCGCAGCCGCGGGTCGTCGGCGGCTTGGGTGATGGCGTCGTCGGTGGCGTGGTCGACACGATGGGTGTGTCTGGCGTAGCTGGTGCTCACCGCCGCGTCGAGCACCTGCGCCGGGGTGTAGCCGGCCATCGGGTGCACCGATTTGACCCTCAGCCGGTTCTCGCTGAGCGTCCCGGTCTTGTCGAAGCAGACCACGTTCAACCGGGCCAGCGCTTCGATCGAGTGCGGATTGCGGATCAGGACCGATCGGCTGGTGAGCCGGCGGGCCGCGGACAGCTGGGCCAGGGTGGCGACCAATGGCAACCCCTCCGGAATGGCCGCGATGACCAAGGTGACCGCACTGGACATCGCGTCGCGCAACGGTGTGCCGCGCACCAGGCTGATCAGCCCCACCAGGCCGCCGCTGGCCACGCTGAACGGCAACGCCCGGCCGGTGATGTGGCGCAACTGCCGCTGCAGGCCGACCTCTTGCAATTTCCGCGGGGCCATCGCCAGCGCTCGGCGCATCTCCGAGCGCGAGCTCGCCGCGGTAACCACGGCCACCGCGGTGCCCGCGACGACCGTGGTGCCGGCATAGATCATGCAGGTGCGCTCGGCGAGCGGGGCGCCCGGTGTGGGCTCGGTCTGCTTGGCCACCGGTAGCGATTCGCCGGTCAGTGTGGATTCGTCGACTTCGAGATTGACCGCGTGCAGCAGTCGGGCGTCCGCCGGGACCACCTCGTCGGCACGGACTTCGATGACGTCGCCGAGCCGCAGCCGCCTGGTGGCAACGTTCTCGTAGCGCTGCGCCTGCACTCGGCCCACGTAGCGACGCGCAGGCGGATCCTGCACGGCTAGCAGGCGATCCAGCGTGCGTTCGGCGTACAGCTGCTGCTCGGCCGACAACGCCGCATTGGACAACAGGACGCTACCCACCAGGACCGCATCCAACGGGGAGCCGAGCAGCGCGCTGGCCAGCGCCCCGGTGGCCAGCAGCGGGGTGATCGGGTCCGCCAGGTCGCCGCGCATCTCGCCGACGAAGTCGCGGAGCAGACCCCATGACGCCGCGGTGGCATCGTGTACCGCACGAACCGCCGGCCGCTGGGACCACCACGTTGGTACTTCCACCACGCGTTGGTCGGTGGGGCGGGGCAACAGTCGCTGCACTTCCGTCACGGGCAGTGCGTGCCATTCGTGGCTGGTCTCCGGCTCGGGCAACGGATCGCGAAACGCCTTGGCGGCGGCCCGGTATCCGAGCCACAGGCTGGTGACCATGCCGATGTTGACCGACGTTGAACTGCGGCCGGGCACACCGGGAATCAACATCAAGGCGCCGAGCGCCGACGCCGAGGCGGACAGCCGGACGGCACCCTCGGTGGCGGACCGGGCGGCGGGCAGTGCGTGCAGCACCCGCCAGACGCCGGTCAGGTCGTCGACGATCACGTCGGCATTCCACGGCGGCGGCCGCCCGTCGCGCAGCACGCCGATCGTGATGTCGGACCGGTGCGCGGCCCGCATCTCCGCCGTCGTCAGCAGCGCCACGGTGGCGCCGCCGGCCTTCAGTTCGGCCACCGCCGCTGCCACCGCGTGGTCGATCGAACCGTCTGTGGGATAGAGCTGGTCGAATCCCCTTGCCAGAGAACGTAACCCGTCGTCGTACAGGGAGAATATCCGCGGCTGTGAGCGGCGCGCTTCGGTCAGCACCGCCGCGGCGAACGGATCGCGAACCGGGCTGATCAGCGCCTCGCCGATACCGCCGGCGCCGGGGATGTCGGCCAGCTGGTGCCATCCCGGCTTCAGGCCGTCACGTTCGAGTTCGCCACGCACTGCTTCCCATGCGTGGGAACGTACCGAGTTCTCCACTCCCAGAACGCGACTGACCATCAGCTCGTCGGTGTAGAGCGCCCGCGGGTCGATCATGATCGCGTCGATCCGATCCAGTGAGCGCAGCACGCGAGGGTGCAGCACCAGCGCGTCATGGTGGACGTTGAGGCCGCTGCTCATCGCACAGGCGAACGCCTCACGTACGGTGCGCAACGGCTTCGGAACGGTACTGAGCGCGGCGGCACCGGCCGTGTCGAGATTCCGTGACAGCAGACCCACCAGCGCGCCGGCACCGATGCCGGCCAGGCCGATGCGGTTCGCGTAGCGTTCGGCGGGACCGTCGGGCGGGCGGGGCCGGTCCCGCGTCGTCAACGCCGCATCGTCCGGAATCGGTTGGCAGCCCACGGTGGATTCATGCCGGAACCACGCCAGCCGGCAACTCCACGCCTCCACCGCCAGCAGCGTGTTGGTAGCGGCCTCGGCGGCCGCCGCCGTCGGCGACACCGTCAGCGCGGCGGTGACGGCGTTGACCAAACCGAACAACACATCGGTTCCCTCCGGACCAAGGCGTTGTTCCAGCTCTCGACGCGCTCGCGGCAGGTGATCGGCCAGCGTCGGTACCACGGCCACCAAGTCGGGCATTCTGGGCAGGCGCAGCAGGCTGCCGGTCAGTGAAAGGCCAAGGCCCACAGTGGCGGCCGTGGCCGCGACCATCCGCGCCACCAGCAGCGCATCGTCGCCCGGCAGCGAGGCCGGGTGTTGTCGAGTGGCGCCAACCCGGGCGCGCGATTCGGCGTTCTCGACGATCCGGCACAGGTCGGTCAGCGAGGGCGCATCGGCGGCTTCGGTGTCCAGGGTCACCACGACCCGCGCCAGGGCACGGTTGAGGAAGGCCGTGTGAACACCGGGTGTCGCGCGGACGGCGGTCAGCACGTCGGTGCCGATGGCGCGGGCATGTTCGCCGCCGAGACCTCGCACCTCGATCCAGCACCGCGGCCCGCTGCGACTGGTGCGCCGTGCCGCGGGGCCGCCCAGCGCCTCGATCAGCACGCCCGCCGTCGCGCGTGCCGCCGACGAAAAATCCGGCGCGGCATGGGTTAACGTTTTGCTGAGGGTGCCGCCGACCGTCGCCCGCAACGGGCCGGTCACCAAGGCAAAGCCCGGTAAACCACGCGGCGTGATCACCTCGCCAGACTATGTGGCGCCGGGCTGATTCAGAGGAGGCGTAAGGCCCCCCTTCAGGGGCTTTCGTCCCTTGCGAGCGGTTCCCGAACAAGGCGAACATCGTTGTCGAGCCACTCGCTTTCAGGGAGGTCTTCACCGATGCGTACCGCCTATCACCAACAGCTGGCCAACCTGACCACGCAGCTGGGCGACATGTGCGCCCTGGCGGGCGTCGCGATGAAGCGCGCGACCCGGGCTCTGCTCGAGGCCGACAATGTCGCCGCCGAGCAGGTGATCGGCGACCACGAGCGGATCGTGGCATTGCGGGCCCGCGTTGAAAAGGAAGCCTTCGCGCTGCTGGTGTTGCAACAACCGGTGGCCAGCGAATTGCGAGCGGTCTTCAGCTCGATACAAATCATCGCCGACGTGGAACGCATGGGTGCGCTGGCGGTGCATATCGCGAAGATCGCCCGGCGCGAGTACCCCAACCACGTCCTGCCCGCCGAAGTCGGCGACTACTTCACGGCCATGGCCAAGGTGGCAATTACGTTGGGCGACAGTGCGAAAAGCGCATTGATATCCTGCGATCCGCGACAAGCCGGTCTGCTTCACGAGCAAGACGACGCGATGGATGACCTGTATCGGGAGCTGTTCGGTGTGCTGATAGATCGGGAATGGCCGCACAGCGTCTCCGCCGGTGTCGAAACGGCATTGCTGGGCCGCTTCTACGAGCGCTTCGCCGACCACGCCGTGGAGATCGGCCGTCGTGTCATCTTCATCAACAGCGGAGTATTGCCGAATGAGGATGAGATCTCCGCGTACTGACGCCGGGGGTCTATAAGTTGGTTATGAGCGAAGAACGCACGCTGGTCATCGTTGCCGGCTATCAAGGCCTCGAGGCAGCCCGCCACGACTTTCACACCCTGACCGACCGCGCTAAGGCCAAGAGCCTGCGGGTACGCGACGCGGTGCTGGTCGGCAAGGACGCCGAGGGCAATCGCGTGTTCGTCGACAGCGGCAATCGCCTCGGCCGTCGTGGCGCCAAGTGGGGGGCGGGCGCGGGCCTGGCCGCGGGCCTGCTCTCGCCGGCGTCGGTGGTCACGGCGGCAGTCGGCGCCGCGGCCGGCGCCCTGGCGGGCACCTTCTTGAATCAGAAGGTCAAGGGCGGGCTATCCGACCAGATCGGCGAACAGATGGCCGCCGACAGTGCCGTGATCGTCGTCCTGGCTCCGGACGAATCCCGATTGGCCGTCCAGCAGGCGCTGGCCGGCTCGCCGATGAAATCTATTGCAGAGCTTGGTCATTCGACCTTGCGTGGCTTCGGCGTGGCGCTCGGTGAGGCGATGGGCAAGTTCAACCCGGACCGCACCCGGTTACCGATCCCGCAGCGCGGCTTCGGCGGCACCGTGGGCCGCACCGTGGCTGAGTCGGTGGGGGACTGGACGATCGTGCCCGGTGCCGCCGCACCCGAGGGCGCGCCGAACGTGCTGATCGTGCTGATCGACGACGCCGGCTTCGGCGGCCCGGACACCTTCGGCGGCGCTATCCGCACCCCGACACTGTCCCGGTTGGCGCGTAACGGGTTGGTTTATAACCGATTTCACGTTACCGCGGTGTGCTCGCCGACCCGCGCGGCGTTGCTGACCGGACGCAACCACCACCGGGTCGGCTTCGGATCGGTGTGCGAGTTTCCCGGGCCTTACCCCGGCTACTCGACGGCCAAGCCGCGCAGCTGCGCCGCGCTACCGCGGATTCTTCGCGACAACGGTTATGTAACAAGCGCTTTCGGCAAGTGGCATCTGACTTCGGACAACGTGCAGGGCGCTGCGGGTCCGTTCGACAACTGGCCGCTCGGCTGGGGATTCGACCACTTCTGGGGCTTCCCGTCGGGAGCCGCGGGCCAGTACGACCCGATCATCAGCCAGGACAATTCCGTGCTTGGCATACCCCCGGGCCAGGGTGGTAAGCCGTACTACTTCCCCGACGATCTCACCGACAAGGCCGTCGAGTGGTTGCACACCGTGCGGGCGGCCAACGCCACCAAGCCGTGGATGATGTACTACGCGACCGGCGCCACCCACGCGCCGCACCACGTGTTCGCCGAGTGGGCCGACAAGTATCGCGGTCAATTCGACGAGGGTTGGGACGTGTACCGGCAGAAGACCTTTGAGCGGCAAAAGCAGCTCGGGATCATTCCGCCCGACGCCGAACTCACCGAGCGGCCCGATCTTTTTCCGGCGTGGGACAGCCTGTCGCAGACCCAGCGCCAACTCTATGCCCGGCAGATGGAGGTGTTCGCCGGGTTCTCGGAGAACGCCGACTGGAATGTCGGTCGCCTGCTGGACGCGATCGACGGTCTCGGCGAGTCCGACAACACGATGGTCTTCTACATCTGGGGCGACAACGGCGCCAGCATGGAGGGCACCAACACCGGTTCGTTCAACGAAATGACGTTCATCAACGGCCTCGATCTCACCGCCGAGCAGCAGTTGGCACTCATCGAGCAATACGGCGGGATCGAGGCGCTGGGCGACGAGGACACCGCACCGCATTTCGCCAGCGCCTGGGCGCACGCCAACAACACCCCGTATCAGTGGGGCAAACAGATGGCCAGCCACCTCGGCGGCACCCGCGATCCGATGGTGGTGGCCTGGCCGAGCCGGATCCGGCCCGACGCCCAAGTGCGCGACCAGTTCACACACTGCATCGACATTGCGCCAACGGTGTTGGAGGCCATCGGTTTACCGGAACCGAGCAGTGTCGACGGGTTCGAGCAGGAGCCGATGGACGGCACCAGCTTCATCCACACCTTCGACGACTCGGCGGCACCAGAGCGGCACACCGTGCAGTACTTCGAGAACTTCGGCAGCCGCGCGTTGTACAAGGACGGCTGGTGGGCCTGCGCCCGGCTGGACAAGGCGCCATGGGATCTGTCGCCGCGGACCATGCAGCGGTTCGCGCCGGGCAACTACGACCCCGACGACGACGTCTGGGAGCTGTACTACCTGCCCGACGACTTCTCTCAGGCCAACGACCTGGCCGCCGAGCATCCCGACAAGCTTGCCGAGCTGATCGAACTGTGGTGGCACGAAGCTGAAAAGAACCGGGTACTACCGCTTCTCGGCGGACTTGCGGTGATGTTCGGCGACCTGCCGCCGCTGCCCACCACCACGCGGTTCAGCTTCTCCGGCGGCGTGCAGAACATTCAGCGCGGCATGGTGCCGCGCATCTTCGGCCGTTCCTACGCGATCGAAGCGCGGCTGCACATCCCCGGGGCCGGAGCGCAGGGGGTGCTCGTCGCCAACGCCGACTTCATGGGCGGGTTCGCGTTGTGGGTCGACGAGGAGCGCAAGCTGCACCACACGTATTCGTTCCTCGGCGTCGAGACCTATCGGCAGGTATCGACCGAGGCACTGCCCGTCGGCGATGTCACCGTGCGGATGCTGTTCGAATCGGCCCAGCCCGTCGTCGGTTCGGGGGGACGCGTGACGCTATGGGCCGGCGACCGGTTGATCGGAGAGGGCGAACTGCCGCAGACGGTGAGTCTGGCCTTCACGTCGTACGCGGGGATGGACATCGGCCGCGACAACGGGTTGGTCGTCGATCGCGAATACGAGGATAGGGCGCCCTACGCGTTCACCGGAACCGTCAAGGAGGTCGTCTTCGACCTGATGCCGGTTCCGGTGAACGCTGAGCAGGCGCTACACGAGCACGCCGCTGTCCAAGCTGTCGGACAGGGAGCGGCCGGTTAGCCGTTGTCGCCAGGCAGCACGCGGGTCAAGGCGTCGTGAATACCCTGGTTGATGCGATCCGCGGCCAGTGGGCTGGCGAATGGGGGCGGTGCCCCGCAGGTACAGGAAAATTGGTTGAACACCACGTCCGCGTTAGCAGGTGCGGCGAGTCCAACCGTGGCACCTAGAACGACCGCGCCACCAATTATTATCTTCGTGATCATTTTTAGTCCTCCGTCTGTTCACCTGTTGTTAAAGTGTACGCACAGACGAAGGCGCAACGGCGTCGGCTCGCCGTTTTGTGGTGGTTTGTGGCCGTTTCGTTAGGTCGACGGCGGTGCCGGCGGAGGTGCAGGCTCCGGCGGCGGCTTGTACTGCGGGCAGTAGGCGCGAATGGCCGCGCCGACGAAGTAGCCTGCGTCGTAGTCGGGCAGGCTGCTGCTGTTCATCACGTCGATGACGACTTCGTTGGGCGTCATCCCCTGGGCGAGGTACTCACAGACCTTCCGCGCTGCCGCGATTGCAGCGGGGACGGAATCGTGGGTGATGCCGTCGGCAATCAGCAGCTGGATGAATTTGTCGTCGTTTGCGTCGGCGTGGGCGGCAGGGGCCACCCCCGCGCCGAGCACGCCAAGCGACACGGCCATCGCTGCTACGAGTCGGGTGCCCGACGGCATCTTCAGGGAGCCGGGCTTGGCAATTTTCACGTTCCTCATCATGGCTCAAATCGCGATGGTTGCCAATGTGAGTAACTCTGGCCGGGAGTTGAACATGGCCGTTTTCAGTGCCGGCCTATCCAATACCCGCCCGAGGTGATCGAACCGTCACTGCGGTAGGTAATTTGACCCTCATGCCGTATGGACGATTGCTACCGCTGGCGCTGCTGGCGGTCTGTCTCGTCGGCTGCGGCGTGCAGCACGTATCGGCGGCCACGCCGCGCGATCTGGCCGGAAAGTTTCGGTCCGGCGGCCTGGACCGCACCTACGTAATGCACCTGCCACCCGGGGATCCCGTCGGTTTGGTACTCAGCCTGCACGGAGGCGGCGGCAGCGGAAAGGGCCAGAAGGGTCTGACGGACTTCGACGCCGTCGCTGACGCCAACAACCTGCTGGTGGTTTACCCCGACGGTTACGACAAGAGCTGGGCCGACGGGCGGGGAGCTTCGCCCGCCGATCGCCGCCATGTCGACGACGTCGGCTTCCTGGTGGGGCTGGCCGACAAGCTGCGCAACGACTACAACATCGCGCCCGGACACGTATTCGTCACCGGAATGTCCAACGGCGGCTTCATGTCCAACCGGCTGGCTTGCGATCGTGCTGATGTTTTTTCGGCGATCGCGCCGGTGGCGGGCACGCTGGGCGTCGGCGTGGCGTGTAATCCGTCGCAGCCCGTTTCGGTGTGGGAGGCGCACGGGACCGCGGATCCGCTGGTGCATTTCAACGGCGGGGACGTACGTGGTCGCGGGGGGTTGAGCCACTCCATTTCGGTCAAAAGCATGGTGGACAAGTGGCGTTCGGCCGATGGATGCCAGGGTGACCCGATGGCCCAGGTTCTGCCCAACGTCGGCGACGGCACCGTCGTGCACCGCATCGAATCGACGGCGTGCGCGGCGGCCACCGAGGTGGTCTTCTACCAAATCGACAACGGCGGGCACACCTGGCCGGGCGGCAAGCAGTATTTGCCGAGGGCGGTGATCGGGCCGACCACGCGAGTGTTGGACGGATCCGAATCGATCGCGCAATTCTTCCTGGCGCATGCCCGCGACTAGCCGTCGCCGATTCGCATTGTTCCGCAGGATTTCCCGGCGGGGTTGAACAACGTGTTTGTGAAGTTCGCCCAGAGTTTGGGGTTCAGCGCTGACAGGACGGACACCAGTAGGCCACCCGGGCGGCAGTGTCATCGATGTTGATGCGCGTGCCGCAGCGCCGGCAGCTCTGCCCGGCGCGGCCGTAGACCCACAGCTGCCGGCCCGCCCGGGTGTCGCCGGTGGTGCAGCGGTTCCAGCGGAAGCGGTTGGCCCACAGCATGTCCCGGGCTCGCGACACCAAACGGCGCGGGTCTGCGATCGCGCTGACCGGTGCGGTGGGCAAGTGTCCACTGACGAAACACAATTCGTTGCAGTAGACGTTGCCGACCCCGGCCATCACCCGCTGGTCGAGCAACGCCTCGGCCAGCGGCCGGTCCGGGCTTGCGGCCAAGTTCGCCGCGGCCAGGTCGGGATCCCAGTCCGGGCCCAACAGATCGGGCCCCAAATGGGCGACCGCTTCGCCGTCGCGATCGCGGTCGAGAACCTCGAGCACGCCAAGATCGATGCCGACAGCACGAATACCGTTGGCTTCCAAGATGATACGTGCGCGATGGTCTATCCGCACCGGGCGGTTTCCGACTCGCCAGCTGCCGTCCATTTTCAGGTGTGAGTGGATGCTGGCCCGCCCGGCCCGGATGAACAGGTGCTTGCCGCGGCTGAGCACCTCGTCGACCACGGTGCCGGTCAGGTCGACGGTGGCGAATTGCGGCACCCGGACGTCGCAGCGGGTCAGCGTTTGCCCGGCCAGGTGCTCGCGCAGCATGGCCGCGGTGTGCCAGACGGTGTCACCCTCGGGCATCGGTCATCACCGCAGCCGCATTCCGCGCGGGGTGCGCGCGAAGCCCGCTTCCGACAGTGCCTCGGTGACGGGACTCGGCCCGCCGGGCAGCGGCTGCAGGGCCGGCACCCCGTCGATGCGTTCGACCAGGATCGACTCGACGCGCCGGGCGGTGACCAGGTCGGCCAGCCCCTGGGCCGCCGCGTGGTGGGCGCCGGGATCGTCGGTGAACGTCAGCAATGTTCGCCCGCCGCGCTCGAGGAACCAGGCCAACTCGCCGTCGACCAGCACGACGAGCGCGCCGGCCTTGCGGCCCGGGCGTGGCCCGTCGGTTGCGGGCCAGGGCAATGCGGCCCCGTACGGGTTGGCGGGGTCGGCGGCGGCCAGCACGACCGCCCGGTATTCGGGTCGTTCCGGATCGATCCCGTCGAGGTAACTGCGCAGCCGGTCGACGGTCGAGGCGACGGCGAATTGGGCGCCGCCCAGCGACTCCACGAAGTATCCCCGCTGACACCGGCCCGCTTCTTCGAAGGTGCTCAGAACCTTGTACAAGGTGGCGAATCCCCCCGGTACATTTTCCGACACCACCGCGCCCCTGGTCAGCACGCCATGCCGGTTGAGCAGCAATTCGGCTTGATAGTGGGCGCGCAGGGTGGAATCGGGCTCCGGGGTCGGCAGCGCCGACCAGCGCCCGGCCACGGTGGGATCGGTGGTCCTGGCGTTCGGATTCGCGACGCTGTACCGGCTCAGCCGCGGCGCCCGGCGGGTCCGGTGGGCGGGAGCCGAGCGTTTGCGGGCCCCGGTGCCCGTCAGCAGCGCGCGCACCGGTGCGAAGGTGTCGCCGGTGATCCAGCCCGCCCAGATCAGTTCCCACAGCGCATCTTTGAGCGCGGATTCGGAGATGCCGTCCTGAGCGAGCTGCCGGAAGAAGTAGGCGCCGCCGCCGGCCAGGGTTTCCAGGATCGCGCGATGGGCGTCGGTGAAGTCGATCTCGTCGGGTGTCGTCAGGCTCAGCGGCGCGGAATCGCTGGCGTGCAAAGCAATCCAGCCGTCGCTGCCCGAGATCGACCCGGCACCCGACCAGGTGACCTCGCCGGCCGCCAGCAGCTCGTCGAGCATCGCCGGCGAGTAGCCGGTCACTCGCGGTGCCAGCACCAGCGGCTCGAGGGCCGACGCCGGGATCCGCACCCCGGCCAGCTGATCTATCACAGACATCAGCCCGTCCAGGCCGCTGGCGGCCCCCAGGTGATGCCAGGCGGGCAGGAAGCGTCCGTAGGCGGCGGTGCTGACCGGCTCGACCTGAGCGCGCAGCGCCGCCAGCGAACGCCGCCGCAGTATGCGCAAAACGTCTGCGTCACACCATTGTTCGCCGCCAACTCCACCGACACCGCCGGAAGCGACGAAGTCGCCGCGCACCAGCCGGCCATCACTGGCCAGCCGGTTCAGCACGTCGGCCGTCACTCGCAGCCCCAGCCCGAAGCGGGCGGCGGCCTCGGCCGTGGTGAATGGGGTGCGGGTGCGCGCGTAGCGGCCCAGCAGCTCGCCGAGTGGGTCTGCCACCTGCTCGGTGAAGGTTGCCGGGACGCCCAGCGGGACGGCCACGCCGACCGCGTCGCGCAGGCGGCCGATGTCCTCGATGGCCACCCACCAGCTGCGGCCGGCGAACGACACCGTCAGCGCACGCCGGGCGGCGCGCAGGCCTTCCAGCCAGCCGCCCACGTCGGCGGCCTCGGATCGCGCGGCGACCTCGTCTTCGGTCAGCGGGCCCAGCAACCGCAGCAGGTCGGCGACCGCCTCGGCGTCGCGGGCGGCCCGCTCGGCGGTCAGATGCTGCAACTGGCGGCCGGTCGCGGCGATGACGTCCGCGTCGAGCAGCTCGCGCAACTCGACGCGTCCGAGCAGCTCGGCCAGCAGCGTGCTGTCCAGTGACAGGGCCGCGGCGCGGCGCTCGGCGAGCGGGGAATCGCCTTCATACATGAACGCGCCGACGTAGCCGAACAGCAGCGACGCGGCGAACGGTGACGGCTTGGGTGTTTCGGCCTCGAGCACCCGCACCCGGCGGTTGGCGATGCCTGTCATCAAATCGACCAGCGCCGGGACGTCGTACACGTCCTGCAGGCATTCCCGGACGGTCTCCAGCACGATCGGGAAGTCGGGATATTTGCGGGCCACGTCCAGCAATTGCGCGGCGCGCTGACGCTGGTGCCACAGCGGCGAGCGGCGGCCGGGGTGGCGCCGCGGCAGCAGCAGCGCACGCGCCGCGCATTCCCGGAAGCGGGACGCGAACAGTGCCGAGCCGCCCACTTCGGCGGTGACGATCGGGTCTATTTCATCGGCGTCGAAGACGAAAAGCTCTGCGCCCAGCGGGGCGCCCTCTTGGCTGGACAGCCCGGTGTCGGGCAGGTGCACGACGATGCCGTCGTCGGAGGCGGTCGGCTTCTCGTCGATGCCGTAGCGCTCGGCCAGCCGCCGGCCCACCGCCAGCGCGAGCGGGCCATGCACGCGCAGCCCGTACGGCGAGTGCAGGATCACCCGCCAGTCGCCGAGCTCGTCGCGGAATCGTTCGACCAGCAGGGTGGTGTCGGTGGGCACCGTCGAAGTGGCGGTCCGCTGGTCGTCGAGCAAGACCCACAGGTTGTCGGTCGCGTATTCGTTGAAACCCAATGCAGCGCAACGTGTTCCGAATTCTTCGCGGCTAAGGCTGGCAAGTTCGCCGGTGAACGCACCCAGCGCCGCGCCGAGCTCGGCGGGGCGGCCCACGCCGTCGCCGTGCCAGAACGGCAGCCGGGCCGGCAGGCCGGGCGCCGGAATTACCAACACCCGATCGTGGGTGATCTCGGTGATCCGCCAGCTGGTCGCCCCCAGCGAGATCACATCACCGGGCCGCGACTCGTAGACCATCTCCTCGTCGAGTTCACCTACCCGCGAGGGCTTTTCGGCTTCACTGGCCAGGTAGACGGTGAACATCCCGCGATCGGGGATCGCGCCGCCGGACGTGACGGCCAGCCGCTGCGCACCGGGCCGGGCGGTCAGCGTGCCGGTGTCGCGGTCGTACACCAGTCGCGGTCGCAGTTCGGCGAATTCGGTGGACGGGTACTTGCCGCTCAACAGGTCCAGGGTGGCCTCGAACACGCTGCGCGGCAGGGTCGAGAACGGGGCGCTGCGTCGTACCGTGTCGAACCACCGGTCGGCGTTCAGCGGCTCGAGCGCGGCGGCGGCCACCGTCTGCTGAGCCAGGATGTCGAGCGGATTGGCCGGCACCCGCATGCTCTCGATCTGCCCGGCCAGCATCCGCTGCACGCTGACCGCGCAACTGATCAGATCGGTGCGGTGCTTGGGGAACAGCACACCTCGGGACACCTCACCGACCTGATGGCCCGCCCGCCCGATGCGCTGCAAGCCGCTGGCCACCGACGGCGGCGCCTCCACCTGGATCACCAGATCGACGGCTCCCATGTCGATACCCAGCTCCAGGCTCGACGTGGCGACCACCGCCTTGAGCAGCCCGCGTTTGAGATCCTCTTCGACCAGCGCGCGCTGTTCCTTGCTGACCGAACCGTGGTGCGCGCGAGCCAGCAACGGATCGGCGCCGAAGGTCTGGCCGCTGCCCATGATGTGGGCCGGAGCCCCGCCGGGCACCTTGCGGTTGCCCCTTTGATTGTCCGGGTCCGACAGTTCGACACCGCTGCGCTCGGCGTGAATCTCGTTGAGCCGTGCGGTAAGTCGTTCGGCCAGCCGTCGTGAGTTGGCGAATACGATGGTCGAGCTGTGCGCTTCGATCAGGTCGACCAGGCGGGCCTCGACGTCGGGCCAGATGGTGTTTTCGGCCAGATTGGCCATGTCGGGCACCGGCACCTGCACGGTGAGCTGAAAGGATTTGGCCGACGGCGGAGCCACGATCGTGGTCGGGGCGGTACCGGACAGGAACCGCGCGAGCTCCTCGGGCGGGCGCACCGTCGCCGAGAGTCCGATGCGCTGCGCGGGCCGCCCGTCCCGCAGGTCCCGGGACAAGTCCTCGAGCCGCTCCAGCGACACCGCCAGGTGTGCGCCGCGCTTGCCCGCGGCGATCGCATGCACCTCGTCGATGATCACC
Organism: Mycobacterium sp. NGS40; assembly: GCF_059812735.1. Lineage (NCBI taxonomy): Bacteria > Bacillati > Actinomycetota > Actinomycetes > Mycobacteriales > Mycobacteriaceae > Mycobacterium > Mycobacterium sp. NGS40. Next base: position 80,869 of record NZ_JCALDG010000016.1, read on the forward strand.
GTCTGCACGCCGGCCAGCGTGTCGCGCGCGGCCGAGGTCAGCATCAGAAACAGCGACTCGGGGGTGGTGATCAGCACGTCGGGCGGGGAGTTGATCAGCTGGCGGCGCTGGGCCGGCGGGGTGTCACCCGAGCGGACCCCGACACTGATGTCGGGGGCGGGCAGGTCGTGGCGTTCGGCGATTCGCCTCAGCCCGGCCAGCGGCGTGCGCAGGTTGCGCTCCACGTCGACCGCCAGCGCCTTGAGCGGGGAGACATAGAGGACGCGGGTGCCGCTCCGATGTTCGTCCGCGACGGTGGTGCGGGCCAAGGAGTCCAGGGCCCACAGGAACGCCGCCAGCGTCTTACCGGATCCGGTCGGCGCTATGACCAGCGTGTTGTTGCCGTCGGCAATGGCTTCCCACGCCGCCGCCTGCGCGGTGGTCGGGGCGGGGAAGGTGCTACTGAACCACTCGCGGGTTATCTCGCTGAACTTCTCGAGTGCTTCGGTGCTCACCTGGCCATGGTGCCAACACCCACCGACAGAAACGTGCTACTGCGGTTGATGGCGGGCGGTCGCCATCGCGTGGGCGAGTTCCTCGGGGATCTCGGGAACCCGGGTGATCGCGTCGAGCAGCGTGTGCGCGCACGAGTCGGCCAGGCGCTCGGCACTGGTGGTCGGGTCCATGATGCGCTGACGGCACAGCTCGAACGTGAACGCGATCCAGCCGTTGAGGATCACCCGCAGGTCCCGCTCGACGTCGGGTGCCAGCTTCGCTCCCGGAACCGCGGCCACGACCTCATGGATACGGGTCATGATGTGCTCCAGCTGGCGGTTCTTGGCGTCGTCCTCGACGCCGAGGAGAACCGGGTCGGACCGGCCCAGGCCGACGTAAGCGGCCCAGGCGGCCTCCGGGTTCTGTTCGTGGTAGGCCATGTAGGCCAGCACGCCCATCCGCGCCTCTTCGAACATCGTCAGCCCGGTCATCGGCTCTTTGTTCGTCGCCTCGTAGAGCCGGTCGGCCTCGTCCTTGACCACCGCGGCGAAGAACGCTCGCTTGTCGGGGAAGTAGTGGTACATCAGCGCCCGCGAGACGCCGGCCCGCTCGGCGATCTCGTCGATGCGGACCTCGTCGTAAGGCCGCTTCCCGAAGACTTCCGCCCCTAACGCAAGCAGTTCGGCGCGTCGGTCCTCAGGGGACAACCGCCTCCTAGCCGTTGGCATGTGTCAGATAGTACCCACGAAGACCGGCAGACAATTCAGCTTGCGTTTATCCGAACTCCACACCTTGAGCCAAGGGCAGCTCGCTGGAGTAATTAACGGTATTGGTGGCCCGTCGCATGTACGCCTTCCACGCGTCCGAGCCGGATTCCCGCCCGCCGCCGGTTTGCTTCTCGCCACCGAAAGCACCCCCGATTTCGGCCCCCGACGTGCCGATATTGACGTTCGCGATGCCGCAGTCGGAGCCGTCCAGGAATCGCTCGGCCTCGCGCAGGTCGGTGGTGAAGATGGCCGACGAGAGCCCTTGCGGCACGCCGTTGTTGAGCGCGATCGCCTCGTCCAGGTCGTCGTAGGTGAGCACGTAGAGGATCGGCGCGAACGTCTCGGCGGCCACGATGTCGCTCTGCGCGGGCATGCGCACCACCGCCGGCGCGACGTAGTAGGCGCTCGGATACGCCTCGCCCCAGACGTCCTGGTAGTCGCCGCCCATCACCTCGCCGCCCTCGGCGCGCGCCTGCTCCAGCGCGCCGACCATGTCGCGGTAGGCGGTCTCGTGGATCAGCGGGCCGATGAGCGTGCCGGGCGCCGACGGGTCGCCGATCGGCAACTGCCGGTACGCGGCGGCCACCCGCTCGACGACCACGTCGGCCAGCGAGCGGTGCACGATCAGCCGGCGCAGGCTGGTGCAGCGCTGACCGGCGGTGCCGGCGGCGGCGAACACGATGGCGCGCACCGCCAGGTCCAGGTCGGCCGACGGCGTCACGATCGCCGCGTTGTTGCCGCCCAGCTCCAGCAGCGCCCGCCCGAAGCGCGCGGCCACCCGCGGACCCACCTGCCGGCCCATCCGCACCGAGCCCGTCGCGGACACCAGCGCGACCCGCGGGTCGTCGACCAGCCGCTCGCCCAGGTCGCGCTCGCCCAGCACCAGCCGGCTCACCGCGGGCGGTGCGCCGACCTCGGCGGCGGCCCGCCCGATCAGGGCCTGGCAGGCCAGCGCGGACAACGGCGTCAGCTCGGAGGGCTTCCATACCACCGTGTCCCCGCAGACCAGGGCCACCGCGGTGTTCCACGCCCACACGGCGACCGGGAAGTTGAACGCGGTGATGACCCCGACCACGCCCAGTGGATGCCAGGTCTCGGCCAGCCGGTGCCCGGGGCGCTCCGAGGCGATGGTCCGGCCGTAGAGCTGGCGCGACAGGCCGACCGCGAACTGGCAGATGTCGATCATCTCCTGCACTTCGCCCAGGGCTTCGGAGGCGATCTTGCCGACCTCGAGCGTCACCAGCGTCGCGAGGTCGTTCTGGTGTGCGGTGAGCAGCTCGCCGAGGCGGGCCACCAGGGCACCGCGCACCGGGGCCGGGGTGGCGCGCCACGTGGTGAAGGCCCGGGCGGCCGCGGCGATCGCGCGGTCGGCCTGCTCGGGCGAGGTCTCTGCGACGGTGAAAAGCACCTCGCCGGTGATCGGCGTGCTGGCCGCCAGACCATGTTCGTCGGGCTCGCCGAGGCTGACGTCGGCGCCGGTCGCCCGCAGGGCCCGACGTGCCCGGTCGCGCAACTCGTCAGAGGTCGTCATGCCGATGCCTCCTCGTAGAGAAGATAGGGGTCATGGATATGGTGGCCGATCGACCCGGCCAGCCACTCGGCGCTGTAGCCAGAATCGTCGTCGCCGTCGGCTGCCCGGGCGTCGCGGTCCAGGTTGGACCGGAAGATGCCCGCCGCCGAGGCCGGCAGGAAGTCTTCGTAGACGATCGGGGCCGCCGGGTCACCGCCGCGGTAGTAGGCCAGCCCCTCGGCGGCCATCTCCGTGTCGGTCGGCGGGAAGTAGTCGCTCCACACTTCGGCGGGATCCTCGGTGGCCATTGCGGCGTCGTAGCGTTCGCGCCCGCGCGGGGTCAGCGCCACACCGCGCGCCTCGACCTCGCCGAACCGAACCCGCAGACTGCCCGCCGATACGGTCCCGTCGCGGCCGCGAAACAGGCATGATTCGGCCAGCGCGCGAAATGACGTCTGGCGCAACAACACCGCGGGTCCGTCGGTGCGCGGCGGGCCCTGGATTGCATCGATCATCGTGATGCCGCGCCCGGTCATCCGCTGGTACAGCTCGTCGATGTCCAGGACCCGCGGCGTCAGGTGGTTGAGGTGGGTCGAACCCACGCCCGCGATGTCGGCGGCCACCGCACACACCCGGGACAACTCGTCATACCAGGCCTTGTTGATCGGTTCCCGCGACAGCGCGAAGGCGCCCACCGCCGCGGCGACGAACGCGTCGGCTTCCTCGGCGTCGCAGGCACCCTCGGCGGCGATGAGCCGGGCCCGACCGAGCAGCGCGGGGTCGAACAGCTCGCGGCGCGCGATGAACGTCTCGACGCGGCCCCGCAGGTCGGGATCGAAATACCGCGCGTCGCGGGTGGCCAGCATCGACGTGAACACCCGAAAAGGATTGCGCGCCAACTCGTTTGTATCGATGGGCCGAAAAGCCGTCGATACCACCGGAATCGGCGTGCGGGCGCGACGCAGGTCGTAGTACCCGACGGGTCTCATGCCGAAGGCCGCGAACAGGTCCGCGATCGCGGCCAGTTCGGCCGGGCTGCCCACCCGGATGGCGCCATGGCGTTCGGCGGTGACCCGCGCCAAGGAGCCCAGACGTTCGGCGCTCCGATGGCGTGCCACGTACTCGGCGTTGACCTGTCCGCTGACCTCGACCAGGGTGCCGTAGGCGGGCACCTCGCCGGCGTACATCGCCGACAGCCCCGCCGCGAAGCGCTCGCGGAGCTGCCAGGTCACCAGCCTTTTGACGCCGCTCACGGTTAATCTCTGGCCATGAGTGAGACGCTCGACGACATCGACCGGATCCTGGTGCGCCGGCTGGTCGCGGACGGACGCGCCACCCTCGCGGAGTTGGCCGCGAGTGCCGGCCTGTCGGTTTCGGCGGTGCAGTCCCGGGTGCGCCGGCTGGAGGCCCGCGGCGTGATCTCGGGATACTCCGCGCGGATCGACCCCGAGGCGGTCGGGCACGTGCTATCGGCGTTCGTGGCCATCACTCCTCTTGATCCTTCCCAACCCGATGATGCGCCCGCCCGGCTGGCGCACATCGAGGAGATCGAGGCGTGCCACTCGGTGGCCGGCGAGGAAAGCTACATGCTGCTGGTGCGCGTCGAGTCTCCGCGGGCGCTCGAGGATCTGCTGCAGCGAATCCGGACCGCGGCGAACGTCCAAACCCGAAGCACCATCATCCTCAACACTTTTTACAGTGATCGCCAACACGTACCATAAAATCTACGACAATATCGTCATAAATCCGTAAATACTCGGCTAGAATGGCCGGTATGACTGCCGTCCTGTCGCAAGCCCACGGCGTCCACGACGTGCTGTCGCGCAACCTGCTGGTCGATGGTTTCGATTTCGTGCTCGACCTGACCCGGTCGTCCGGCTCCTATCTGGTCGACGCCCGCGACGGCCGGCGCTACCTCGACATGTTCACCTTCTTCGCCTCGTCGGCGCTGGGGATGAACCATCCGGCACTGGCCGACGACGAGGAGTTCCGCGCCGAACTCACCGTGGCCGCGCTGAACAAGCCAAGCAACGCCGATGTGTACACCGCGGCCATGGCCGGCTTCGTCGAGACCTTCGCGCGGGTGCTCGGCGACCCGGCGCTGCCGCACCTGTTCTTCATCGACGGCGGCGCACTCGCGGTGGAGAACGCCCTCAAGGTGGCCTTCGACTGGAAGAGCCGGTACAACGAAAGCCGCGGCTTGCACTCGGGCGGCCCTGAACTGGGCACCCGGGTGCTGCACCTGCGCGGTGCCTTCCACGGCCGCAGCGGCTACACGCTGTCGCTGACCAACACCAAGCCGGTCACCGTGGCCCGGTTCCCGAAGTTCGACTGGCCGCGCATCGACGCGCCCTACCTCCGGCCGGGCCTGAACAAGACGGACATGGACGCGGCCGAAGCCGAGTCGTTGCGCCAGGCCCGGGCGGCGTTCGAGGCCCACCCGCACGACATCGCCTGCTTCATCGCCGAACCCATCCAGGGCGAGGGCGGCGACCGGCACTTCCGGCCCCAGTTCTTCGCGGCGATGCGCGAGCTGTGCGACGAACACGATGCGTTGCTGATCTTCGACGAGGTGCAGACCGGCTGCGGGCTGACCGGAACTCCTTGGGCCTACCAGCAATTGGGTGTGCAGCCCGACGTCGTGGCATTCGGCAAGAAGACTCAGGTGTGCGGGGTGATGGCCGGCCGGCGGGTCGACGAGGTCGCGGACAACGTCTTCGCGGTCTCCTCCCGGATCAACTCGACGTGGGGCGGCAATCTGACCGACATGGTGCGGGCGCGGCGCATCCTCGAAATCATCGAGGCCGACGGACTGTTCGATCGGGCCGCCGAGCGGGGCCGCTATCTGCTGGGCCGGCTGGTCGAGCTCGCCGGCGAGTTCGGCGCGCTGGTGTCCGACCCCCGCGGCCGCGGGCTGATGTGCGCGTTCAGCCTGCCGACCACCGCCGATCGCGACGAGTTGATCCGCCGGCTGTGGCAGCGGGGCGTGATCGTGTTACCCACCGGAGACGACGGCGTGCGATTCCGTCCCGCGCTGACGGTGTCGCGGGCAGAAATAGACGTGGCCGTCGCGGCGGTGCGTGACTGTCTGAGAGAAACGGGTAACTAATCCAGCAGTGCGGACGAAACACCACACGGAGTCAGCACGCGGAGTATGAGGTTCTCGATGCCGAAAGCAGACGAGCGATCACGAGGTGATCGTCTGGGTTCCGAAGACGGCGAGGTGCGCGCCGCCATCCGCTTTGCCGTCTTGGCGGCGGCCGCGGGGGTCGGATTCATCGTGATGGCCGCCTTGTGGGTCAGCACCTGCCCGGGAACGGGCGTGGACACGGCCGCCTGCGGGGCGCCGCAGCGCACCTTGCTGGCCGTCGGAGGTCCGCTGATCCTGTTGGCCGGCGGCCTATGGGCCTTCGTGCGGACCTACCGGGTATGGCGTGTCGAGGGCACCTGGTGGGGATGGCACGGCGCGGGCTGGTTCTTGTTGACGCTGATGATCGTCGCCGTCTCCATGGGTGTTCCGGCGATTGCCGGTCCTGCGCTGGGAGGCTCATAATCAGAGGTGCGACCCTAGGAGCAGCCATGGGAGACACCTATCACGACCCCGTCGACCATTTGCGGACGACGCGGCCGCTCGCCGGCGAATCACTGATCGATGTATTGCACTGGCCCGGATACCTGATGGTGGTGGCCGGGGTGGTTGCGGTGTGCGGAAGCCTCGCGGCCTTCGGCACCGGACATCAGCACGAGGGCATGACCGCTGGGGTGACGGCGCTCGTCGTCACGGTGGTGGGCCTGGTGTGGCTGGCCGCCGAACACCGTCGGGTGCGCCGGATCTTCGATCGGTGGTATCTCGACCACCCCGATGCCGTCAGGCAGTCGCCAGATTCGTAGGTTATCCGCGACGTCGACTGGGTATCAGGTCTAAACCATGATGAGTGCCCATGATGATTGTGCGCGCAGCGCCTACCGCATCATCGGGCGATGACGATCAGAAGGACCAGTGTGATTTCGGATTGCCGGTGGAGTCTGGCGCGTCCATACCGAGCGACATCCCCGGCCGCGATGAGGGCCAACCAGGCGGGCTGTCCCGACCAATGGAGCGCCCCTAAGCGAGGGGTAGTGTGAGCCAAACGTTGCCGGGAGACCAAATGACCGATGTTGGATTGCGCGCTGACAAGCGTCAGCGCGGCCACAGAGCCGTCGAATTACATGTTGCTGCGCGCCTGGAGAACCTGGCCATGCTGCGCACGCTGGTGGGTGCGATCGGCACCTACGAGGACCTGGACTTCGACGCCGTGGCGGATCTCCGGCTCGCGGTGGACGAGGTGTGCACGCGGTTGATCCGGTCGGCCACCCCGGATGCGACGCTGATCGTGGTGGTCGACCCGCGCGAAGACGAATTGGTGGTCGAGGCATCCGCCGCATGCGCCACCCACGACGTGGTGTCGCCGGGCAGCTTCAGCTGGCACGTACTGACGTCGCTGGCCGATGACGTCCAAACTTTCCACGACGGTCGTGAACCCAGTGAAACCGGCAGCATCTTCGGTATCAAGTTGACGGCGCGACGGGCGGCCGCTAGCCGGTGACAGCGCAAGCTGACGGCGGTTCGGGCTCGTCACGCCCAAACGAATACGCCGACGTTCCGGATATGTTCCGTGAGCTGGCCACTGTCGCGGCCGACTCCGCGGAATTCCAGCGCCAACGGGACAAGATCGTCGAGCGATGCCTGCCGCTGGCCGACCACATCGCCCGCCGGTTCGAGGGTCGCGGCGAGCCGCGCGACGACCTGGTGCAGGTTGCGCGAGTGGGATTGGTCAATGCCGTGGTCCGCTTCGACGTCGACGCCGGATCGGACTTCGTGTCGTTCGCGGTGCCCACGATCATGGGTGAGGTCCGCCGGCACTTCCGGGACAACAGCTGGTCGGTCAAGGTGCCGCGGCGCCTCAAGGAGCTGCATCTGCGGCTCGGCAGCGCGACCGCCGACCTGTCGCAGCGCCTCGGGCGGGCGCCCACCGCAACCGAACTCGCGGCCGAGCTGGAAATGGATCGCGCCGAGGTCGTCGAGGGTCTGGTAGCGGGCAGCTCGTACAACACCCTGTCCATCGACAGCGGTGGGGGCGGCGGCGACGAAGAGGACGCCCGGGCCATCGCGGACACGCTGGGTGACGTCGACGCCAGCATCGATCGAATCGAGGACCGCGAGTCGCTGCGTCCGTTGCTGGAGAGCCTGCCCGAGCGAGAGCGAACGGTGTTGGTGCTCAGGTTCTTTGAGTCGATGACGCAGACTCAGATCGCCGAACGAGTCGGCATCTCACAGATGCACGTCTCGCGGCTGCTGGCTAAATCGCTAGCTCGGCTCCGCGACCAGCTGGAGTAGCGGCCGAGCGTTGGGACCCGCGGGCCACGCGACCCGCTCCAGCAGCGGCTCCTCCATCGGTGTCGTCACCGGCAGGGTGCCATCCGGGTCGCACACCCGCAACAGCCGCATGACCGCCGGGCTGGGCACCATCGCCCAGCTGAGTTGGGCGCCCGAGCACACCACGTTGATGCGGTGCAGCGCCGAAAAGCCGGACGTACCAATGAAATCGAGACTGCGTAGATCCAGGATCACTCGCTTGGCGCGACGCGCGTTGCGTTGCACGTAGATCGCGAGCTGGTCGGAGTTCGCGGCGTCGAGTTCACCGTCGACCGTGATGACCGTGCCCGACGCGCTCCAGGTGGCGCTGAATTGAGCCGTGCGGCACTGCTGCCAGGATTGAGTCACAGACATTGCTTCACTCCCTCATACCGAGGATTGGTGTGAGGACTACGCCAACGGCGAAACGCTGAAAGCTGGGAATTCGCCTTCCGCGCGGCGCTCACATAGTCCGGGCGGCTGTGAACTCAACCTGACTCGAACCCTACCCCCGGTGCCGGAGACCGACAACGTTTACTTAGCTGATTCCCAGGTAGCCTGGTCAGCAGCTATTTGATTTCGGCGAGGACCGTGCCCTGGGTGATGGCGATGCCGGCTTCCACCGCAAGGCCGGTGATGGTGCCGTCCTTGTGGGCGGTGACCGGGTTCTCCATCTTCATCGCCTCCAGGACCACGACCAGTTCCCCGACCACGACCTGCTGGCCCTCCTCGACCGCGACCTTGACCACGGTGCCCTGCATCGGAGCGGTGACCGCGTCGCCCGAGGCCGCCGCGCCGCCGTGCGCGCCGCGCTTGCGCGGCTTCGGCTTCTTGCGGACGACGCCGGCACCGGTCACGCCGGTACTGCCGCCGTTGGACAGCGCCAGATCGCCGGGCAGCGACACCTCGAGCCGGCGGCCGTCGACCTCGACGACCACCTTTTGCCGGGGCTGAGTCTCCTCCTCGTCGAGCGGCTCACCGCCGGTGAACGGCTCGACGGTGTTGTCCCACTCCGTCTCGATCCAGCGGGTGTGCACCGCGAAACTCTTCCCGTCGCCGATGAACGCCGGGTCCGACACCACGGCGCGGTGGAACGGGATGACCGTGGCCAGGCCCTCGACGTGGAATTCGTCCAGCGCGCGGCGCGAGCGCGCCAGCGCCTCCTCGCGGGTGGCGCCGTACACGATCAGCTTGGACAGCATCGAGTCGAACTGGCCACCGATCACCGAGCCCGCCTCGACGCCGGAGTCCAGCCGCACGCCGGGGCCGGTCGGGATATCGTAGCGGGTGACCGGGCCGGGCGCCGGCAGGAAGCCGCGGCCGGCGTCCTCGCCGTTGATCCGGAATTCGATCGCGTGCCCGCGCGGTGTCGGGTCCTCGGTGATGTCCAGCTTTTCGCCGTTGGCGATCTTGAACTGCTGCAGCACCAGGTCGATGCCCGCGGTCTCCTCGGTGACCGGGTGCTCGACCTGCAGACGGGTGTTGACCTCCAGGAACGAGATCAGACCGTCCTGGCCCACCAGGTATTCGACCGTTCCCGCGCCGTAGTAGTGCGCCTCTTTGCAGATCCGCTTGGCCGACTCGTGGATCTCCTTGCGCTGCGCGTCGGTGAGGAACGGCGCCGGGGCCTCCTCGACCAGCTTCTGGAAGCGGCGCTGCAGCGAGCAGTCGCGGGTGCCGGCGACGATGACGTTGCCGTGCTGGTCGGCGATCACCTGGGCCTCGACGTGGCGCGGCTTGTCCAGGTAGCGCTCGACGAAGCATTCACCGCGGCCGAACGCCGCGACGGCCTCACGGGTGGCCGACTCGAACAGCTCGGGGATCTCTTCGAGGCTGCGGGCCACCTTCATGCCGCGGCCGCCACCACCGAAGGCCGCCTTGATCGCGACCGGCACGCCGTACTCCTTGGCGAAGGCCACCACCTCGTCGGCGTCCTTGACCGGGTCGGGGGTGCCGGGCACCAGCGGTGCCTGGGCGCGGGCGGCGATGTGGCGGGCGGTGACCTTGTCGCCGAGATCGCGGATCGACTGCGGGCTGGGCCCGATCCAGATCAGGTTGGCGTCCAGGACCGCCTGGGCGAAATCGGCGTTCTCGGACAGGAAGCCGTAGCCCGGGTGGATGGCGTTGGCGCCGGACTTGGCCGCCGCATCGAGAATTTTGCCGAAGTCCAGGTAGGACTCGGCGGAAGTCTGACCGCCCAGGGCGAACGCCTCGTCGGCCAGACGCACGTGCGGCGCGTCGGCGTCGGGCTCGGCGTACACCGCCACGCTGGACAGGCCCGCGTCGCGGGCCGCCCGGATCACCCGGACAGCGATTTCGCCGCGGTTGGCGACGAGCACCTTGGAGATCCTTGAGCTGGCGTGACTGGCCACTGCGCCTCCTGTTTGGGCCTATCGGCAGAGATTGTTCTGCGTGCGTCTCTAAGAGAATTTCTTACAACGATTTCGGGGGAAGTCTAAGCGCCGCGCCGTCGGGACGATGAGGCGGTGTCGGTATTCGGGGGTTACTCGGCGGTAGCTCGCAGCCGCCTTTTGATGCGGGCCAGCATCGCTGACATGCCCCGCAGCCGCAGCGGGCTGATCAGAGCGGCCAACCCCAGCTCGCTGTAGAAATCCTCGGGCACCGCCAGGATGTCGGCGGCCGGTTGCTCGTCGAGGCCGGCGGCCAGGATCGACGCGAATCCCCGGGTGGTGGGCGCTTCGGCGGGAGCGCTGAAATACAGCCGCACCCGGTTGGGGTCGCGCGCGTCGACATGCAGGAACAGCGGCGACTGGCACTCGGGAACCGGCTCCATCGCCGCTTCGGCCAGATCGTCGGGCAGGTCCGGCAGGTCGTCGGCGAACTCCAGCAGCAGCTTGAGTTTGTCCTGACCCTGCACTTCGGCGAAGTCAGACACCACCTCGGCCAGGGGAGCGGGCAGAGTCATCAGGCCGGTACGGCTCCCGGTGCCTGGCCCGGTTCGGAGCCCGCGACGATCGGCACCCGCACGGTGTTGCCCCACTCGGTCCAGGACCCGTCGTAATTGCGCACACCGGGCTTGCCCAGCAAGTGGGTGAGCACGAACCAGGTGTGGCTGGACCGCTCGCCGATACGGCAGTAGACGACCGTCTTGTCGTCGGGTTGCAGGAAACCGTAGAGCTCTTCGAGTTCCTGGCGGCTGCGGAACCGGCCGCTCTCGTCGACCGCCTTGCCCCACGGGATCGATCGGGCGGTGGGGATGTGGCCGGCACGCAGCGCGCCCTCTTCGGGGTAGTCGGGCATGTGCGTGCGCTTGCCGGTGTATTCGTCGGGGGAGCGCACGTCGATCAGTGGCTGGCTGCCCAGAATGTCGAGCACGTCGTCCTTGTAGGCGCGGATAGGCGGGTCGTTGCGGGCCACGACGGGGTAGCCGGTCGAGGTCTTGGTCGGCACCTCGAGGCTGGTGTCCCGTCGCTCGGACAGCCACAGGTCACGCCCGCCGTTGAGCAACCGCACATCGGGGTGGCCGAACAACGTGAAGACCCACAGCGCGTACGCGGCCCACCAGTTGCTCTTGTCGCCGTAGATGACCACGGTGTCGTCGCGCGAGATGCCCTTGCGGTCCATCAGCTCCGCGAATTGCTCACCGGAGATGTAGTCGCGGACCCGCGGGTCGTTGAGGTCGGTGTGCCAGTCGATCTTGACGGCGCCGGGGATGTGCCCGATGTCGTAGAGCAACACGTCCTCATCGGATTCGACGATCGCCAGACCGGGCGAGCCGAGGTGGCCGGACAGCCAGTCGGCGGTGACCAAGCGTTCGGGGTGGGCGTAGGCCGACAGCGTGGGGCTTGAATCGGGGGGTAGCGGCACATGGCAAAGCCTACTCAGCGCCGAGGTTCGGCGTTGTCCGCCCACAGTGCCGCGATGGACACCCCGGCGCGGCGCAGCAGCGCACGTGTCAGCGGCAGCCCAATTCCCACCACGGCCGATGGATCACCGTCGACGCCGTCGATGAACCAGCCGCCCAGGCCGTCCAGGGTGAAGCCGCCGGCGACCCGCAGCGATTCGCCGCCGGCCAGGTAGGCCTCCAGGTCGTCGGGCTCCGGTGTTCCGAAATGCACTGTGGTGATTGATGTTTGCGCTTCGCGATGGACAATGTCACTGTCCTGCAGCCGGATCACGCAATGGCCGGTGTAGAGCTGGCCGGAGCGCCCGGCCATCGACTGCCAGAGTTGGCGTGCGGCCTCGACGGATTCCGGCTTGCCGCACAGCGCGCCGTCCAGGTACAGCATCGAATCACAGCCGATCACAACACAATCCGTCGCGACGGCGGCATCCAGTTCGCCGGCCACCTGCTCGGCCTTGGCCTGGGCCAACGCACCGACCACGTCACCGGGCGCTGCGTCTTGGCCCAGACCGTCGATCAGGCGATCCTCGTCGACGCCGGAGACCACGACCAGGGGATCGATGCCCGCCTGGCGCAGCACCTTGAGGCGGCCAGCGGAGGCCGACCCCAGCACCACGCGAGTCATCGCTGCATGTGGATGCGTTCCTGCAGGGTGACTCGCTGGTAGTTGCTGATCGCGTAGCGCAGCTTGTCGACCGGAAGCCCCCAGCGGGTCTTTTCCGGTTGCTCGGGCGCCGCGCCACCCCCGGCACTGCCCAGCACGGTGATCAGCGCGGCCACCTCCGCGGCGGTGGGACGGCCCCGCAGAATCTGGATGTGCGGCTCACTCATAGCGGAATGTTCCCGTGCTTCTTCGGTGGCAGGTGGGAGATTTTGCGTTCCAGCAGCCGCAGCGCCGTGGCGATGTAGCCGCGGGTGTGCGACGGCGGGATCACCGAGTCGACGTAACCGCGCTCGGCGGCGACGTACGGGTTGACCAACGTGTCCTCGTACTCCTGCTGCAGCTGCAGCCGCAGCTCGTCGACGTCGCGGCCCTCGGCGGCGGCCTGCTTGAGCTGCTGGCGGTAGACGAAGCCGACCGCACCGGAGGCGCCCATCACGGCGATCTGCGCGGTCGGCCAGGCCAGGTTGACATCGCAGCCCATGTCCTTGGAGCCCATGACGCAGTACGCGCCGCCGTAGGCCTTGCGGGTGATGACGGTGATCTTGGGGACGGTGGCCTCACCGTAGGCGTACAGCAGCTTGGCGCCACGCCGGATGATGCCGTTGTATTCCTGGCCGGTGCCCGGCAGGAAGCCGGGCACATCCACCAGCATGATGATCGGGATGTTGAAGCAGTCGCAGGTCCGTACGAACCGGGCTGCCTTCTCGGAGGCGTTGATGTCCAGGCAGCCCGCGAACTGAGTGGGCTGGTTGGCCACGATGCCGACCGGCCGGCCGTCGACCCGGCCGAATCCGACGACGATGTTCTGCGCGTAACCGCCCTGAACTTCCAGGAATTCGTCGTCGTCGAGGATGCGGGTGATGACCTCGTGCATGTCGTACGGCTGGTTGGGCGAGTCCGGGATCAGCGTGTCCAGCTCGAGGTCCTCTTCGGTGAGGTTCTCCTCGATCGGACCCTCCGGGGCCGGCACCGCGTAGCGGGGCGCGTCGGTGAAGTTGTTGGGCGGCAGGTAGCCCAGCAGGTCGCGGACCCAGTCGAAGGCGTCCTGTTCACCGGAGGCGACGTAGTGCAGCGTGCCCGACTTGGCCATGTGGGTGTGGGCGCCGCCGAGTTCCTCCATCGTGACGTCCTCGCCGGTGACGGTCTTGATGACGTCGGGCCCGGTGATGAACATCTGGCTGGTCTGATCGACCATCACGACGAAGTCGGTCAGGGCGGGGGAGTACACGTGCCCGCCGGCAGCGGCGCCCATGATCAGCGAGATCTGCGGGATGACCCCGGAGGCCAGGATGTTGTTGCGGAAGATGCGGCTGTACAGGCCCAGCGAGACGACGCCTTCCTGGATTCGCGCGCCGGCGCCGTCGTTGATCCCGATCAGTGGGCGGCCGGTCTTGATGGCCAGCTCCTGGACCTTGACGATCTTTTCGCCGTAGACCTCGCCGAGGCTGCCGCCGAACACCGTGGCGTCCTGGCTGAAGATGCACACGTCGCGGCCGTCGATGGTGCCGTACCCGGTGATCACACCGTCGCCGAGCGGGCGGTTGGCTTCCAGGCCGAAGTTGGTGCTTCGGTGCTTGGCCAGCGCGTCGAGCTCGACGAACGAGTCCTCGTCCAGCAGGGCGAGGATGCGCTCGCGGGCGGTCAGCTTGCCCTTGGCGTGCACCTTCTCGACGGCCTCTTCACCGACGGGGTGCAACGACTCTTCCCGGCGCTTGTGCAGCTCGGCCAGCTTGCCCGCGGTGGTGTGGATGTCGATGGTGTGCTCGGCAGCGGGTTCCGCAGTGTGGTCGGTAACGCTCGTCATGGGAGTCGAGCTTAGCGGCGGGGATAGGCTGCGCTGACTATGGGCACGCTGCAGTGGAGTGAAGAGTACGACGTGCTGGTCGCGGGGTCGGGTGGCGGCGGGGTCACCGGTGCCTACACCGCGGCGCGCGAGGGCCTCGAGGTGCTGCTGGTCGAGGCGACCGGGAAATTCGGTGGCACGACGGCTTATTCCGGCGGCGGCGGCGTCTGGTTCCCGTGCAACCCGGTGCTGGTGCGCGCGGGCCCCCCGGGCTCATTCGACGACACCATCGAGGACGCGCTCACCTACTACCGGGCCGTGGTCGGCGATCGCACGCCCCGCGACCTGCAAGAGACGTTCGTGCGCGGTGGCGCGCCGCTGATCGAGTACCTGGAGAAAGACCCCAACATCAAGTTCGTGCCGTTGCCCTGGCCGGACTACTACGGCAAGGCGCCCAAGGCGCGCCTGGACGGGCAGCGCCACATCGCCGCGAAGCCGCTGAAGGTGGCCGCGGCTCCTGAATTGCGCGACGCGATTCGCGGGCCGCTGGACACCGACCGGCTGGGCGCCGAGACGCCGCCCGACTACTACCTCGGCGGCCGCGCGCTGATCGCGCGTTTCCTCAAGGCCATCGAGCAGTACCCCAGCGCGTCGCTGCGACGCGACACCGCGCTGGTCGAACTGGTGATGTCCGACGGGCGGGTCACCGGAGCGATCGTCGAGACCGCCGGCCAGCGCCGCGCGATCCGCACCCGGCTGGGCGTGCTGCTGGCCGCCGGGGGTTTCGAAGCCAACGAGGAGTTGCGCCGCGCATACGGCGTGCCGGGCGTGGCGCGAGACACCATGGGCGGCCCGGGAAGTCGCGGTCTGGCGCTACAGGCCGGCATCGCCGCGGGCGCGGCCACCGACCTGCTGGACCAGGCGTGGTGGTCACCGGGGATGACCCATCCCGACGGCCGCTCGGCGTTCGCGCTGTGGTTCACCGGCGGCATCTTCGTCAACCAGCACGGCAACCGGTTCGTCAACGAGTCACGGGCCTACGACCGGGCCGGGCGCGAGATCATCGCGCAGCTGCAAGACGGCTCAATGTCGTTGCCGTACTGGATGATCTACGACGACAAGGAAGGCGAGGTGCCGCCGGTCAAGGCCGCCAACGTGTCCATCGTGGAGACCGAGCGCTACGTCGCCGCCGGGCTGTGGCACACCGCCGACACCCTCGAGGAGCTGGCCGCCAAGATCGGGGTCCCGGGGGATCGGCTGGCCGCAACTGTGGCCCGGTTCAACGGTTTTGCCGCATCCGGCGTCGACGAAGACTTCGGCCGCGGCGACGAGGCCTTCGACCGCGCCTTCTCGGCGGGCGCATCGCCGCTGGTGCCCATCGACTCACCGCCGTATCACGCGGCCCAGTTCGGTCTGTCCGACCTGGGCACCAAGGGCGGCCTGCGCACCGACACCGCGGCGCGGGTGCTCGACACCTCGGGCAACCCCATCCCCGGTCTGTACGCGGCGGGCAACACGATGGCCGCACCCAGCGGGCTGGCGTATCCCGGCGGCGGCAACCCGATCGGGACCAGCATGCTGTTCAGCCACCTGGCGGCGCTGGACATGCGAGACCGCCGGCACGCAGCTGCAGCCCTCTAGGCTGGACGTCGATGGATCGCGACTCATTGAGGCCGCCGCTGGATGCGGCCGCGCTGCGCACCGAGCTCGTCGGGACTGGATTGGGTTGGCGGCGACTCGATGTCATCGAGCAGACCGGTTCCACGAACGCCGATCTACTGGCTCGCGCCGCCGACGGCACCGACGTCGCCGGAGCGGTGCTGATCGCCGAACACCAGACCGCCGGTCGCGGACGGCACGGCCGTGCCTGGTCGGCGTCGCCGCGGGCACAGATCACGATGTCGGTCGCGGTGAGCGTCGTCGACGTCCCGGTCACCGGGTGGGGCTGGCTGCCGCTGGCCACCGGGGTGGCGCTGGTCGACGCTGTGGCCCCGCTGCTGCAGGGGGTGGAACTCGGCCTCAAGTGGCCCAACGACGTGCTGGCCGGGGGTGGCAAGCTGGCCGGGATCC
Organism: Mycobacterium sp. NGS40; assembly: GCF_059812735.1. Taxonomy (NCBI): domain Bacteria; kingdom Bacillati; phylum Actinomycetota; class Actinomycetes; order Mycobacteriales; family Mycobacteriaceae; genus Mycobacterium; species Mycobacterium sp. NGS40. Next base: position 97,397 of record NZ_JCALDG010000016.1, read on the forward strand.
TGGCCGAGGTGTCGCGCCCTGTCGTGGTAATTGGCTTGGGGCTCAACGTGACTCAGGCCCCTGAGGAGGTCGGCGGGCCGGGGGCGACCTCGTTGCTCGACCTGGGCGTGGCCGCCCCCGACCGCGATCAGCTCCTGCGCGCGGTGCTGCGCGAACTCGGCGGCCGGATCGTCGCGTGGCAGGCCGCTCGCGGGGCCGACTGGCAGTTAGCCGCCGACTACCGGGCACGCAGCCTGACCATCGGCACCCGGGTGCGCGCCCAGCTGCCCGGCGGTAAGGAAATCGTCGGGACTGCCAGCGGAATCGACGATCACGGCCGGCTGTGTTTGGAGACCGGCAACGAGACCGTCGTCGTTTCTGCCGGTGACGTCGTGCATTTGCGGGGCTAATGTCGCCACATGAGCTATCCCGACAACGCCCTGGCCGCCGGCGAACAGGTTGTCATACATCGCCATCCGCACTGGAAGCGATTGATCTGGCCGGTGGTGATTTTCATCCTGGTGACCGGGCTGGCGGCGTTCGGGTCGGGCTACGTCAACTCCACGCACTGGGAGCAGCTGGCCAAGAACATCATCCACGGCGTCATCTGGGGGATCTGGTTGGTGATAGTCGGCTGGCTGACGCTGTTTCCGTTCTTGACTTGGCTCACCACACATTTCGTGGTCACCAATCGCCGGGTGATGTATCGCCACGGATTGCTGACCCGCAGCGGTATCGATATCCCGCTCGCGCGGATTAACAGCGTGGAATTCCGGGACAAGATTTGGGAACGGCCGTTTCGCACCGGGACACTGATTATCGAGTCGGCGTCACAAGATCCGTTGGAGTTCTACAACATTCCGCGGCTGCGCGAGGTGCACGCGCTGCTGTATCACGAAGTCTTCGACACCCTGGGTTCCGAGGAGTCGCCGAGCTGATTGATCCGGCTGCGCCGGTTGCGCCAGGCGCGCAGCAGGGTGACGTTGCCGGACTCGACCTCGTCCTCGAACACCTCGGCGATCCCGCCCGCGGTGAGCGCGGATTCGATTGCCTTCTCGGGGTTGCGGGCGAACTGGTCGGGGAACACCCAGCGCCGGAACGCCCAGAAGCGGAAGGCCATCTGCAGCAGGTTGCCGATGATGTAGGCGGAGATGAAGTCCGCGATGTTCTCCACGGTCAGCGACACCATCGGTTCGCGCAGCTGCAGCACGTAGCTGGAGACCCACAGCGGCGCCATGCTCAGCAGCACGCCCACGCCGCTGAACGCGAAGAACAGCAGCGCTTCGTGGTGGCGCTCGCGACCGCCGCGGTCGCGGAAGCTCCACTCGCGGTTCAGCACGTAGGACGCGATGACCGCGACAATGCCCGCGATCACCTTCGCCGTCACCGGCTTGGTATCGAGAATCGTCAGCTTGAGCGTGTAGAAAATTGCCGAGTCGATGATGAAGGTGGTGCCCCCGACGATGGCAAATTTGATGAATTCATGATGGCGCTGTGCATAGGGCTGAAAAGCCCGGGGCAAGCGCGCGATTGTGGCATCGGCAAAGGACACAACACGTGAGTGTACGGACGGACTCGAAAACGGCGCAAAATGGTACATAACGATTTCGCGTCACGGCCGGTCAACACGCCTTCAACCAAGGAACCAGTGTGCCGTGACACCATGATGGCCGTGCCGAGTACACGCAGCCCGTTGGTCGCCATGGTCGGCGGCGGTCAACTAGCCCGGATGACGCACCAGGCCGCGATCGCGCTGGGGCAGAGCCTGCGGGTGCTGGCGTTGGCCGCCGACGAGCCTGCCGCCCAGGTCACCCCCGATGTGATGATCGGCTCGCACACCGATCTGGACGATCTGCGCCGGGTCGCCGCCGGCGCCGACGTGCTGACCTTCGACCACGAACACGTCCCGACGGAACTGCTGGAGAAGCTGGTCGCCGACGGTGTCAATGTGGCACCGCCACCGCAGGCTTTGGTGCACGCCCAGGACAAGCTGGTGATGCGCCGCCGGCTGGAGGCCCTGGGTGCCGCGGTGCCGCGCTATCTCGGCCTGGATTCCCTCGATCGCCTCTACGAAGTGGACGCCTTCGTGAGCCGTGTCGACGCCCCGCTGGTGGTCAAGGCGGCCCGCGGAGGCTACGACGGCCGGGGGGTGCGGCTGGCACGCGACCTGGCGGATGCGCGCGAGATCACCCGCGCCTACCTGGCCGACGGCGTACCGGTGGTGCTCGAGGAACGGGTCGAACTGCGTCGTGAATTGTCCGCGCTGGTGGCCCGCTCGCCGTTCGGTCAGGGTGCGGCGTGGCCGGTGGTGGAAACGGTGCAGGCCGACGGCATCTGCGTGCAGGTGATCGCGCCCGCGCCCGAGCTGCCCGAGGGCGTGGCCGCGACCGCACAGCAGCTGGCGCTTCGGCTGGCGGCCGAACTCGGCGTGGTCGGTGTGCTCGCTGTCGAGCTGTTCGAGACGACGAGCGGCGCGCTGCTGGTCAACGAGCTCGCGATGCGGCCGCACAACTCCGGGCACTGGACGATGGACGGTTCGCGCACCAGCCAGTTCGAGCAGCATCTGCGGGCGGTGCTGGACTATCCGCTCGGCGACACCGATGCCGTCGCGCCGGTGACCGTGATGGCCAATGTGCTGGGGGCTGCGCGCACCCCGGACATGACCGTCGACGAGCGGTTGCACCACCTGTACGCGCGCATGCCCGACGCGCGCGTGCACCTCTACGGCAAGGACGAGCGGCCGGGCCGCAAGGTCGGGCACATCAATTTCCTGGGCGACCAGGGCGCTGGGGTCGCCCAGGTGCCGAAGCTTCGTGAACGCGCCGAGCTGGCGGCACACTGGTTGTCACACGGGCAGTGGTCGGACGGATGGGATCCACACGCATGAGTAGCAACCCCCGCGTCGGGGTGATCATGGGCAGCGACAGCGACTGGTCGGTGATGGCCGACGCCGCCGCGGCGCTGGCCGAGTTCGGCATCCCCGCCGAGGTCCGGGTGGTCTCGGCGCATCGCACCCCGGGTGTGATGTTCGACTACGCCCGCGGCGCGGCCGACCGCGGCATCGAGGTGATCATCGCGGGCGCCGGGGGCGCTGCCCACCTGCCCGGCATGGTCGCGTCCGCGACACCGCTGCCGGTGATCGGGGTGCCGGTGCCGCTGGGCCGGCTGGACGGCCTGGACTCGCTGCTGTCGATCGTGCAGATGCCCGCCGGCGTGCCGGTGGCCACGGTCTCGATCGGCGGGGCCCGCAACGCGGGTCTGCTGGCGGTGCGGATTCTCGGCTCGTCCGACCCCGCGCTGCGGGCCCGGATCGTGGCGTTCCAGGAGCAGCTGGCCGACAGCGTGCGGGCCAAGGATGAGGCCCTGCAAGAGCTCCAGGGTAAAGTTACCGGCGAGTAGCAAGAGGGCTAGGAGATCTCACGATGGCTGGATGGGCCGGACACCCCGACTTCGATCTGTTCCAATTGCCCGAAGAGCACCAGGAGTTGCGGGCGGCGATTCGGGCGCTGGCGGAAAAGGAAATCGCGCCGCACGCCGCGGACGTGGATGAGAATGCCCGGTTCCCGCAGGAGGCGCTGGACGCGCTGAACGCCTCGGGCTTCAACGCGGTGCATGTGCCCGAGGAGTACGGCGGTCAGGGCGCGGACTCGGTGGCGGCGTGCATCGTGATCGAGGAGGTCGCCCGGGTCGACGCGTCGGCGTCGTTGATCCCGGCGGTGAACAAGCTCGGCACGATGGGCCTGATCCTGCGCGGTTCGGACGACTTGAAGAAGCAGGTCTTGCCGTCGATCGCTGATGGCACCGCAATGGCGTCGTATGCGCTGTCCGAGCGCGAAGCCGGCAGCGACGCGGCCTCGATGCGCACCCGCGCCAAGGCCGACGGGGACGACTGGATTCTCAACGGCGCCAAGTGCTGGATCACCAACGGCGGCAAGTCGAGCTGGTACACCGTGATGGCGGTGACCGATCCGGACAAGGGCGCCAACGGTATCTCGTCGTTCATGGTGCACAAGGACGACGAGGGGTTCACCGTCGGGCCCAAGGAGCGCAAGCTGGGCATCAAGGGTTCACCGACCACCGAGCTCTACTTCGAGAACTGCCGCATCCCGGGCGACCGGATGATCGGCGAGCCCGGTACCGGCTTCAAGACGGCGCTGGCCACGTTGGATCACACCCGCCCGACCATCGGCGCCCAAGCCGTGGGGATCGCCCAGGGCGCGGTCGACGCGGCCATCGCCTACACCAAGGACCGCAAACAGTTCGGCGAATCGATCAGCAGCTTCCAGGGTGTGCAGTTCATGCTGGCCGACATGGCGATGAAGGTGGAAGCCGCTCGGCTGATGGTCTACAGCGCCGCGGCGCGGGCCGAGCGTGGCGAGTCGAATCTGGGCTTCATCTCGGCGGCGTCGAAATGCTTTGCCTCCGATGTCGCGATGGAGGTCACCACCGACGCCGTGCAGCTGTTCGGCGGCGCCGGCTACACCGTCGACTTCCCCGTCGAGCGGATGATGCGCGACGCCAAAATCACCCAGATCTACGAGGGCACCAACCAGATCCAGCGCGTGGTGATGTCACGGGCGTTGCTGCGCTGAACTTGTGCCGGGACCCGTTAGCCTCACATTCAGCTCAACTAATAAGATCGAGCGCTACGACCAAGCTCAGCGTGTGCCGTTCGGAGGGTAGCGGCCACGCGTAGCGCCGAATGAGCAGGTTACGACTGCGGCAAGGGGTGCGGAATGCTTAGCCCTGTCACCCCGGCGGCGAACTGGCAGACGTTGTCGTTACTCCTGGTCGAAGACGACCGGGCCGACGCCGTGTTGGTCGAGGATCTGATAGCCGACGCGGTCGACGACATCCGGGTGACCTGGGCGCAATCGATGGCGCACGCCGAGCGCGAGCTGGCCTCGGCCCGGCCGGACTGCGTACTGCTGGATCTCAATCTGCCCGACGCCAGCGGCATCGATGCGCTGGACCGCATCGCCAAACACGACGCGACCGTCCCGATCGTGGTGTTGACCGGATTGAACGACGAGAACTTCGGGGCGTCCGCTGTCGCGGCCGGGGCGCAGGACTATCTGGTCAAGGGCCGCGTCGAACCCGAAATGCTGCGCCGTGCGCTGCTTTACGCGATCGAGCGCAAGCGCGTTGAGATCATCGCCGCGGACCTGCACGCGACTCAGCTTCGAGCCCGCGAGAACGCTTTGCTCGAACGCGGCCTGTTGCCGTCGCCGTTGCTGCTGGACAACCCGGGTGTCGAGATCGTCGCCCGGTACCGGCCGAGTCGGGTGGATGCGCTGCTGTGCGGTGACTTCTACGACGTCGTGCAGACACCGGACCGGGTTGTGCACGTCTTGATCGGGGATGTCGCCGGGCACGGGCCTGACGAGGCCGCCTTGGGCGCGGCGTTGCGAATCGCTTGGCGCGCACTGACATTCGCGGGTGTGCGTGCCGCCGAATCGATGCGCCAGCTGGAGCGGGTGCTGCAGGCCGAACGCGCCGGCAGCGGGGTCTTCGCCACGGTCCTGTCCTTGGAGATTCCGCCCGACACCCCGCGCATCACCTGTATCCGGGCCGGCCACCCGGGTATGTTGCGCCAAGACGCCGGCACGGCGGAATGGATCGAGCCGCCGGGCGGTCCGGCGCTGGGACTGCGCGCCGACGACTGGCCGCAGTCCGAGCTGGAACTGCCGGTGGGCCGGGGGCTATTGCTGCTCACCGACGGCCTCTTCGAGGGGTACAGCGGAACCGGCAACCAGCGACTAGGGGAGGATGGCTTGCTTTCACTCGCGCGTGACCATGCGGGGTTGCCCGGGACGGCATTCGTCGACGCGCTGATCGACGGCGCCGAGGAACTCGCCCAGCCGCGCGGTGGTCTCACCGATGACATCGCTGTGGTGCGGGTAGAGCGGACGGCGACATCATGACCGGCGCGCACCCGCGTGCTCAGCTGACCGTCCGCGGTTGGCTGTTCCTCGTCTTGTTGAGCATGGGCTTGCTGGTGCTTGCCGGCGCCGCGGCGGGCACGGCGTTGCTGAATCGCACCGACGAGGTGTCGCGAGGCCTGACCGACCAGATTCAGCCCGCGCGGCGGGCCGCCCTGCAGCTGCAGGCCGCGCTGCGCGACCAGGAAACCGGTGTGCGTGGCTATGCGATCGCCGCCGACCGGCAGTTCCTGACGCCCTACTACGACGGGCAGCATGCCGAACAGGCGGCGGCCGAGGAAGCCCGGCGGTTGCTCGGTCAGCGCGTGGACCTGGTCAACGATTTGGACGCCGTCGAGCGGGCCGCCGCCAATTGGCGGGCCAGCTCCGCCGAGCCGTTGATCGCGAGCGTGACCCCCACCGCCCCCGACGTGGTGAACAGCAGGATGGCGGATCGCGGAAAAGTCGAATTCGACCATTTGCGTGGACTTTTCGAAACCCAGAATACCGACCTCGCCGCGGCGGCAGCGCAGGCTAACGACGAATTGAACGACATCAAGGCATGGCGGGACCGCGTGCTGGCCGCGATTGTGCTGGTTTTCTTCGGCCTCGCCATCACGTTGGGGGTGCTGACCCGCAGTGCCATCACCCTGCCGCTGGCCGGGCTGGCCGCGTCATGCCGGCGGATCACCGAGGGCAACTTCACCAAGACCATCTCGGTCCCGCAGCGGCCCAAGGATATCCATGACATGGCGATCGATGTCGAGAACATGAGGCAGCGAATCGTTTCGGCATTGGACGTCTCGCGCGCGGCCGAGACGCGATTGGACGAGCAGGCAGTCGAGTTGAAGCGATCCAATGCCGAACTCGAGCAGTTCGCCTATGTCGCCTCACACGATCTGCAGGAGCCGCTGCGCAAGGTCGCCTCGTTCTGCCAGTTGCTCGAAAAGCGTTACGGCGACCAGCTCGACGAGCGTGGCATCGAATACATCAACTACGCGGTCGACGGTGCCAAAAGGATGCAGGTGCTGATCAACGATCTGCTGAGCTTCTCCAGAGTCGGCCGGGTAGGTGGCAAGCAAACCGAGGTCGACCTGGACATGGCGCTGGACGCGGCCATGGCCAACCTTGCCACCGCCATCGAGGAGTCGAACACCGAGATCGTGCGCCCGGCCCAGCCGCTGCCACAGGTGTTCGGAGATGCCACACTGCTGACAATGTTGTGGCAGAACCTGATTGGCAATGCGATCAAGTTCCGTCACGTGGATCGGTCGCCCCGGATCGTGATCGACTGCCGGCTGCGCCCCGATACTCACCAGTGGCTACTGACCGTGTCGGACAATGGTATCGGCATCGCCGAGGAGTTCACCGAAAAGGTGTTCGTGATCTTTCAGCGGCTGCACGGGCGCGAGGTATACCCGGGGACGGGTGTCGGCCTGGCGCTGGTGAAGAAGATCGTCGAGTATCACGACGGCGCAGTCCGGATCGACACGACCTACACCGACGGAACCCGATTCGAGCTCACGCTCCCCGCTGCCGTGGACGTAGCACACCCAGCCGCCCTGGAAGGAGCGCGCCCATGACACCCGCCAGCAGAGCAATCGAGATCCTGCTCGTCGAAGACGACCCGGGAGACGAACTCATCACACGGGAAGCATTGGAGCACAACAAGTTCCAGAATCGGCTACACGTCGCGCATGACGGTGAAGAAGGGCTCGACTTCCTCTACAAGCGCGGTCAATACGAGGGCGCCCCGCGACCGGATCTCATCCTGCTGGATCTGAACCTGCCCAAGTACGACGGGCGCCAGCTGCTGGAAAAGGTGAAGTCCGACGCGGATCTCGCGCGTATCCCGATCGTCGTGCTCACCACTTCTTCGGCGGAGGAAGACATCCTGCGCAGCTACAAGCTGCACGCCAACGCCTATGTCGCCAAGCCGGTCGACCTCGACCAGTTCATCAGTGCGGTACGGCAGATCGATGAGTTCTTCCTGCAGGTGGTTCGCCTGCCGGGCGTGTAGCCAGGGGTTCTTCCGGGCACACGATGCCGCGCGGCGTCACCTCGTACACCCGGGTGGTCGCGATGTCGAAGAAGATGCCGACCACCTGGACATCGCCGGCGGTGACCGCGGTCGCCAAGATCGGATGGCGGGTCAGTCTTTCCAGCTGGATGGCGACGTTGACGATGCTCAGCTGATCGATCTCCGAGTACCCGTTGGCCTGTGCGCTGGCGCGTGCCGGATGGTGATCCCGGTAGGCGGCCAGACTCTCGCCGGCGTATTGCAGCCACTGGCCCATCGGTGTCGCGGATTGACCGGGGTTGTCGTCTAGCAGCACCTTCATCGCCGCGCACGACGAATGCCCGCAGATGACAACCGAACGCACGCCCAACTGACCGGCCGCGAATTCGATTGCGGCGTCGACCGATCGGTCGACGGGGTCGGTCGGCACCAGGTTGCCGAAGTTGCGGACGGTGTACAGGTCGCCGGGGCCACTGGCGGTGATGACGTTCGGCAGGATCCGGGAATCCGCGCAGGTGAGGAACAGCGCATACGGGTCCTGGGCACCGCCGAGTCCCGCGATGTGCTGGTGCAAAACGGCCGAACCATTGCGGTGGTACTCGTCAACGCGGTCGAGAATCGAAGCGTCGCCGTTGTTTTCGTGATTGGCGCGCGTCGACCGCCATGGCACCAGCCCGATCGGGGCGGACGCGAAGTGACGTTTCGGCGGACTCGCGTGCGCGTTCTGCAGCTTGGCTCCGGTGGTCTCCACAATTACCACGACTCCGCCGCGCGCCTCGTGGGTGCGTTGCCAATCCTCGATCGTTTCCGACACCGAGTCGTCGATGTAGTCCGCGTTCAGGTTCAGTGTCACCTCGGTCCCCTGCGGCACCGACGCGAGCGCTTTGGTCAGGCGTGGCAGCAGCAGGAAGCTCAGCGTGCCGTCGATATCGATGCGCCACTGCTTGGAGTGTTCACCGCCGATCGGTTGCACCGCGACCGGCGCGCGGGTCACCCTGATGAGTAGGAAGCCGATGGCCACGGCGAGCCCAATGAGCACACCTTCCAGCAGGTTCAGGAACACCACCGACAGTATGGTGACGGCGTATACGGCGAAGTTGCCTGTGCGCCAGGCTAATTTGATGTGAGCCAGCTTGATCAGCTGGGCGCCGACCACGATCAGCAGTCCGGCCAGCGCGGCCTTCGGGATGAGTTCCACCAGGTCGGTGAACAGCGATGCGAACAGCAGGATCCAAACGCCGTGCAGCACCGCCGACATGCGGGTGCGGGCGCCCGCCGCCACGTTGGCCGAACTACGTACGATGACACCGGTAATCGGGAGTCCGCCAAGCAATCCGGATACCACGTTCGCGGTGCCCTGCCCGATGATCTCCTTGTCGAAATTCGTGCGTGGGCCGTTGTGCAGTTTGTCGACACCGACCGCGCACAGCAGCGATTCCACACTGGCGATCAGGGCGATCGTCAACACACCGATGACGATGTCCTCGGTCTCGTCCAGCCACGGCTTGCCTTTCGGGGTCGCTCCCGAGAGGTGAGGCAGGTTGAGCGCGTCGAAGAAGTTGCCCGACAGTGAGATTCGATCAGTGTCCAGCCCCGCCGCGATCGCCAGCGCGGTCGCCGCGACGATGGCGACCAGCGGGGCGGGGATCATCCGAATCTTGGCGGGCAGCCTCGACCACACCAACAAGATCGCGATGACCGTTGCGCCGGTGATCACCTCGTGCAGTTCGTGATGCAGAATCCCGCTGGGTAATGCCACGAGATTCTGCCAGGCAGAGCTGTGTGACGATCCCCCCATCAGTACGTGAATCTGCTGCAAAATGATCGTGATACCGATGCCCGCCAGCATCGCGTGCACGACCACCGGAGCAATTGCCAGCGCGGCCCGCGCCAGCCGGCTCAGCCCGAACGCGATCTGCAGTGCACCCGCGCCGATTGTCATCAGGCACAGCATCGGGAACCCGAGGTCATCGATCAGTCCGGCGACCACGACGGTCAGGCCCGCGGCCGGGCCACTGACCTGGACCGACGACCCGCCGAAAGTGCCCGCGACGATGCCGCCCACGACCGCGGCGATCAAGCCGGCGGCCAGCGGGGCTCCGGAGGCGATCGCGATGCCCAGCGAAAGCGGCAGGGCCACCAGGAAGACGACGAGCGATGCGGGAACGTCGTGGCGCAGATTCTTCAGCAGCGGCCCGGATTTGGCCGTTTCTACCAGCGCATTCATAAGTCGACTCCTCCAACGGTTAGGAAGTCGGCAAGCGGCGGTCCGCTACCCCAAAGCTGACGACTCTTTATGACCGGTAGAACGTCGTGTGTCAATCATGCGCCCACCGGCCCCGGCGACCAAGACAAATCAGATAAGCGGACGACAAGACGTCGTGCCGCCTGCGGCTAGTTCGTGTGAGGAAGCTTTCCCCGACTGCCCGATCACCGGGATAAACGCCTACGAATTCATCGACAACTCAAAGAAACCCAGGTGTCCCGGCGTTGACAACACGTCGTTTCATCGGCGATTCAAAGAAAGCCGGTGCGCGAAATCAGGACTCGGCCAGAAACATGTCGTTGTGCTGGCCGGCCGCGGGTGGGGGATCGGCGGCGGCCGCATCGAAGCTGGAGTAACGGGCCGGAGTGCGGATCACCGTGATTTCATCGTCGCCACTGCCGACGGTCAGAGCCAGTTCGTTTTCCGCGAATAGCGGGGTGCTGACGACCTGCTTCCAGGTGTAGGCCAGGCAGGCCATCAAGCCGCCTTCTTGCAGTAGCTCAACCCATTCGGCGGCGGTCTTGGCGGCCAGCGCCGCCTCGAGTTCCTCGGTCAACTCGTGGTAGTTCATCGCACGGGACCGCTGGTCGATGAACCGTTCGTCTTCCAGCATGTCGGGCCGGCCGATGATCTCGCACAGCTTCGCCCAGTGCTTGGGCACATACGCGCTGATCACCAGGTACCCGTCTGCGGCCTTGAAGGCATCCGACGGCTGGGTGGCGAAGCCAACGCCCTTGCGTTTCTTGGCTGTTGGCGCCGGGTCCGGCTTCGGCTTGGGCTGCTCGGCGGGCTTGTTCAGGTGAATCGTGAGCTGGCTGGCCTGCAGGCCCACCGCGACGTCGTACATCGCGACTCGCACCACGTCGGCTACGCCGTGCCGCTCGCGATTGAGCAGCGCGGCCAGCACCGCCTGCGCCAGCACGTGGCCGCTGGCGGCGTCGACGAGCTGAAACGGAATGATCTGTGGTTTGCCGGTGGGCGTGGGCATTCCGGTGGTCATGCCCGACTCCGCGGCCACCATCAGGTCGACGCCCGGCCGGCTGCCCTGTGGGCCGTTGCCGCCGTAGGCGGACAAGCGGGCGTAGATCAGCTTCGGGTTGCGCGCTTGTAACTCATTGGGGCCCAGGCCCATACGCTCCATCACTCCGGGCCGGAACCCCTCCAGCACGACATCGGCGGTGTCGACGAGTCGCAAGATCTGTTGTTTGGCTTCGTCTTTGGTCAGGTCCACTGCCACCGACTTCTTGCCCCGGTTGTGGGGCCAGAACAGGGTGGGCAGCGGCGGCCGCCCGGGCAGCACCGCGACGATCTGCCGGGCCGCTTCGCCGTGGGGTGCCTCGACCTTGATGACCTCGGCACCGAGGTCGGCCATGATCTGTCCAGCCAGCGGCCCGGCGATGTTCTGCGTGAAATCGAGAACCCGGTATCCGTCAAGAGGCTTGGGCGGCTGGCTGTTTGGCATACTAGAGCCTTTCTCTTACCCTGCCTGGTGCAAAACTGCGGTGCAGTAGTAATTCTTGGCGAACGGGGCGTCGTCACCGTCGGGCTGCTGCGGTAATCCGTTGTCGGCCAACAGCTGATTCAGCGGGGTGCTGACCGGCTGCCAGCCGCGATCGGCCAGATACGTGGCCGCATCGCTGCGCTCACCGGGAAAACCCAGATCGTCGAGCACCACGTCGAGCCCGTGGTCCCGCCACCGCTGGCTGGCGCCGTTCAACGCGTTCTGATTGCGGCCGGTGTTGAGAAACACCTCGGCCACCAGCCGGCTGCCGTCGGCGGACAGCGCGGTGATGTTGTCCAGCAGGCGATCCTGGGCTTCGGGTGGCAGGAAACCGAGTAGGCCCTCCGCAGCCCACGCGGCGGGTTGGCCGGCATCGAACCCGGCCTGCTTCAGCGCCGACGGCCAATCGTGGCGCAGGTCGACCCCGACCGCGCGGATCTCGGCGGTGGGCTTGGCGCCGAGCGCTTCGATCGTGGTGGTCTTGAACTCGATGACTTCCGGCTGATCGATCTCGAACACCGTCGTTCCCGGAGCCCAGGGCAGCCGGTACCCGCGCGCGTCCAGGCCGGAGGCCAGGATGACGACCTGGCGGATGCCCGCGGCGGCCGCGTCGGCGAAGAACGCGTCGATGTAGCGGGTGCGCGCCGCCAGCAGGTCGGTCATGCGCTGCATGCCCCACGGCGCATCGGGCTCGTCGACGTCGGCCGAGTCGATCTCGGCGTTGGCCCACCGGGTGAAGAAGTCGACGCCCACGGCACGCACCAGCGGCTCGGCGAACCGGTCGTCGATCAGCTTGTCCTTGGTGGCCCGGGCCCGTCCGGCGGCCACCATCGTGGCGGTAGCACCCACGCTCGTCGCGAGGTCCCAGGTGTCGTTGTCGCTGCGTGCCATGGTTAGACACAATAACTACGGGCGCTGCGGCGGTGACCAAAGACCTCCGGCGCGGTGGCATTACGCCCTTATCGACGACCGCCCGCCCCGGCAGCATCCAGGTAATGATCAGACGCCTCGGGTTGGAAGCCCGGTCGCTGTTGTGGTACGCGCGATCTGGCGGACTGAGGTTGATTCCGCCGAGTGCGATCCTGCCGGTGCTGCGTGCGGTGCAACGCTACGGCCTGCTGGGGGCGGCAACGGCGATCACCGCCGGGCGAGACCCCAACGGGTTGGCGCTGATCGACGAGCACGGTCCGCTCAGTTTCGGCGACCTGGACAGGCGGACCAACGCATTGGCCAACGAGTGGCGCCGCCTGGGCCTCGGCCCGGGCACCAGCGTGGCCATCCTGGTGGGCAACCACCGCGGCTTTTTGGAAGCGGTCTTTGCCGCCGGCAAATGCGGCGCGAGCATCCTGCTGCTCAACACCGGCTTCGGCAGCGTGCAACTCGCCGAGATGGTGGCCCGCGAGGGCGCCGACCTGCTGGTGTACGACGAGGAGTACGCCACCGTCGTCGCGGGCGTCCACCCCAGGCTGGGCCGCCTGCGCGCCTGGGCCGATACGCCCGCGGCGGACACGCTCGAGGGGCTGATCGAACGCGGCGACCCCGCTGCGCCGCCGCGTTCCGGCGGCCGTCCCAAGATCGTCATCTCGACCAGCGGGACGACGGGCGTCCCCAAGGGCGCGGTACGTTCGGAACCCTACTCGCTGATCCCGGTCGGCGGACTTCTCGGCAAAGTGCCCTTCCTGGGCCGCGAGGTCACCGAATGCTGTGTGCCGCTGTTTCATTCGAATGGATTCAGCCAGGCGATGTATGCGACGGTGCTGGGCTCGACGTTGGTGTTGCGCCGCCACTTCGATCCCGAGCAGGCCGTGGCGAGCGTGGCCGCACATCGTGCCAGTGCCATGATCGTCGTTCCCACCATGCTGCGGCGCATCCTCGATCTGGGCCCTGCGGCGCTGGCCGAACACGATCTGTCGTCGCTGCGCATCGTGTTCATCGGCGGCTCCCAGCTGGGCGCCGCGCTGGCCACCCGTGCCCTCGAGGCATTCGGCCCCGTGATCTACAACATGTACGGCTCGACCGAGGTCGCCTACGCGACCATCGCCACGCCCGCCGATCTGGCCGCCGAGCCGGGCTGCGTCGGTTCGGTGGCGCCCGGGTCGGTCGTCAAGGTCTTCACCGACGACGGGCAGGAAGCACCCGCGGGAACGACGGGGCGGATTTTCGTCGGCAACATCCTGGCCTTCGAGGGATACAGCACCGGCGGCGAGAAGGAGTCGATCCAGGGCCTGATATCCACCGGCGATGTCGGTCACTTCGACCGCGCGGGCAGGCTGTTCGTCGACGGGCGCGACGACGAGATGATCGTCTCCGGTGGGGAGAACGTGTACCCGGGTGAGGTCGAGGATGCGCTCGAACACCACCCCGACATCGCGGACGTCGCGGTGATCGGCGTCGACGACGAGGAGTTCGGCCAGCGCCTGCGCGCCTACATCGTGCGGCGGCCCGGCGCATCGTTGACCGAGCACGACGTGCAGGAATACATCCGAAACCGGTTGGCGCGCTTCAAGATTCCGCGTGACGTGCTGTTCGTCGACGAATTGCCCCGCAACGCGGGCGGAAAGGTGCTCAAGCGTCTGCTCAACGCGCCGCAACGGCCGGCTTCGCCTAACCGGCCGAAAGCCCGGCTGCCGGTCGGCCCTCAGCCGAGGCGGTAGCGGATCAGGCGAGAACTGTTGGCCACCACGGCAACCGACGACGCGTTGTGCAGAACCGCGGCCAACACGGGGGACAGGGCCCCGCCCGCGCCCACGATCAGCCCGGCGGCGTTGACGGCGATGGACATGCCGTAGTTCTCCCGGATCACCTCGACTGCCCGAGCGCCCAGATCCCGGACGTCGAGCAGGCGGTGCAGATCGTCGTTGGCCAGCGCCACGTCGGCGGTTTCGACGGCGACGTCGGTTCCGGCCAGCCCCATCGCGATTCCGATGTCGGCGGCCGCCAGCGCCGGGGCGTCGTTGATGCCGTCGCCGACCATGCCCACGATGTAGCCTTCGCCCTGCAGATCGCGCACCACCTCTAGCTTGTCCTCCGGCAGGACCTCGGCGCGCCACTCGTCGATCCCCAGCTCGCCGGCGACTACCTGGGCGATGTCCGGATGATCGCCGGTGAGCATGACGATGCGGCGAATCCCGTTGGCGCGCAATTGCTGTAGCACCTCGGCGGCTTCGGGCCGGACTTCGTCGCGCAGGCTGATCAGGCCAACCAGTGTGCCGTCCACCGCGAGCAGCAGCGGGGTCTGCGCCTCGCGGCGCAGCTTGTCGACCCACTCCTTGGCCTTCTTGGACACCTTGACCTTCTCGGCCTGCAGCAGCGACGGGCTGCCCAGCAGCAGGGTCCGGCCGTCGGCCCAGGTCCGCATGCCCAGGCCGACCAGCACCTCGCACTCCTCGTGCGGCGGGATGCTGATGTGACGCTCCTCGGTGGAGCGGATGACGGCCTCGGCCAGCGGATGCCGCGAGTGGATCTCCGAGCTGGCCGCATACGCCAGAACTTGCTCGGGCTGCCAATCCTTGTGCATGGCAACGATATTGGTGACCACGGGACGTCCGACGGTGAGTGTCCCGGTCTTGTCGAACACGATCGCGTCGACCCGGCCCGCCTGTTCGAGGTGCGATCCGCCCTTGATCAGGATGCCGCGGCGCGCGCCGTTGCCGATCGCCGCGCTGATCGCGGTCGGGGTGGCCAAGCCCACCGCGCACGGGCAGGCGATCAACAGCATGGTCATCGCGCGCCGCACGTCCGCGGTGATCGCCAAAGTGATCGCCGAGACGATGAACGAGGTGGGAACGAAACGGCGAGAGAAGTTTTCGCCGACCGTCTGGATGGGGGCCCGGTCGTGCTGCGCCTCCTCGACGCGGGTGATGATGCGCCCGATCGTGGTCTGCTTCCCGACGGCCTCGGCACACACTACGACGCGGCCGCGCACCACGACCGACCCGGCGTGCACGTGGGTGCCCACACCGACGCTCACGGGCAGGTTCTCCCCGGTGATCGCGGATTGGTTGACGACGGCCTCGCCGTCGACGACCTGGCCGTCCACCGGAATCGCGACGTGGTCGTGCACCACCACCTCGTCGCCGATCTCGACGCTGTCGATCGGCACCTGGACTTCGTTGCTGTCCGGCAGCCGGATCCACGCCGTGTCCTGGCTGCCGCGCAACAGCTCCGAAATGGCCCGCCGGGTCCGTCGCAACGTCAGATCTTGCAGGTACTCACCGATATTGAGCAGCCACAGCACGGTCAGCGCGACCACGTTCTCGCGCAGGATCAGGCTCGCGACGGTCGCCGCGGAGACCAGCGCATCGGTACCGGCTCGGCCGGATCGCAGCGAGCGCAGCGCGCCGCGCAGGAACGGGTAGCCGGTGAAGATCGTGACGCCGGTGGCGACGACCCGCCCACTCGCGCCGAGCAGCGGTGGCCGGACGAACACGTAGCGGCGCACCCCGAGCAGGCTCAGCGCCAGGCCGCCGATCACCATGCGCAGCACGTCGGAGTTACGGATCTCCGCAGAATGTGGTGCGCGCGACGGAATCAGTTCGGCAGCAACATGTTTCGCGCTGCCGATCGCGGCCAGCACCTCGGTGCGATCGCAGCGGCGCGGTGAATACCAGACGACGACCGATCCGGTGCGCGGGTAAGCGTGCACGGCGCGCACGCCGGTCTGCCTGGCCACGGCCTCTTCGACCGCGACGGCCCGGCGGGAGCTTGAGCGCACCCACGGGACGGAAACCCGCATGCGGCCGGCCGCATCCGAAAGTATGTCGAGGGAAGGGTCTTTGGGAGTTGCGATGTCTTCAACGATCGCGAGGCTCATGGCGAGCGATCAGTGGTCGTGATCGTGGCTGTCGCCGACGGAAGGGGTGGGCGCCTCCTCGCCGATGCGCTCGCGGGCTTCGGCCATCACATCGGCGAGCCGCAGACGCGCCGACTCGGCGGCCGTTTCGGCTTTGCGGGTGCCGCGCAATCCGAGCTCCGCGGTCGCCACGGCGGTCTGGTGCAGCGGCGCCTTGGCCACGGCCTTACGGACGACCTCGTAGGCGGTCACTCCGACCAGACCGGTGAACACCGTTCCCGCCGCCTTTGCCAGTAGCCCGTATGCCGCCATCGCCTGATCCCTTCTCCCACCACGGTCGTTAATGACAATCATTATCAGATAGTCGTATCGCCGGCGACGCGAACAGCCAAGTTCCCGCGCCGTCCACCTGATGCTTCCACGAAATTAACATCGATGTATAGCGATATCAATATGTTTTGTCAGAGGACGCGGGTGACCTTTTCGGTCTCGACGCGGCGCTGCAGCGCCGCCGGATCGGGGTTGGCCACCTGCACCAGCGAGGCCCCGACGGACATGATCGCCAGCAGGCCGTCGACCAACTCGGCAGGGCCCGGCCACGCGGCGGTGGAAAGCACCCGATCCTTGGCCGTCAAACCCCTTGCCGTAGCGGAGCTTTCACAGTCGGCCAGGACTTCTTCGACGGATCGGCCGGCCAGCGCGGGACCGGGATGGGGCTCGGCGACGATCTGGTCGCCGTGCACCCGCACCGCGGTGGCGTAGTCGGTGACGCCGATCGGCAGATCGGGCGCGGGACGACCGAACGGGTCCAGCGACAACACCGCGACCTCGCCACCGGGTTCGACCGTCGCGTCGGCCTCGTCGAGCCGTTCGATGGTGCACAGCGCCAGGTCGGCCGGCCCGTCGAGCACCGCCTCGGCCCCGATCCACCACACCCCGAACAGGACCGCCGCGGTCTGCCAATGCGCCGGCAATAGGATTGCCACCCGGCTGTCCGGGCCCGCCCCCAACTCGTCGCGTAATAGGTTGCCGGTCTTGGCCGCCCAGTTGGCCAGGGTCACCGCGGACAACTCGATGCGCTCGCCGGTGGCATCGTCGTAATAGGTGATGCGCGGACCGACCGGGTCGGCGGCCAGCATCGGATCGAGGATCGCCCCGGATAGCGTGGTCAGTTGATGCACTCCGGCTTGTCGCTGCCGGCGGTCAGGATCGGTGAGGGCGCGGGAACATTCGGATCGGTGGCCGATTGGTTCGTCACCCGTGCCGGTGCGGTCGTGCCGCCGGACAGGCCCGAGCCCGGTCCCGTGTAGTCGTTGGCCAGCACCACCCGGACCGATCCCGGCGCCAGCGACGCATCTCCGACGACGGGTAATCCGCCCAGCTCCTTGGAGACTTCCTGGGCTCCCATGTCGTCGGGCTTGTTGGCGCGCACCTGGCTGGATTTGACGTGGCCGCCGTCGTTGTTTCCCGCCGCACCGGTGGTGAATCCCTTGGAGCTCAACACATCTGACACCGCGGCCGCCAGTCCGTTGATGTCGGTGTCGTTGACGACGGTGGCGGTGGTCTTGGCGGGTGTGTAGGCCAGTTGTTCGGTCTTGCCCTGATCCTGGTCGTGCAACAGGCCGGCCACCCAGTCCTGAACCTGGTGCGGGTCCACCCGGACCACGCTCTGCATGCCGTCGTCGCTCCAGCCGGCCCCGTCGAGCACCGGGATGGTGGCGAAGGCGACGTTACCGCCGGCCAGCTTCTGCAACTGCTGGACGAAATCCATCACATCCCAGCCTTGGGAGATCACCACCGAGCGCTGCACCGCGGCTTCCAGCTTTTTCAGCGTGCCGGGGCTGGACAACGTCTGGCCCGAGATAACCCGGTGCGCCAGCGACGCCATCACGACCTGCTGGCGTACCACCCGGTCGAGGTCACCGCGCGGCAGGTCGTGGCGCTGACGCACGAAGCTGAGCGCCTCCGCGCCGTCCAGCTTTTGCGGACCCGCCGGGAAGTCCGCACCCGAAAGAGGTTCGTATACAGCGTCTTTGAGGCACACGTTGACGCCGCCGAGTGCATCGGTTATCAACGCGAAACCCAGCAGCCCGATCTCGGCGTAGTGGTCGACGGTGACGCCGGTGAGGTCGGCGACGGTCTTGATCAAGGCCTCGCGGCCGGCCTCGGTTCCCTGAGTGGCGGCGTCCTCGGCCGAATCGCCGGCCTTGACCAGGTTGGTCCGCTTGGCTTCCCGGGTTTGGCCGTAGACGCCGTTGATCTTCGTCTTGCCCAGACCGGGCGCCACTACATAGGAGTCGCGCGGAATCGAGATCGCGGTGGCCGACTTACCGTTGTTCGGTATCCGGACCAGGATGATGGTGTCGGTGTTGGTGGCTTCCTCGTCGCCGGCCTTCAGCGTCGCCAGCTCCTCGGCGGTCAACGGGTTGCCGTGCGCGTCGGTGCGGCTGTCCAGGCCGACCAGCAGGATGTCGATCGCGCCGTCATCGCCGCCCTTGCCCAGCGAAGGTGCCGACATGTGGAAGATGCCGTCTTCGAATGCTCGGACGTTGTTCCACGCCACACCGGTGCCGAGAACGACGACGACGGCTAGCACAGTGGCAACAACACGAACCACACGATGCACAGGCATCACACTAGGTTACTTGCGACACAGTCGCTTCCCGGGTAGCGAGCAGCGGCGTGGCCCGAGCTTTCCGGTCCTTTCTGAGACATGCCAGACTCGAACCATGTCGGGCAGGATCGTCGTCACCGGAGCAGGTGGCCAGCTGGGCGGGTGTTTGGCGGCCCGCGGCGTTGAGCAGGGGCGCCACGTCCTCGCGCTGACGTCCGCGCAGTGGGACATCACCGACCCCGCCGCCGCCGAGGCGATCGTGACAAGCGGGGATGTCGTGATCAATTGCGCCGCCTACACCGATGTCGACGGTGCTGAGAGCGACGAAGCGCGCGCGTACGCGGTCAATGAGGCCGCGCCGGCGCACATCGCGCGGGCCTGTGCGCGCGCCGGCGCCCGGCTGATCCACGTCTCGACCGACTTCGTTTTCGCCGGTGATTACGCCGATCCCCACCCGTTCGAACCCGGCGACGAGACCTCGCCGCGCGGCGTCTACGCCTGCAGCAAGCGCGCCGGCGAGGTCGCCGTGCTGGCGGCGCTGCCGGAGGCCTCGCAGTGCGCTGTGGTCCGCACCGCCTGGGTGTACACCGGCGGCACCGGCAAGGACTTCGTCGCGATCATGCGCAAGCTCGCGGCCGGTGACGGCCCGATCAAGGTCGTCGACGACCAGGTCGGCTCGCCGACCTACGTCGCCGATTTGGCCGCGGCACTGCTCCAGATCGCCGATGACGGTGTGCCCGGGCCGATCCTGCACGCCGCCAACGAGGGCGCCGTCTCGCGATTCGAGCTGGCCCGCGCGGTGTTCGAGGAGTGCGGCGCCGACCCCGAGCGGGTGCACCCGGTGAGCACCGCCGAATTTCCCCGTCCCGCACCCCGCCCGACCTACTCCGCGTTGTCGGGCCGGCAGTCGGCGGCGGGCATGACGCCGCTGAGGCCCTGGCGCGCCGCGCTCGTCGCCGCGCTGGCCGCGTCGCAAGGGCCTGTCCCGGCCGAACGACCGATAACCTCGACGCGTGACTGACGTCCTGCCGGTCGTGACGGTGACCTATTCGCCGGGCCACCACCTCGAACGTTTTCTGGCTTCGCTGTCGTTGGCGACCGAGCGCCCGGTCAGCGTCCTGATGGCCGACAACGGTTCCACCGACGGCGCCCCGCAGGCGGCGGTGGAGCGGTATCCGAACGTGCGGCTGTTCAGCACCGGAGGCAATCTCGGGTACGGCACCGCGGTCAACCGCGCGATCGAGCACCTGTCCGAACGCGGGGAGATCGACGAATGGGTGCTGGTTGCCAACCCCGACGTGCAGTGGGGCCCGAACAGCATCGACGCGCTGCTGGAGGCCGCTGCCCGCTGGCCCCAAGCCGGCGCGCTGGGCCCGCTGATCCACGACCCCGACGGCTCGGTGTATCCGTCAGCGCGCCATCTCCCCAGCCTGATCCGCGGCGGCATGCACGCGGTGATCGGGCCGTTCTGGAAGCGCAATCCCTGGACGGCGGCCTACCGCCAGGAGCGGCTCGAGCCCAGCGAACGGCCGGTGGGCTGGCTCTCGGGATCGTGTCTGCTGCTGCGCCGTTCGGCCTACGGTCAGATCGGCGGATTCGACGAGCGCTACTTCATGTATATGGAGGACGTCGACCTCGGCGACCGGCTCGGCAAGGCCGGCTGGCTCAACGTTTATGTGCCGTCCGCCGAAGTGCTGCACCACAAGGGCCATTCCACCGGGGACGATCCGGCCAGCCACCTCGCGGCACATCACCGCAGCACCTATATCTTTCTGGCCGACCGCCATACCGGTTGGTGGCTGGCCCCGCTGCGCTGGGTGTTGCGGGCCTCGTTGGCGCTGCGCTCGGCTCTGATGGTGCGCAACTCGCGCCGGCAGCGTTCGGAGAAGTCCTCGGAAGGGCGGCGCTGAGTTGGCGATTTCTTCAGTGGATGCGGTGATTCTGGTCGGCGGCAAGGGCACTCGGCTGCGGCCGCTGACGCTCTCGGCGCCCAAGCCGATGCTGCCGACGGCCGGGGTGCCGTTTCTCACCCACATGTTGTCGCGCATCGCCGCGGCGGGCGTCCAGCACGTCATCCTGAGCACCTCGTACAAGGCCGGGGTGTTCGAAGCGGAGTTCGGCGACGGGTCGGCGCTCGGTCTGGAGATCGACTACGTCACCGAGGAGGAACCGCTGGGGACCGGCGGTGGCATTGCCAACATCGCGGACCAGTTGCGCTATGACACCGCGCTGATCTTCAACGGCGATGTGCTCTCCGGCGCCGATCTCGGCCAGCTGGTGGATTTGCACCGGGCGAACGAGGCCGACGTGACGCTGCACCTGGTGCGGGTGGGTGATCCGCGTGCCTTCGGGTGTGTGCCGACCGACGAGAACAACCGCGTCTTGGCCTTCCTGGAGAAGACCGAGGATCCGCCGACCGATCAGATCAACGCCGGCACCTACGTCTTCGAGCGCAACATCATCGACCGGATTCCGCGCGGGCGGCCGGTGTCGGTCGAGCGCGAGGTGTTCCCGGCATTGTTGTCGGACCCCGGCGTCAAGTTCTGTGGCTACGTCGACGCCACCTACTGGCGCGACATGGGTACCCCGGACGACTTCGTCCGCGGATCGTCGGACCTGGTGCGCGGCATCGTCACGTCCCCCGCGCTGCAGGGCCATCACGGCGAGAAGCTGGTGCACGAAGGCGCGGCGGTGTCGCCCGGTGCGGTGCTGATCGGCGGCACGGTCGTCGGGCGCGGCGCCGAGATCGGTCCCGGTGTGCGGCTGGACGGCGCGGTGATCTTCGACGGCGTCAAGATCGAGGCGGGCAGCGTCGTCGAGCGCTCGATCGTCGGCTTCGGGGCCCGCATCGGTCCGCGCGCGTTGATCCGCGACGGGGTGATCGGCGACGGCGCCGACATCGGTGCGCGCTGCGAGCTGTTGCGCGGCGCGCGGGTCTGGCCCGGTGTCTCGATTCCCGACGGCGGGATCCGCTACTCGAGCGACGTGTGATCGCGAGCCAACGCCCGCGAGTGTGAAGCTGGCCGCACATTCGGCCTCGAGTGTGAAACTAGCCGCACATTCGACGGCTTACCCCGTCGTGCCGGTCGCGCGCGAAACCAGGTAGGCCAGCGCGTGGTCGGTGCCATCGGGCAAGCCGTCGGCCGGCCACCACCGCAAGTCGTCGGATTCCTCGCTGATCGCGATCTGCGCACCCGAAGGTGCGTGCGCGACGAATTGCAGGTCCAGATGCCGGGTCGGGACGCCCAACGAGCAGGTGACCGGGTGGACGTGAATCGCGGCCAGCTCCGGAGCGATGCGCAGATCGGGCACGCCGGACTCCTCGACGGCTTCGCGCAGCGCCGCGGCCACGATGTCGGCGTCGTCATCGTCGCAGTGGCCCCCGAGCTGGACCCAGCGTCCTAGCCGGGGATGCAGGGTCAACAACACCTGGGTGCCGGTGTGGTCGAGCACGATCGCCGACGCCGTGACGTGGCCGGCCTCGCACTCGCGGCGGCAGGCGTCGGGGCGACCGTGCACGAAGGCCAGCACGGCGTGCCGCAGCGACTCCTGCGTCGGGTCGGGTCCCCGCCAGTCGGTCAGCACCGAGATGGCCGAATCGCGGATGCTCACCGGGCGCCGCGCCTGGTCCGGCGGTCGCGCAGCGTATGCCATGCCGCTCGGCACTGCGCGACGACATCGGGTGACCAGCCGAGCCCGTCGATCAGGACATGACGGTCGACGGTGTCGAGTGCCTTCTCGATTTCGTTGGCCTTCAGCAAAAGATTCACATCCGCGGCCAGGTCGGCGCCGGCCAGCGCAGGGGCGGGAATGGGCAGCTGCTCGGCTTCGGTGGGCTCGAGTTCCAAGATGCCTCCACCATAACTACGGCCCATGATCTCGGCGAAGGCGAACGTCGCGCTGTTGTGGAACACCGCGGCCAACGCAGTGGGCTCGACACCGTGCACCAGCCGCACCCGATGGACGGTGTCGGTGCTGGTCGCCGCGGCGGCGTTGACGGCCAGCCGCGGGGCCAGGTGAATCTGGCGCAGCAGGAACAGATCGGGAACCCACAGCGACGGGGTGCGCCACCACGGCGTGCGGATCGAGCACTTGTAGCCCAGGTGCACGCCCGCGGCCTCACCGGCACCGAGGTGCGCGATGAGCGCGGGATCGGCGGGCTGCTGCGGGGCGTCGAGCAACCAGGTCCGCTGGCCGGCCGCGATATCGCTTGCCCGGCAATCGGTGTCGTATACCAGGCCGCACAGTTGGCTGCTGCGCGAGACCAGCGGCACGCAGTGTGGTTGCAGGCCCAGCTCGCGGGCTTGTGCGTCGGTGAAGGTGAAGAAGCTGTTGCGACCGGTCACGATGCCGACGTCGACGTCGGCGACGGCCCCGAGCCGGGTCATCGTGTCCGACCGGTTGAGCGTGCGCAGCAGCCGGATCGCGGCGGGGTCCAGGAAATACTTGGTCCACTTCTCCTTCTCGTGCAGTAGCGCGGGTGCGGCTTGGCCGTCGAGGCTCGCGTGCGCGAGCGCGTCGGCGTCGGTCAAATTGACGGTGCGAATGCGCGCCGGCCCGGTGCCGACCACCCCGCAGAACAACACGACCTCCTGCAGAATGCCGTCGAATACTAGGCGTGCAAAAGTGACCAGAGTGATTTCGCGGTAGCGGGAAAGCAGAAATTCGCGCAATTGTGCGGCATAACCGACTTGCAGTAATTCGGCGGGTAATACCAATCCCACCCGGCCACCGTCGCGCACCATGACCGTGCTCGCGACGACGAAAGGAACCCAGGCATTGGTCAGCCTGCTGGGCCGCAGCCCCGCGCGCCGCATCAGGTCCAGCGCCGGCTCCCGTTGCTCGGACGCCCAATTGCCGAACCTGATGTAAGGCGGATTGCCCGCCACCCCGTCCCAGCCGGCCGCCTCGTTGCGGGCGATCCAGCTGAACAGATTCGCGGCGTCGACGGGAGCGAATTGTCGTGCCTTGAGCGCCTCTTGGGACACGAGTTCCACGCCCCGTGCCTGCTCGCTGAGCGCGGCCAGCTCGCGCAGGATCCGGCCGTCGCCGCACGAGGGCTCGAGGATGCGGGGTCCGGCCCCGCGCACCCAGCGGGCCAGAAACCGTGCCACCGACGCCGGCGTGTAGTAGCCGCCGCGAACCTTGTCGGCCGATGCGGCCGTCTTGCCCGCGAACGTCTTCACCGGGTCAGTATCACTTGCGGATCAGCAGATCTCCGGGATTCACGGGTTCGCGCAACCCGTCGGGCCGTGCGTCTTCGGAGGCGTAGCCGATCGCGATGCCGCCCAACGGCTCCCAATCGGCGGGCAGCTCCAGCTCGGTGCGGACCAAGTCGGCGGCGAAGATCGTCGAGCCGATCCAGCAGCTGCCCACTCCCCGAACGGCCAGCGCGACCAGCAATGCCTGCACGGCCGCGCCGACCGCTACGGTGAACATGGTGTGCTCGGCATCGGTGCGCTCATCGTCGGAATAGGTGTGGGCGCCCTCGGGCACCAGCATCGGAACGATGACCTCGGGTGCGTCGTAGAGGATCTGGCCGCGCGCCACCCGCCGGTTGATCGCGTCGTCCGGCTTCCCGTCACCGGCCAGGTCGGTGCGCCACTTGTCCTTCATCCGATCGAGCAGCCGGGTCCGGGTCGCCGCGGTGCGCAGCCAGACGAACCGCACCGGGCGGGTGTGGTGCGGCGCCGGCGCGGTCAGCGCCTCGGCGACGGCCGCCTCGATCAGCTCCGGTGGCACCGGCTCGGCGCTGAACCGGCGCACCGACCGGCGCAGCAGCTGGGCTTCGCGACGGCCCTTCTCGATGGCTTCGGCGGTGCCGAGCCAGAACAGATCTTCGGGTCCGGGCCGCAGCAGCCGGCGCGCCGTGGTGCCGTCGTCGACGACGGTCAGCCCGCGCACGACGGCTACCGGCATCGCGGTCAGCTTGCCCTTGACCAGATCGGCCGCGGCGGCCACTTCGTCGGCCACCGCGATCTCGGTGACCACCAACTCGTTGCCGTGCTCGTCGATCACGCCCGAATAGCCGTGCAGCACAGCCAGTCCCGCCGCGCCGATCGCCGCGTCGATCTGACCGTTGCGCCAGGCGCGGCCCATGGTGTCGGTGATCACCACCGCGACGTCGACGCCGAGCTTCTCGCGCAGCGCGGCGCGCAGGGCCGCGGCACTGCCGTCGGGGTCCAGCGGCAACAGCGCGAGTTCGCTTCGGCCGACGTTGGATCCGTCGACGCCGGCGGCGGCCTGCACCAGGCCGATCCGGTTCTCGGTGATCAGCGTGCGGCCCTTGCGGGCCAGCACCCGCACCGCCTCGTCGTCGACCAGTTTGCGCCGGAGCTCGTCACGCTCCTCGGGGTCTTCGGGCGCGGTCACCAGCCGGCCCTCGCACTTGGACACCACCTTGCTGGTGACCACGACGACGTCGCCGTCGCGCAGCCACGCGGCGGCGGCGGCGACCGCCGCACCGAGATCGTCGCCGGGGCGGAACTCCGGAAGCCCGGGCACCGGGAGGATCTCGATGGCCGCGGCAGTGCCGTGCTCTTTCGGTGCGGGCGTCACGGCGCCACGCCCGCGATATCCAGTCCGGCCCGCACCATTTCGGCCGTCGCCTTCGGATCGGTCATCAACAGCGGCACCGCGCGCACCGCGACGCCGTCGATGTCCGCTTTGAAATTTTCCAAGTCGCCCTCGTGCACCAGCCAGCAATCCAATATCCCGGTGGCGCTGCGCGCGCCGTAATATCCGCCGACCGCTTCGGCGGTGGACTCGACCCCGATCACATCGAGGCAGGCATCGGCCATGCCGCGCAACGGTTTTCCACCGATGATCGGGGAGTAGCCGACGATCGGTGCGGATGCCGCCCGCAGTGCGCCGCGAATGCCCGGCACGGCCAGGATCGCGCCGACGCTCACCACGGGATTGGACGGCGCCAGCATGATGATGTCGGCGTCGCCGATCGCGTCGACCGCATCGGTTGTGGCGCTGGCTGTTTCGGCGCCGACGAACGCGAAACTGTGGGTGGTCACGTTGGCCCGGTAGCGCACCCACCATTCCTGGAAGTGGATCGCGCGCCGACTGTCGTCGGCCGGATCGGTGATCACCACATGGGTTTCACAACGGTCGTCGCTGGCGGGCACCAACCGCGCGCCGGGTTGCCAGCGGTCGCACAACGCCGTGGTGATCTGCGAGAGCGGGTAGCCGGCGTTGAGCATCTGGGTACGCACCAGGTGCGTGCCCAAATCGCGGTCGCCGAGTTGAAACCAGTCCGGCTGCATGCCGTAGCGCGCCAATTCCTCTTTGGCGTGCCAGGTTTCGTCGCGATGACCCCAACCGCGCTCCGGGTCTACGCCTCCACCTAAGGTATACATGCAGGTGTCCAAATCCGGACAAACCCGAACCCCGTGGATCCAGGCATCGTCGCCAATGTTGACGACGGCGGTCAGCTCGTGGTCGGAAGTTTCTCCCCCGGTTGCGAACTGACCCAGCCCGAGTAATTGTTGAACACCCAGCAGGAACCGGGCGCCGCCGACCCCACCGACCAGAACGGTGACCTTCACACCGGACGACAGTACCGGCCGGGAACTTTGGCGAGCGTTTGTGATGGACACGCCGAAGGGCCGAAATAACGGAAACGCCGGAAATTGATCACGAGATGGTATGGAAATACGCCGAAACGCTTGACCGGGCAGGTTAACCCGTGTCTAATCACATCAGTGTCATTTCCCGGTTGGCCGGCCGGTTCCGGTGTCGCAGACCGAGATTCGATCACTTGTTCGAATTGTCTGTTACATCAGAACAGCGGGACACAACCACTCTCTCAAAGACCAAGCTGAGGAGGCGTACGACGCATGTCTTACGAGCACCTATGGGGCGTCATGCCAAGCACTGAGCGCGCCACGATCAGCTCCGCGCCGGCGCCGATTACCCGACCGCACTTGACCGTGGTCCCCGATGCGCCAATCGCATTCGAGCCCGAGCCACTGCCGGAGCCCGAACTGACTCCGGACCAATGGCAGGACCGCGCGCTGTGCGCGCAGACCGACCCGGAGGCCTTCTTCCCGGAGAAGGGCGGATCGACTCGCGAAGCCAAGAAGATCTGCCTGGGTTGCGAGGTACGTCATGAATGCCTGGAGTACGCGCTGGCACACGACGAGCGCTTCGGCATCTGGGGCGGCCTGTCCGAACGTGAGCGACGCCGCCTCAAACGCGGCATCATCTGACCGACGAACCCGCCTGGGTTATTCGTCGTCGATCGTCGGGTCGATGACGGTCGGTTCGACGTCGAGGTAGATGGCCACCTGCGCCACCAGAATCTCGTGCAGTAATTCGCCAAGTTCGACGGTGTCTTTGGCGCGTCGTTCGATGGGCTTGCGGAACAGGACAATTCGCGCTCGCGTCGAGTTTCCTCGAACGTCGACCCCGGCGGGGATCAAGCGGGCCAGCGCGATCGGCCCGTCGGCGACGACCTCGGGCGGCCATTGCACGCTGTCCGGATCCTTGGCGGCGATGCGTGGAATTTCGTCGACCGCCACGTCGAGTTCCAACACTCGTGATTGCCAGCGCCGCTCGATGGGTTCGTAGGCCTCGAGCACCGCCATGTCGAATCGCTCGGCCCGGCTGCGCCAACCCGGCACCGTGGGCGGCAGCAAAGGACCGCGCATATCGCGCCCGCGCCGAGTTGCCCGGTGCCCCGGCGTTCGGCCCGACGGCCGTCCGTTGCGCGGGAAACTGCGCGAATCACCCACGCGCCGATGGTAACGGTTGGACATCGTGGCCCGAACGGATGCGCGTGTCCGGCGCTTCGGCGGCGTTTGCGCACGATAGCCTTTCCGACGTGAACGTTCCCCGTCGCTGCTGCCGGCCAGGGTGCCCGCATTACGCCGTGGCGACCTTGACGTTCGTCTACTCGGACTCGACGGCAGTGGTGGGCCCGCTGGCGACCGCGCGCGAGCCGCATTCGTGGGACCTGTGCGTCGGCCACGCCGGCCGCATCACGGCCCCCCGCGGATGGGACCTCGTGCGCCACGCCGGGCCGCTGAATTCGGAGCCCACGAATCCCGATGAAGACGACCTGGTCGCGCTTGCCGACGCCGTCCGCGAACGCGGTGCGGGCAAGGCGTCCCTGCCGCACGCGGGCGGCACCAGCATGCCGTTGAACGGATTTCCCCCGCAAGCGGGAGGTACCCCCACATCTGCGCATCTGCACCACACCGGAGCCCAGGCCACCGCGCCCAGCAGCCATCTGCTCGCGCAGCCGGAAAAACGGTCAGGTCGCCGCCGCGGGCATCTGCGAGTGTTGCCCGATCCGTCCGACTAGGGGACCGCTGGGGCCGATAGGCTGACGCCAAGAGGCAAATCAATCCACGGCGTCAAGGAGGCCCCGCATGTCTCGGCCCGCCGCGACTGTCCACCGTGTCATCAAGGCATATGACATCCGTGGGCTGGTCGGCGAAGAGATCGACGAGTCGCTGGTTGCCGATGTCGGGGCTGCGTTCGCCGCGCTGATGCGCGGCGAGGGCGCGCAACGCGTGGTGATCGGACACGACATGCGCGATAGCTCGCCGTCGCTCGCCGCTGCCTTCGCGGCGGGAGTGACCAACCAGGGCCTGGACGTGGTGCGGATCGGGTTGGCCTCGACCGACCAGCTGTATTTCGCCTCGGGTTCGCTCGATTGCCCCGGCGCGATGTTCACCGCCAGCCACAACCCCGCCGCCTACAACGGCATCAAGCTCTGCCGGGCCGGCGCCAAACCCGTCGGTGCGGACACCGGGCTCAAAGTGATCACCGAAGACCTGATCGCCGGAGTCGGCGGCTACGACGGGAAACCGGGGTCGGTCACCGATCGCGATGTGCTCTCGGACTACGGCGAGTTCCTGCGGTCGCTGGTGGCGACGTCCGGGTTGCGGCCGTTGCGGGTGGCGGTCGACGCCGGCAACGGCATGGCCGGTCACACCGCGCCGGCAGTGCTCGGCCCGATCGACTCGATCACGTTGTTGCCGTTGTACTTCGAGCTCGACGGGTCGTTTCCCAACCACGAGGCCAACCCGCTCGACCCGGCCAACCTGCTGGATCTGCAGTTTCACGTCCGCGAAACCGGCGCCGACATCGGGTTGGCTTTCGACGGTGACGCCGACCGGTGCTTCGTGGTCGACGAGCGCGGGATGCCGGTCTCTCCGTCGACGGTGACGAGCCTGGTGGCCGCGCGCGAGCTCGGCCGCGAAATCGGCGCCACCGTCATCCACAATCTGATCACGTCGCGGGCGGTGCCCGAGCTGGTCGTCGAGCGCGGCGGTACACCGTTGCGCTCGCGCGTCGGGCACTCCTATATCAAGGCGCTGATGGCCGAAACCGGTGCGATCTTCGGTGGCGAGCATTCCGCGCACTATTACTTCCGTGACTTCTGGGGCGCCGACTCGGGGATGCTGGCCGCGCTGTATGTACTGGCCGCTCTCGGTGAGCAGGACCGTCCGCTGTCCGAGCTGACCGCGGACTACCAGCGCTACGAGTCGTCCGGTGAGATCAATTTCAAGGTGGCCGACGCCGCCCAGTGCGTGGACGCCGTGTTGAAGTCGCTCGGCAGCCGGATCCACTCCATCGACCACATGGACGGGGTGACGGTGGATTTGGGCGACGGCAGCTGGTTCAACCTGCGCACCTCCAACACCGAGCCGCTGCTGCGGCTGAATGCGGAGGGCCGCACCACCGAGGACGTAGCAGCGATGGTCGCCGAGATCAGCGCCGAAATCGCCGGACAGGTGCAGCGCAATGAGGGTGTGCCGTGAACGCCACCCGGGCGATCGATCTCGAAGACACCGACGGCCTGATCGCCGCCGACCGGCAGGGCCTGTTGCGGTCCGCCTCGTCGGCCGGTGCGCAGGTGCGCGCCATCGCCGCCGCGGTCGAGGAAGGCGAGCTGGACTCGCTGCGCACCGGCGACCGGCCACGCAGCGTGATCTGGGTGGCCGGGCGGGGCACCGCCGAGACGGCCGGCGCGATGCTGGCCGCGACGCAGGGCGGCGCGGCGTCCGCGCCGATCGCGATCGTCGACGAGGCGCCGCCGTGGATAGGCCCGCTCGACGTGCTGATCGTCGCCGGCGACGACCCCGGCGACCCGGCCCTGGTCGGAGCCGCCGCGACCGGGGTGCGCCGCGGTGCGCGGGTTGCCGTCGTCGCGCCGTACGAAGGTCCGCTGCGCGACTCCACCGCCGGGCGCGTCGCGGCGCTGGCGCCGCGGCTGTGGTTTCCCGACGAGTTCGGCCTGTGCCGCTACCTGGCCGCCGGCTTGGCGACGCTGCAAACCGTGGACCCCCGGCTGGACATCGATCTGCCGGCGCTCGCCGACGAACTGGACGCCGAAGCGCTGCGCAACAGTGCGAGCCGCGACCTGTTCACCAACCCGGCCAAGACCATCGCCGCCCGCTTGTCGCACCACCCGGTGGCGCTGGCGGGTGACTGTCTCGCGACGCTGGCCCTGGCGCGGCACGGCAGTTCGCAGCTGCTGCGGATCGCGCACCAGGTGGTCGCCGCCACCGGGCTGGCCGATGCGGTGGTGGCGCTGCGTGAGCCCGTCCATGTCGGTGATGGCGCGGCGCCGCTGGATGCGCTCTTTCACGACGAACAAATCGACGGGCCGCTGCCCGAGCGGATGCGGGTGCTGGCGTTCACGCTGGCCGGTGACCGGACCGTGGTGGCCGCCCGGGTGGCCGGGCTGGACGAGGTCTACCTGATCGCGGCCCACGACGTGCCCGAAGCACCCGGCGGCCTGGGCGGGTCCGGCGGCCTGGTCGCAGCGGTGGCGCCAGGAGGCGCGACCCGGCCCGAACAGCAACTGGCAGTATTGGCCGTTCGGCTGGAGATGGCCGCCGTTTACTTGCGACTGGTGCGGGGATAGATAGAAAAGTGGAACTGCTTCGCGGGGCTGTACGGACGTACGCGTGGGGATCGCGCACGGCGCTGGCCGAATTCACGGGGCGTCCGGTGCCCGCGGCTCACCCCGAGGCGGAACTCTGGTTCGGCGCGCATCCGGGGGATCCGGCCTACCTGGAGACCGAGCGGGGTGAGCTGTCCCTGTTGGAGGCGGTGACCGCTGATCCGGAGGGACAGCTCGGCTCCGCGTCGCGCGAACGGTTCGGCGACGTGCTGCCGTTCCTGGTCAAGGTGCTCGCCGCCGACGAACCGCTGTCGCTGCAGGCGCATCCGAGTGCCGAACAGGCGATCGAGGGTTACCTGCGTGAGGAGAAGTTGGGCATCCCGGTGGCCTCGCCGGTCCGCAACTACCGCGACACGTCGCACAAGCCCGAATTGCTGGTAGCTCTGCACTCATTCGAGGCGCTCGCCGGATTTCGTCAGGCTTCGGCCAGCATCGAGTTGCTGCGGGCGCTGGCCGTCACGGACCTCGACCCCTACATCGAACTGCTGAACGACCAGTCCGACGCCGACGGTCTGCGCGCGCTGTTCACCACCTGGATCACCGCGCCGCAGCCCGACATCGATGTGCTGGTGTCCGCGGTGATCGACGGCGCCATTCAGTACGTCAGTTCCGGCGCAACGGAATTCGCGGCTGAGGCCAAAACGGTGCTCGAACTCGGCGAACGCTACCCCGGGGACGCCGGAGTGCTGGCGTCGTTGTTGCTCAACCGGATCAGCCTCGCCGCGGGCGATGCGCTCTATATCCCGGCCGGCAACCTGCACACCTATCTGCGCGGGTTCGCGATCGAGGTAATGGCCAACTCCGACAACGTGTTACGCGGCGGCCTGACACCCAAACACGTCGACGTGCCCGAGTTGCTGCGGGTGCTGGACTTCGCACCGACCGCCGAGGCGCAGCTGCGGCCGCATGTGCATCGAGAGGGCCTTGGGCTTATCTACGACACCCCGGCCGACGAGTTCGCCGTGGCGCTGCTGACCCTGGAGGGCGAACACCTCGGCCACGAAGTCGACGCATCACCACACCATGACGGTCCGCAGATCCTGTTGTGCGCCGAGGGTTCCGCGGTCGTGCACGGAAAGTCCGGATCGTTGTCGCTGGAGCGCGGGATGGCGGCGTGGGTCGCCGCCGACGACGGACCGGTGGGGCTGG
Organism: Mycobacterium sp. NGS40; assembly: GCF_059812735.1. NCBI lineage: Bacteria > Bacillati > Actinomycetota > Actinomycetes > Mycobacteriales > Mycobacteriaceae > Mycobacterium > Mycobacterium sp. NGS40. The sequence goes on from NZ_JCALDG010000016.1 coordinate 129,568, forward strand.
TCGCCCACCAGCCCGCCAAGTTGTTCAGGGCGACCGTAGGTTTGTGACGGCCCGACCCTTGGCGGCCTGACGCGCCTCGCGGCGCTCGCGCAGCCACAGCCGCAGGTTGTGCGCGATGGTCCGGCCGACGATCCGCGGCGGCGGAACCATATAGAGACTGTCGAGCAGCGAGAATCGGCGCAAAAACCATTCGGCGAGAACGGGTTCGGTCTCGGCGGCTCCGAGGAATTGGTCGAACAGCGCTCCCGACGGCCGCCACCACCAGGGGACCGGGGCACTGGTGCCGGCGTGGTGAAAAGCGAAGTCGCCGATCGCGTTCATCGTCCACACCGGATAGGTCGTCTTGGCGGTCGCCCGGTTGAGCTCGCCGGCCAGGTCTTCATCCGCGGTTCGCAAGGCCCGCCGCAGATGACCCGCCTGCAGCGACGTCATCGTCATGCCCTGCCCGAAGGTGGGATTGAAGCTGGCCACGGCGTCGCCGAACGGGATGATGCCGGCCGGGAAGCGGTCCAGCTTGTCATAGCGGCGCCATCTGCTGGCCGGGAAGGCGTGAAATGCCGGTGTGCCAACGGGTTTGGCCGCGGTGAGCGCGTCGGTGAAGTGCGCCGGGAGCAGCTTGATGGCCAGCGCGACCATTTCCGGGAACGTCGTCGGCGGCTTCTCGCCGGCCACGCCGAAGGTGGTCAGCACCCAGGTGCCGTCCTCGTAGCACAGCATGCCCATGCCCAACGACTGGTCGTGGGAGGCGCCGGCCACCACCACCTTCTCCGGGATCAGTCCGTCCGGGATGCGGAACTGGTGGCTGGCGTAGTTGATGCCGATGTCCAGGCTCTGCTCGATGGGCCGCTGATACCCCCACTGTGTCAACCACACCGGCAGCCGAGTGCCCCGACCCGCTGCATCGACCACCAGGTCGGCGCGCACGAATTCCGGCTCGCCGCCGACCTCGTCCTTGGGGGGGTCCTGGGGTCCAGCACCACACCGGTCACCCGCTGCCGCGCCGGGTCGAACCGTGGCTCGGCGACGGATCGGCGCACGATCGTGACGTTGTCGATGTCGCGGACGCGGCTGCGCAACTGCCACTCGAGATGCGGCCGGCTGGGCACGTAGGCGGTGAATTCGTCGCGCAGCGTGTGGCCCGTCCCGAGGACATGGCCCGCCGCACCCAGGTGGATGCAGTCCGGGCGGTTTTCCAGCATCGGCACACCCGCGGCCACCATGTCCTTGAGCAGGCCCGGGAACAAGGAGTCGAGTTCGCTCGCTCCGCGCGCCATCAGCAGATGCAGATGCCGGTCCTGAGGAATCGTGGCGCGATTTGCCGGGGTGTTCGGTAGTTCGTCGCGCTCATAGACGCTGACCTGCGAATACCGGTCAGCAAGCACTCGGGCGGCGCACAAACCCGCGATGCTCGCGCCTATCACTATTGCGTGGTCTCGCGTGGTTGCGCAGTCCGGCATCCGGGGGGAGTACCCAGTACTGTGCGGTCCAATGACTTCTGACGTTAACGAGAGGCAGGCAAATGTCCAACCGATGGCGTACTAAGTCAGTCGAACAGTCCATCGAGGACACCGACGAGCCGGCCACTCGACTCCGCAAAGTCCTCACCTGGTGGGACCTGATGGTCTTCGGCGTCGCCGTGGTGATCGGCGCCGGCATCTTCACGGTCACCGCATCGACCGCCGGTGATATCACCGGACCCGCGATTTGGATCTCGTTCCTGATCGCCGCGGCCACCTGCGCGCTGGCGGCGCTGTGCTACGCCGAATTCGCCTCGACGCTGCCCGTCGCGGGCAGCGCGTACACCTTCTCCTATGCCACCTTCGGCGAGTTCCTGGCGTGGATCATCGGCTGGAATCTGTTGCTGGAGTTGGCAATTGGTGCCGCCGTGGTGTCCAAGGGCTGGTCCAGTTATCTCGGCACCGTTTTCGGATTCGGCGGTGGCACCGTCAACGTAGGGTCGGTCGACATCGACTGGGGTGCGCTGCTGATCGTCGCGGTGGTGGCGACCCTGGTCGCGTCGGGCACCAAAGTGTCGTCCCGGGTTTCGGCGGTGATCACCGCCATCAAGGTGTCGGTGGTCATCTTCGTCGTGCTGGTCGGCCTCTTCTACATCAAGGGCTCCAACTACTCGCCGTTCATCCCCAAGCCGGAAAGCGGGCACGAGGCGAGCGGCATCAACCAGTCGGTGCTGTCGCTGCTCACCGGGGCGCACAGCAGCCACTACGGTTGGTACGGGGTGCTCGCCGGGGCTTCGATCGTGTTCTTCGCCTTCATCGGCTTCGACATCGTCGCGACGATGGCCGAGGAGACCAAACAGCCGCAGCGCGACGTGCCGCGCGGGATTCTGGCGTCGCTGGCCGTCGTCACTGTTCTGTATGTCGCCGTCTCGGTCGTGTTGTCCGGCATGGTTTCCTACACCCAGCTCAAGACCGTCCCCGGCGGCAAGCCGGCAAACCTGGCCACCGCATTCACTGCGAACGGGATCGGGTGGGCGAGCAAGATCATCGCCATCGGGGCTCTGGCCGGGTTGACCACCGTCGTGATGGTGCTGGTGCTCGGGCAGTGCCGGGTCCTGTTCGCGATGGCGCGCGACGGCTTGGTGCCGCGGTCGCTGGCCAAGACCGGCTCGCGCGGGACGCCGGTCCGGATCACCGTGCTGGTCGCACTGGTGGTCGCGGCGACGGCGTCGGTCTTCCCGACCAGCAAGCTTGAGGAGATGGTCAACGTCGGGACGCTGTTCGCGTTCGTCCTGGTCTCCGCCGGGGTCATCGTTCTGCGCCGCACCCGCCCCGATCTGGAGCGAGGGTTCCGCGCGCCGTGGGTGCCACTGTTGCCGATCGCCTCGATCTGCGCGTGTATCTGGCTGATGCTCAACCTCACCGCCCTGACCTGGGTCCGGTTCGGCGTGTGGTTAGTGGTGGGAACCGCGATCTATCTCGGCTACGGATACCGCCACTCCATCCAGGGCCGTAGGCAGGCCGTCCGGCAGACGTAAAGCCACCTGCTTTACAAATCATTATCCTTTGTCTAGACAGAGGACGTGTGGCGAGGTATTGTCCAATCTCAACGTGGTGTGACTCACAAGGAGGTTTGGCATATGACCACACAGATCCATGCGCCCCAGCCAGAGCGCCAGGAACTCGGCGCCACCGAGTGGCGCGACAAGAAGCGCTACCTGTGGCTGATGGGCCTGATCCCGCCGACGGCGTTGTTCGTGATGCTGCCGATCGTCTGGGGACTGAACCAACTCGGCTGGCACGGCGCCGCCCAGGTGCCGATGTGGATCGGGCCGATCCTGCTCTACATCCTGTTGCCGATCCTGGACCTGCGGTTCGGGCCCGACGGGCAGAACCCGCCCGACGAGGTGATGGAGCGGCTGGAGAACGACAAGTACTACCGCTACTGCACCTACATCTACATCCCGTTCCAGTACCTCAGCGTCGTGATGGGCGCCTACCTGTTCACCGCGTCGGACCTGGGATGGCTGGGCTTCGAAGGCGGCCTGGGGTGGGTCGGCAAGATCGGCGTCGCACTGTCGGTCGGCGTGCTCGGCGGCGTCGGCATCAACACCGCGCACGAGATGGGGCATAAGAAGGACTCACTGGAGCGCTGGCTGTCCAAGATCACCCTGGCGCAGACCGCTTACGGCCACTTCTACATCGAGCACAACCGCGGTCACCACGTGCGCGTCTCCACGCCGGAGGACCCGGCGTCGGCCCGCTTCGGCGAGACCTTCTGGGAGTTCCTGCCCCGCAGCGTGTTCGGCAGCCTGCGCTCATCGGTTCATCTCGAGGCACAGCGCATCCGCCGGCTCGGCCGCAGCCCCTGGGACCCCCGGACGTATGCGTCCAACGATGTGATCAACGCCTGGGCGATGTCGGTGGTGTTGTTCGGCGCGCTGATCGCGGTCTTTGGCGCCGGCGTGATCCCGTTCATCGTCATCCAGGCGGTCTTCGGCTTCTCGCTGCTGGAAACCGTCAACTACCTGGAGCACTACGGACTGTTGCGGCAGCGCAACGCCAACGGCCGCTACGAGCGGTGCGCGCCGGTGCACAGCTGGAACTCCGACCACATCGTCACCAACTTGTTCCTCTACCATCTGCAGCGGCACAGCGATCACCACGCCAACCCGACCCGGCGGTATCAGACGTTGCGCAGCATGGCGGACGCGCCCAACCTGCCGAGCGGATACGCGTCGATGATCGCGCTGACGTACGTCCCGCCGGTCTGGCGCAAGGTGATGGACCACCGGGTGCTGGCGCATTACGACGGTGACATCACCAAGGTCAACGTTCACCCGCGGATGCGCGACAAGCTGCTGGCCAAATACGGGGTGCCGGCATGACGGCCTACCGCTGCCCGGGCTGCGACTACATCTACGACGAAACCAAAGGCGCTCCGCGGGAAGGCTTCCGGCCGGGCACGCCGTTCAGTGAGATTCCCGACGACTGGTGCTGCCCCGATTGTGCGGTGCTCGAGAAGGTCGACTTCGAAAAAATAGGAGTGAACCAATGACCGACTACAAGCTTTTTGTCTGCGTGCAGTGCGGATTCGAGTACGACGAGGCCAAGGGCTGGCCGGAAGACGGCATCGCCCCGGGCACCCGGTGGGACGAGATTCCGGACGACTGGAGCTGCCCGGATTGCGGCGCGGCCAAATCCGACTTCGAGATGGTGGAGGTCGCGCGTCCGTGAGCACTATTGTCGCGCCTGTGAAGCGGATTCCTTATGCCGAGGCGTCGCGCGATCTGCTGCGCAACTCGGTGTTGGACGCGATGCGCGACTTGCTGCTGACCCGAGACTGGTCCGCGATCACGCTGTCCGACGTGGCCCGCGGCGCCGGGATCAGCCGGCAGACCATCTACAACGAGTTCGGCTCGCGGCAGGGCCTGGCGCAGGGATACGCCCTGCGCCTGGCCGACCGCCTGGTCGACGCCGTCCACGCGGCGATCGACGCCAACGTCGGCCGCATCTACGAGGCGTTCCTGGAGGGCTTCCGCGCATTCTTCGCCGAATCGGCGGCCGACCCGCTGGTGACCTCCTTGCTGACCGGCGTCGCGAAGCCCGACCTGCTGCAGATCATCACCACCGACAGCGGTCCGATCATCACCCGGGCGGCGGACCGGTTGACCCTGGCCTTCACCCATAGCTGGGTGGCGACCAGTGACGAGGACGCTGGTGTGCTGGCGCGCGCCATCGTGCGGCTGGCGCTCAGTTACGTCTCGATGCCGCCGGAGGCCGATCACGATGTTGCGCAGGACCTCGCCCGGTTGATGACGCCTTTTGCCGAGCGTCACGGCGTCATCAACATCCCCTGACCTGGCCGCCTTTCGGCGGCCTACTACAGTGGCGGACGAGCCTATACCCAAGCTAACTAAATCCACTTTGAGGAACAGACACGCCATGACTCTGACGCCCGACGTTGTAAACGGCATCGATTTCAAGATCGCCGATCTGTCGCTCGCGGAATTCGGCCGCAAAGAGCTTGACCTGGCCGAATACGAGATGCCCGGCCTGATGTCGCTGCGTCGCGAGTACGCCGAGGTGCAGCCGCTGAAGGGTGCGCGCATTTCCGGCTCGTTGCACATGACCGTGCAGACCGCGGTGCTGATCGAGACGCTGACCTCGCTGGGCGCCGAGGTTCGCTGGGCCTCCTGCAACATCTTCTCCACCCAGGACCACGCCGCAGCCGCGGTCGTCGTCGGCCCGCACGGCACCCCGGAGGAGCCCAAGGGTGTGCCGGTGTTCGCCTGGAAGGGCGAGTCGCTCGAGGAGTACTGGTGGTGTGCCGAGCAGATGCTCACCTGGCCCGGCGAGCCGGCCAACATGATCCTGGACGACGGCGGCGACGCCACCATGCTGGTGCTGCGCGGCGCTCAGTACGAGAAGGCCGGCGTGGTACCGCCTGCCGAAGAGGACGACTCCGCGGAGTGGAAGGTCTTCCTGAACCTGCTGCGCACCCGGTTCGAGACCGACAAGGGCAAGTGGACCAAGATCGCCGAGTCGGTCAAGGGTGTCACCGAGGAGACCACCACCGGCGTGCTGCGTCTCTACCAGTTCGCGGCGGCCGGCGACCTGGCCTTCCCGGCGATCAACGTCAACGACTCGGTCACCAAGTCCAAGTTCGACAACAAGTACGGCACCCGGCACTCGCTGCTCGACGGCATCAACCGTGGCACCGACGCGCTGATCGGCGGCAAGAACGTGCTGATCTGCGGCTTCGGCGACGTGGGTAAGGGCTGCGCCGAGGCCGCCAAGGGCCAGGGTGCGCGGGTGTCGGTCACCGAGATCGACCCGATCAACGCCCTGCAGGCACTGATGGAGGGCTACGACGTGGTGACCGTCGAGGACGCCATCGCCGACGCCGACATCGTCGTGACCGCGACCGGCAACAAGGACATCATCTCGCTGGACCACATGAAGGCGATGAAGGACCACGCCATCCTGGGCAACATCGGCCACTTCGACAACGAGATCGACATGGCCGCGCTGGAGCGCTCCGGGGCGCACAAGCTGAACATCAAGCCGCAGGTCGACCTGTGGACGTTCAAGGACTCCGGCAAGGCGATCATCGTGCTGTCCGAGGGCCGGCTGCTGAACCTCGGTAACGCCACCGGGCACCCGTCGTTCGTGATGAGCAACAGCTTCGCCAACCAGACGATCGCGCAGATCGAGCTGTGGACGAAGAACGACGAGTACGACAACGAGGTCTACCGGCTGCCCAAGCACCTCGACGAGAAGGTGGCCCGCATCCACGTCGAGGCACTCGGCGGTCAACTGACCAAGCTGACCAAGGACCAGGCGGAGTACCTGGGTGTCGACGTCGAGGGCCCGTTCAAGCCGGACCACTACCGCTACTGAGCCGTTTCCCCCTCGCCGAGTGTCACGCCAGCGTGACGTTGGACGCCGAGCGTCACGCGAGCGTGACGCCCGCGGCGCTGGATAGCGCGTGCTGATCGCGATCGAGGGTGTCGACGGCTCCGGCAAGCGGACGCTGACCGACGGCCTGCGCAGGGCCTTCGAAGCCGCCGGCAAGTCGGTGGCCACGATGGCCTTCCCGCGGTACGGCCAGTCGGTGACCGCCGACGTCGCGGCCGAGGCGCTGCACGGCGAGCACGGTGACCTCGCGACGTCGGTCTACGCGATGGCGATGCTGTTCGCACTGGACCGTGCCGGCGCGGTCGACGACATCGAGGAGCTGCGTCGCGGCCACGACGTGCTGATTCTCGACCGCTACGTCGCCTCCAACGCGGCCTACAGCGCCGCGCGCCTGCACCAGGACGCCTCCGGAGACGCGGCGTCCTGGGTCTACGCGCTGGAATTCCAGCGGCTCGGGCTGCCCGCGCCGGACTGGCAGGTGCTGCTCAACGTGTCGACCGAGCTGGCCGGACAGCGGGCTCGCAGCCGGGCCGAGAGCGATCCCGGCCGGGCGCGCGACAGCTACGAGCGCGACGACGGGCTGCAGCAGCGCACCGGCGAGGTGTACGCCGGGCTGGCCGACGCGGGCTGGGGCGGGCGGTGGCTGGTGGTCGACGCGGACGTCGATCCGGCGCGCCTGGCGGCCGATTTGGCCGTCAATTAGCACAAATTTGTCACGATTTGCCCGTATCGAAGGCGAAACGCCCGTGTGGCGCCCGAGTTTTGTCCCGATCTGGTGACACCATGGACTCCATGAGGCAAAGGATTTTGGTCGTCGACGACGACGCTTCGCTCGCGGAGATGCTGACCATCGTTCTTCGTGGGGAGGGCTTCGACACTGCGGTCATCGGTGATGGCACGCAGGCTCTGACCGCGGTGCGCGAGCTGCGGCCCGACCTGGTGCTGCTTGACCTGATGTTGCCCGGTATGAACGGCATCGACGTGTGCCGGGTGCTGCGCGCCGATTCCGGCGTTCCGATTGTGATGCTGACTGCCAAGACCGACACCGTGGATGTGGTGCTCGGCCTGGAGTCGGGCGCCGACGACTACATCATGAAGCCGTTCAAGCCCAAGGAGCTGGTGGCCCGGGTGCGGGCGCGGCTGCGGCGCAACGACGACGAGCCGGCCGAGATGCTCTCGATCGCCGACGTCGAGATCGACGTGCCGGCCCACAAGGTCACCCGCAACGGCGAGCAGATCTCGCTGACCCCGCTGGAGTTCGACCTGCTGGTCGCGCTGGCACGCAAACCGCGCCAGGTGTTTACTCGTGATGTACTGCTCGAACAGGTGTGGGGCTACCGGCACCCGGCGGACACCCGCTTGGTGAACGTGCACGTCCAGCGACTGCGGGCCAAGGTCGAGAAGGACCCCGAGAACCCGACTGTGGTGTTGACCGTTCGAGGAGTGGGTTACAAGGCCGGACCTCCGTGATCCGCGCCGGCGACGATGCAGAGCGCAGCGATGCTGAGGAGCGGCGCTTATGCACGACCGGCGCCGGTGTAAGTCGTCAAGATGCTGAGGAGCGCCGTCATTGATCTGGGGCTCGCGGCGACGTATCCACGGTCACCGCTGGGGACGCACCGGCCCCATGACTCGGGGCATGAGTGCGCTGAGTCGAGCCGTCGGCATTGCCTGGCGCCGTTCGCTGCAGCTACGAGTCGTGGCGTTGACGCTCGGGCTGTCGCTGGCGGTGATCCTGGCGCTCGGCTTCGTGCTCACCAGCCAGGTCACCAACCGCGTTCTTGACGTCAAGGTCAAGGCGGGCATCGAGCAGCTCGAGCGGGCCCGCACCACTGTCGGCGGGATCGTCAACGGCGAGGAGACCCGCTCGCTGGACAGCAGCCTGCAGCTGGCCCGCAACACGTTGATGTCGAAAACCGATCCGGCGTCCGGTCCGGTCCTGGCCGGGGCGTTCGATGTGGTGCTGATGGTGCCGGGCGACGGCCCGCGCGCCGCGACCGCCGCCGGACCCGTCGACCAGGTGCCCGCCTCGTTACGTGGCTTCGTCAAGGCGGGGCAGGCGGCCTACCAGTACGCCACCGTGCACACCGAGGGCTTCTCGGGACCGGCGCTGATCGTCGGTACGCCGGCATCGTCGCAGGTGGCCAACTTGGAGCTGTACCTGATCTTCCCGCTGGCCAGTGAGCAGGCCACGATCACACTGGTGCGCGGCACGATGATCACCGGTGGCGCGGTGCTGCTGGTGTTGCTGGCCGGAATCGCGCTGCTGGTTTCGCGGCAGGTGGTGGTGCCGGTGCGATCGGCGTCGCGGATCGCCGAACGGTTCGCCGAGGGCCACTTGTCCGAACGCATGCCGGTACGCGGTGAGGACGACATGGCGCGGCTGGCGGTGTCGTTCAACGACATGGCCGAAAGTTTGTCGCGGCAGATCACCCAGCTCGAGGAGTTCGGCAACCTGCAGCGCCGGTTCACCTCCGATGTCAGCCACGAACTTCGGACACCGCTGACCACGGTGCGAATGGCCGCCGATCTGATCTACGACCACAGCTCCGAGCTGGACCCCACCCTGCAGCGCTCCACGGAGCTGATGGTCAACGAGCTCGATCGCTTCGAGACCCTGCTCAACGACCTGCTGGAGATTTCCCGGCACGACGCCGGTGTGGCCGAATTGTCCGTGGAGGCAGTCGATCTGCGCACCACGGTGCAGAGCGCACTGGGCAATGTCGGCCACCTTTCCGAGGACGCCGGCATCGAGCTGCTGGTGGACATGCCGTCCGAAGAGGTGATCGCCGAAGTCGATCCGCGGCGGGTGGAGCGGATCCTGCGCAACCTGATCGCCAACGCCATCGACCACGCCGAGCACAAACCGGTGCGCATCCGGATGGGCGTCGACGAGGACACCGTCGCCGTCACCGTCCGCGACTACGGGGTGGGGCTGCGGCCCGGCGAGGAGAAGCTGGTGTTCAGCAGGTTCTGGCGCTCGGATCCGTCGCGGGTGCGGCGCTCCGGTGGAACCGGGCTGGGCCTGGCGATCAGCGTCGAGGACGCACGCCTGCACCAGGGCCGGTTGGAGGCATGGGGCGAGCCCGGTCAGGGCGCCTGCTTCCGGCTGACGCTTCCGCTGGTCCGCGGCCACAAGGTCACCACCAGCCCGTTGCCGATGAAGCCGATCCCGCAGCCGGCGCCGCCGGCCGGGGAGCCGGTGCCACCGGCGGGCAAAGAACGTCCGCGCCAACATGAGCACGCCGAAAGGAGCGTGTGATGCGGCGGGTCCTCGTCGCACTGCTGGCGCTGTTGCTGGCCGGCTGTGCGGGGGTTCCCAGTACATCGGCGCCGCAGGCCATCGGCACGGTCGAGCGGCCGGCCCCGTCGAATTTGCCCAAGCCAACCCCCGGCATGGATCCCGACGTGTTGCTGCGCGAATTCCTCAAGGCCACAGCCGATCCGGCGAACCGGCATTTGGCGGCGCGGCAGTTCCTCACCCAGTCGGCGTCCAATGCCTGGGACGACGCCGGTAGCGCATTGTTGATCGACCATGTCGTGTTCGTCGAAACCCGTGGTGCAGAACGTGTTTCGGCCACCATGCGGGCCGACATCCTGGGCTCGCTGTCCGACGTCGGGGTGTTCGAAACGGCCGAGGGTGTGCTGCCCGACCCCGGGCCGATCGAGCTGGTCAAGACATCCGGTGGCTGGCGAATCGACAAGCTGCCCAACGGTGTTTTCCTGGACTGGCAACAGTTTCAGGCCACCTACAAACGCAATACGCTCTACTTCGCCGACCCGACCGGTAAGACGGTGGTGCCCGATCCGCGCTATGTCGCGGTCGCCGATCACGATCAGCTGCCCACCGAACTCATCTCCAAGCTGCTGGCCGGGCCTCGGCCCGAGATGGCGCACACGGTTCGCAACCTGCTCGCCCCGCCGCTGCGCCTGCGCGGGCCGGTGACCCGGGCCGACGGCGGCAAGAACGGGGTCGGGCGAGGCTACGGCGGTGCGCGCATCGATCTGCAGAAGCTGTCCACCACCGATCCGCACAGTAGGCAGTTGCTTGCCGCACAGATCATTTGGACGCTGGCCAGAGCCGACATCAGAGGTCCGTATGTGATCAATGCCGACGGCGCACCGCTGGATGACAGGTTCGCCGAAGGGTGGACGACCTCCGACGTCGCCGCGACCGACCCGGGGGTGGCCGACGGTGCCGGGGCGGGGCTGCACGCCCTGATCAACGGATCGCTGGTCGGCCTGGACGGGCAGCGGACCACCACGGTGAACGGCGCGTTCGGCCGGATGGGCGATCAGACGCTCGCGGCGCTGTCCCGCAGCGGCCGGCAGGTGGCGTCCGTCGTGACGCTGCACCGCGGCGCCCCGGACATGGCGGAGTCACTGTGGATCGGCGATCTAGGTGGCGAGGCGGTCCAATCCGCCGACGGGCACAGCCTGACGCGCCCCAGCTGGGCGCTGGACGACGCGGTCTGGGTGGTGGTGGACGGCAACAACGTGCTGCGGGCCATCCAGGAGCCGGCGTCCGGGCAACCCGCGCGCCTGCCAGTGGATTCCGGGGCGGTGGCGAGCAAGTTCGCGGGCCCGATCAGCGACTTGCAACTGTCTCGCGACGGCACGCGGGCCGCGATGGTGATCGGCGGCATGGTCATTCTCGCCGGTGTGGAGCAGACCCAGGCCGGGCAGTATGCGTTGACCTATCCCCGGCGATTGGGTTTCGGGCTGGGCAATTCGGTGGTGTCCCTGTACTGGCGCACCGGCGACGACATCGTCGTGACCCGCAACGACCTTGCTCATCCGGTCTCGTATGTGAACCTCGACGGGGTGAACTCCGACGCCCCTGCCCACGGTCTGCAGATCCCGCTGACCGCGATCGCGGCCAACCCGTCGACCGTCTACGTCGCGGCACCGCAAGGCGTGCTTCAGTATTCGGCGTCTGCGCCGGAAAGCCAGCAGAGTTGGTCGGAGGTGCCGGGCTTGATGACCGGTGGTGCTGCTCCGGTGCTGCCGGGCTGACGCTAGATCTTCGTCGCGATCTGTAGGGCGACGTCGCCGCGGCTCAGCGTCACCGGTTGGGCCGCGGGCTCCAGTCCGGCATCCCGTTGCCATCCCGCGGTGTCACGCGCGGTCCATGCTCCCGAGCGGCTGGTCGCCCCGAAGTACAACTCGTCCAACGCGGCGAATTGGCCTGCAAAATAGCCAGTTTCGAGCCGCAGAGGTTCGATTACCGCAAAGACGCCACGTGGTCGCGGCGGTGAAGTTGTGTGCGAGATCGCACAGCAGCACCACGTCGTAGGTCTTGGCACCGAAGTCATGCGACAGCGCGTGGGCTTCGCGGTGCACGACGCGACCGCCCATGTTCTCGGCGGCCAGCAGTGGCGCCGCCGCCCGGACCGCCTCGGGTAGGTCCAGCACCACCGAATACAGGCGGGAATGACGCCGGCACAACGCAACCGAGTAGCGGGCGTGCGCGCCGCCGACGTCGATCATGTCGGTGGCACCGCCGGGCGCCGGAATGAACTGGGCGACTTCTTGCGCCGTCAGACCGGCCAGTGCCCGCATGGACCGAAGGTAATGATCCCACTGCACACCGGTCATGGTCTGGTGCAGTTCGAGCGGGACACCTGGGCGCACATAGTCTTCGACATGCATCATCAGCTCCCACTCGTCGAACGCGAAGAGCACCGCGTCGACCATCGAGCGCGGGCTTTCGGTGAGTAGCCAGGTGCGCGCGGTGGTCGTCAGCGCGTATCGGCCGTCGCGGTACAGCAGGTAATCCGACCCGGCGAGGGCGGCCAGCAGTTGCTGCGTCGCCACCGCATCGGTTCCGCAGCGGTCGGCGATTTCGGCGGCCGTCGCTGCCTGGCGGCTCAACGATTCGAACATGCCGAGTTTGGTTGCCGCCATGATCGCGCGTGCGCGACCGAACGCAAAGTGCGTTTCGAACAGTGGCAACGGTAGTTGTCGTGACGCCAGAGCCTTCCATTCGGCCGGGTCGTCGGGGATCATGCCCAGGTGCACGTCAGGCAGTCCGTTCAATGATGTTGCCGGAAGGAACGTTTGGGTTCGCGACCACGATGCGATGTCCTTGCTGATTGTCCCGGTGGCGACAGTGCACGATGTCACCATCCGGCCGAGCTCCCAACGCCGTGAGGCGATCATCTGAAAAGCACTGAACAGGAACAGATTCAACGTGGGTCATAAGCTCACCTCCGGTTTTGCCGACGGGGTCGCTCGCCACGTTACCCACGCTAGACCGTAGGGATGCGTCCATGCCGAGGCTAGCCTAAATGCGCACCGGATTATCCGGATCGCGCACGGCCACCGGCGCGACATGGTGCGACGTTGCTCGACGACGTTAGCTTGTTGGCACGCGGATGTAGAAGGGGCATCAGTGGATTGGTGGGGGGGAGGCGACCGAATGACGGAATCATCGACAGCGAAAGCTTCGGATGCACATATCTGGAAGCCGGTGAAGAATTTCGACGACTTCGCCGCCGTATGCTGCGGCCGGCTCCACATGCGGCTGTTGACCGATCCCGACGGCTTCTCCATCTGTCACCGCGTGGGTCGCATCGGTGCGGCGACCATTTCCGAAATCGCGGTCGGATCCGAGACGTCGCTGGATGCCGGTGAGCTGTGTGGGGCCTATCGAATCGTCGTCCTGCGCGCCGGGCGCGTCGAGGGCGAATACCGGGGTCGGTCGCTGCGGAGCGGGCCCAGTGCAGCCACCATCTACCCCCCGCAGGGTCACGCTGCGTGGACGTGGAGCGCCGGAACCAGGTTCATCTGCGTCAAACTCGATCGTCCGGCGGTCGACGATGCGCTCAGCGACGCACTCGGCTGGCAGGTGATGTCCCAGCCCGAATTCGCACCCGTCATGCGTATCGAGTCGGCCGCGACGCGAAGCTGGATCAATATGGTGGCGCTGTTCAAGGACCAGATTTTCCGGGCCGACAGCCTGCTCAATCAGCCGCTGGTCGGATTGCCGTTCGTCGACAGCCTGGTCCGCGGTTTCCTGCTTGCCGCTGATCATCCGCACCGCGAGGCTCTTGCCAAAGAGGTGCGGCTCGCGCCGCGGGCGATTCGTTCCGCGATCGAAATCATCGAAGAAGAAGCGCATTTGCCGTTGACGTTGACCTCGATCGCCACCCGCACCCACATCAGCGTCCGTACGCTGCAGCAGGGATTTCAGCGCCACCTGGATACCTCGCCGATGGCCTATCTGCGCGAGGTCCGGTTGCGGCGCGCACACCATGCGCTGCTGAGGTCGGACCCGTCGCAGGTGACCGTTGCTTCGGTCGCCTACCGTTGGGGCTTCACCAATCTCGGCAGGTTCGCCGCGGCCCACTCGGCCCGCTACCGCGAGACGCCGACGGAGACCTTGCGCCGCAGGGCGTTCCAGCGCTTCGCCGCCGACGACCGGACTCACCTCGGAACGGCCCGGCGCTGTTAGGGCTCACCTTTTCACCCACGGGACAGTGGAAGCTACGCGATCTGTCCAGCAGCCCGCGTCCCGTGGCTACTCCGTCTTACGTTGTCCTGCTTAAGGTTAACCGTATGAACGGCCCTCCTGGAATCGCCCTGACACCCATCCTGCTGGTGGTGGCAGTGTTGTGGTGGGAGACGACGAGCCCCGTCGGGCTGACGCTCGCCAAGCACCGGCACGACCGAAAGGCGCCGGGCACAGCGACGTCATCTGTCAGCGAGTACGCCGGCGCGCCGCTACACCCGGAGCATGACGACGCACACCGGGCGCTGATCGCGTCCGGAATATTCAGCAGGACTGGCCCGGAAGTGGCCACGGCCTTGTGCAAGGAGCTGCATCTGCGGCGCTTTTCGCCCGGGCGGGTGATCGGTGCGCAAAGCGACTGCGACGGCAGCATTTACGTGATCGTATCCGGAAAACTCAAGGTCTCCTATCGGCGTAGCGGCGGTGAAGAGATCCTGCTTAAGATTCTCGGTCCGTCGGAATTCTTCGGTGCCATCACACTTTTCGACCCGGGACCGCAAGACATGAGCGTGACAACGCTCACCGAGGTTCTGGCGGTGCCGATTGCCCGCGATCGGCTCCTGACGTGGATGGTCGAGCACCCGGAAGTGTGCGATCAGGTGCTACGGCTGTTCGCGCGGTGGGTGAAGGCGATGACGAACTCGCTGGTCGATTTCGGGTTGGCGGACGCGCAGGGTCGCGTCGCGAACCGGTTGTTATTGCTGCGGCACCGATTTGGCCAACAGGACGGCGATGTCGTGCGCGTGGTGCACAATCTCACCGCCGACGACTTCTCGCGGCTCGCCGGCGTCGACCCGGAGACGATCGACGCGACGTTACGTCGATTCGAGGCCAACGGCTGGATCCGTCTGGAAGACGGCAGCATCGTCATTGTCGACGGACATGCCCTTAGTCAGGTACGGCAGGTAAGTATGGGGGAGGTATCTGGTGTTTGATCGATTTGCATTGGGGGATTTGACTGTTCGAGTGATCGGCGCGCCGATGGCCGGTGGTCCGTCGACGCCGGCGCTGGCGGCGGCCGTATCGAACGGCGGCGGCCTGGGCTTCCTTGCCGGGGGCCTGTCATCCGCCGATGAATTGGCCGACTCGATCCTTGCCGCACGCCGACTCAGCTCGGGCCCACTGGGAGTGAATCTTTTTGTGCCCCAGCCCAGGATCGCGACAGTCGACGAACTGGGCGCGTTCGCGAAGGCGCTGCAGGACGAGGCCGAACACTACGGCGTCGCGCTGGGTGAACCGCGCGATGCGGACGACGAGTACGCGGCAAAGCTCGACGTGGTGTGCGATCTGCGTCCGGAAGTGGTGTCCTTCACCTTCGGTCCGCCGAGCGAAGCGGCTTGCATCCGACTAGGCGATGCCGGAATCCTCACCCTCGCCACCGTGACCACGGTACGAGAAGCGTTGATCGCCAACAGCTGTGGCGTGACTGCCCTGGTAGCGCAAGGGCCCGAGGCCGGTGGGCACCGGGCCACGTTCGACCCGATCGCCGCGCCGGCCGCCGACCCCCTCGACGATCTGGTCTCGGCTCTGGTCGCCTGCTTCGACTGCCCCGTCGTCGCGGCCGGCGGACTGGGGACGCCGGCCGCCGTGCGTCGGGCGCAGGATGCCGGCGCCACCGCGGTGCAGATCGGCACCGCGTTATTGCTCGCCGACGAGGCCGGAACCAATCCGGTGCACCGCGGCGCTTTGCGTGATCCGCAGTTCACCGAAACCGTGGTGACGCGCGCGTTCACCGGGCGATATGCCCGCGCGTTGCGCAACGGCTTCATCGACAGGCACGACGGGCACTCCGTGTTCGGGTTTCCCCAGGCCGCCATGATCACCGGCCCCATCCAGGCGGCCGCGGTGAAGTTAGCCGACCCGCACGGCGTCGGCATGTGGACGGGTGCGGGGTTCCGTGACGCGCGAACCGGTTCAGCCACCGACATCGTTCAAGAGCTGGCGGGCTGCTGATGTCACCCCTGCCGGTGACACTGGGGCCGTGCTTGATTTGATCCTGCCGCTGGAGTGCGGCGGTTGCCGGACCGCGTCGACCCGCTGGTGCGACGCGTGCGCCAGGGAACTCGTCGTCAAGCCCGACGAACCGCACCTGATCAGCCCCCGCGTCGACCCGCACGTACCGGTGTTCGCACTCGGGCGTTACGCCGGTGCCCGTCGCCAGGCGATACTCGCGATCAAGGAGCAGGGCCGCCGCGATCTCGTGCCGCCGCTGGCCCAGGCGCTGGCCGTGGGTTTACATCGGCTGCTGACCTGGGGCATCGTCGAGACCCCGCTGACCGTCGTGCCCGCACCGACTCGGCCTGCGGCCGCGCGCCGGCGCGGCGGCGACCCCGTCGCGCGTGTGGCGCACGCCGCCGTGGCCCGGCATCCGGAGGCCACCGTCGTCGCGGCGTTGCGCATGAACGCGCTGACCCGCGACTCGGTCGGTCTCGGCACGGCCGAGCGCGAGCGCAACGTCGCCGGCCGGGTCCTGCTGCGGGGCCGGCCGCCGCGCACCGAGGTGCTGCTGGTCGACGACATCGTCACCACCGGCGCGACCGCGGGAGAGTCGGTCCGGGTCTTGTCGGCGGCCGGGGTGCGGGTGGCGGCGGTGCTGGCGATCGCGGTCGCCTGACGCGGCGAATCTCGGCCTAAACCAGTGAAATTGCCAAGAAGACGTGAAGAACTCGCTACGGGTTCATCAAATCGGTGGCACGGCGAGGCGAACACGAGCTAACGTCGAGAACAACCTTCAACAACTCTTCGGGACCTACCAGGCCCGACTCACTGGTCGCGATTTCCCAGCTTGAGACGGCACGTGCGGAGGGGGTGAGTATTCGACACCTTGCGACGGCGGGCTGCCTGCGGCGGTGATTTTCGCAAACCGTTTCCACCCCGTCGAAGCTTCTTCTAGAAAGCCGGCACGCAGGGCGCGTGGACGTGAAGAGAGAAATGAGTTGTCACGTATGTCAAGGCTCACCGTGGATTCCACTCAGGTTCTGGACGAACCACCGGTACGGATCGACGCACAGGAACCGACCACCACCGCCGAGGTGGTGTTCAAGGGGCGCAACGTCGAGATTCCCGATCACTTCCGCGTCTACGTCTCGCAGAAACTCGCCCGCTTGGAACGATTCGACAAGACCATCTACCTCTTCGACGTCGAGCTCAAGCACGAACGCAACCGTCGCCAACGTAAGTCCTGTCAGCGCGTGGAGATCACCGCGCGGGGCCGTGGGCCGGTAGTCCGCGGTGAGGCGTGTGCCGACAGCTTCTATTCCGCGCTTGAGTCCGCGGTGGTCCGGCTGGAGAGCCGGCTGCGCCGCGGCAAGGACCGCCGCAAGGTGCACTACGGCGAAAAGACCCCCGTTTCGCTAGCCGAGGCCACCGCGGTGGCCCCGCCGGCGAGCACGTTCCACAACAACAATGCGCCCGCGGAGCCGCATCAACACGACACCGGCGACGACGATCGGGACCATCAGCCGGGTCGCGTGGTGCGTACCAAGGAGCACGAGGCCACGCCGATGTCCGTCGACGACGCGCTCTACGAGATGGAGCTCGTCGGACACGACTTCTTCTTGTTCTATGACAAGCAGACCGAGCGGCCGTCGGTCGTCTATCGCCGCCACGCCTACGACTACGGACTGATCAGGCTCTCCTGAGGATCGGCGGCCATCAGCAGGTCGTCACCTACGATGGGAGTCGCCTTACTAACGAAGACTCCTACCCACAGGGGACCTAGCTGTGCTGTCGAAGCTGCTGCGCCTTGGTGAAGGTCGCATGGTCAAGCGCCTCAAGCGCGTGGCCGACTATGTCAACACGTTGTCTGACGACGTCGAGAAACTCACCGATGCGGAGCTGCGGGCCAAGACCGACGAGTTCCGCAAGCGGCTCGACGACGGCGAGACCCTCGACGACCTGCTGCCCGAGGCCTTCGCGGTGGCCCGCGAGGCCGCCTGGCGGGTGCTGGACCAGCGTCCGTTCGACGTGCAGGTGATGGGCGCCGCCGCGCTACACCTGGGCAACGTCGCCGAGATGAAAACCGGTGAGGGCAAGACGCTGACCTGTGTGTTGCCGGCCTACCTCAACGCGCTGGCCGGCAAGGGCGTGCACATTGTCACCGTCAACGACTACCTGGCCAAACGCGACAGCGAGTGGATGGGCCGGGTGCACCGCTTCCTCGGCCTGCAGGTCGGGGTGATCCTGGCCAACATGACCCCCGACGAGCGCCGGGTGGCCTACCACGCCGACATCACCTACGGCACCAACAACGAGTTCGGCTTCGACTACCTGCGCGACAACATGGCGCACTCGGTGGACGACATGGTGCAGCGCGGACACACCTTCGCGATCGTCGACGAGGTGGACTCCATCCTGATCGACGAGGCCCGCACGCCGTTGATCATTTCCGGGCCCGCCGACGGTGCCTCCAACTGGTACCTCGAGTTCGCCCGGTTGGCGCCGCTGATGGAAAAGGACACCCATTACGAGGTCGACCTGCGCAAACGCACCGTCGGTGTGCACGAACTCGGGGTGGAGTTCGTCGAGGACCAGCTGGGCATCGACAACCTCTACGAGGCCGCGAACTCGCCGCTGGTCAGCTACCTGAACAACGCGTTGAAGGCCAAGGAGCTGTTCAACCGCGATAAGGACTACATCGTCCGAGACGGCGAGGTCCTGATCGTCGACGAATTCACCGGTCGGGTGCTGATCGGTCGTCGCTACAACGAGGGCATGCACCAAGCCATCGAGGCCAAGGAGCACGTCGAGATCAAGGCCGAGAACCAGACGCTCGCCACGATCACGTTGCAGAACTACTTCCGGCTCTACGACAAGCTGGCCGGCATGACCGGTACCGCCCAGACCGAGGCGGCCGAGCTGCACGAGATCTACAAGCTCGGCGTGGTCCCGATTCCGACCAACAAGCCGATGGTCCGCCAAGACCAGTCCGACCTGATCTACAAGACCGAAGAGGCCAAGTACATCGCGGTCGTCGACGACGTCTCCGAGCGCTACGAGAAGGGCCAGCCGGTTCTGATCGGTACCACCAGCGTCGAGCGCTCGGAGTACCTGTCACGGCAGTTCGCCAAGCGCCGCATCCCGCACAACGTGCTCAACGCGAAGTTTCACGAGCAGGAAGCCGGCATCATCGCGGTGGCCGGTCGCCGCGGCGGCATCACCGTGGCCACCAACATGGCCGGTCGCGGTACCGACATCGTGCTGGGCGGCAACGTCGACTTCCTCACCGATCAGCGGCTGCGCGCCCGGGGTCTGGACCCGGTGGAGACGCCCGACGAGTACGAGGCGGCCTGGCACGAGGAACTGCCCAAGGTCAAAGAAGAAGCCAATGCCGAGGCCGAAGAAGTCATCGAGGCCGGCGGGCTGTACGTGCTGGGCACCGAACGCCACGAGTCGCGCCGTATCGACAACCAGCTGCGCGGTCGCTCCGGCCGGCAGGGCGACCCGGGTGAGTCGCGCTTCTACCTGTCACTGGGTGACGAGTTGATGCGCCGGTTCAACGGCGCCGCGCTCGAGGCGATGCTCAACCGGCTGAACCTGCCCGACGACGTGCCGATCGAAGCCAAGATGGTCACCCGCGCTATCAAGAGCGCCCAGACCCAGGTTGAGCAGCAGAACTTCGAGGTCCGCAAAAACGTCCTGAAGTACGACGAGGTGATGAACCAGCAGCGCAAGGTGATCTACGCCGAGCGCAAGCGCATCCTCGAGGGCGAGAACCTGCAGGAGCAGGCGTTCGAGATGGTCCGCGATGTCATCACCGCCTATGTGGACGGCGCGACAACCGAAGGCTATGCCGAGGATTGGGACCTCGACGCGTTGTGGTCGGCGCTCAAGACGCTGTATCCGGTCGGGATCGAGCACGAGTCGCTGACCCGTCGGGACGCGGACTCCGAGCACGACGATCTCACTCGCGAGGAGCTGCTCGAGGCGCTCGTCAAAGACGCCGAACGGGCTTATGCCGCAAGAGAAGCCGAGCTGGAGGAGATTGCCGGCGAGGGTGCGATGCGACAGCTGGAGCGCAACGTGTTGCTCAACGTGATCGACCGCAAGTGGCGTGAGCACCTCTACGAGATGGACTATCTCAAGGAGGGCATCGGGCTGCGGGCGATGGCGCAGCGCGATCCGCTGGTCGAGTACCAGCGCGAGGGCTACGACATGTTCATGGCCATGCTGGATGGCATGAAGGAGGAGTCGGTCGGCTTCTTGTTCAACGTCAGCGTCGAAGCGGTTCCCGCTCCGCAGGTCGCGCCGGTGGAAACGCCGGAAGGCCTGGCGGAGTTCGCGACTGCCGCCGCGGCCACCGAACAGCAGCAGGGCGAATCCGCCGCCGCGCCCGCCGCGGTACGCGAGCCGGCGCCAAGCACCTTGCGCGCCAAGGGCATTGATACCGAGGCCCCCGCCCTGACGTATTCCGGTCCGGCAGAAGACGGTTCGGCCGAAGTTCAGCGCAACGGCGGTGGCGCGCAGAAGACTCCGGCCGGCGTGCCCGCCGGGGCCAGCAGGCGCGAGCGCCGCGCCGCCGCCCGTCAGCAAGGCCGGGGCGCCAAGCCGCCGAAGTCGGTCAAGAAGCGCTAGCTTCACCACGCCGAATGTGAGCCTGGCCGCACATTCGGCGGTGAGTGTGCGGCTGGCCGCACATTCGCGAGCAGGGTTTGAGGCATAGGCCTCATGCGCGGGCCCCGCGGTGCCGCGCACCATCGGTGCATGAGTACGTTGCACACTCCCGCCGACGCTGCTTCGGCCGTCCTGCACAGTGCCACGCTGCCCCCCGGCGACGACGAAAGATTCGCCGGTTTCGGGGTTTTGGGGCTCCCCTTCGCCAGCGGACATTACCTCGCGCTGCGTTGCATACCCACGTCGTCGTTCGCGCCGGCCTACCGGTCGGTGTGGCATCGCGATACCGCGGGGGTATGGACGTTTTACGCGACCAGTTCCGGCGAACTCAGCTGCTCCCGCTTCTTCAGCTCGGCCACACCCAATGACGCGGTGCAATGTGAAATCGACGTCGCCTGGGTGACGCCGTGGTCGCTGTACATCCGGATTGCCGGCTTGCTCGAGTGGCAGCTCGATCTCGGGACCAGCGCGTCGACCCGGCTGATGAGCGCGATCGCCCCGCGATTGCCCGCCTGGGCGTGGACCAACCAACGGGCCCTCGGCGCCCTCGGGCGAGTGGCCGGACCGCTGATGGGCACCGGGCGGGTGCGGCTATCCGGCAGCGCGCCGAACGGCCAGCGATTCATGATCGCTCCCAAGCGATTCTGGGCCGTCCGCGATTCGCGCGCGGTATGGCGCGGCGAGGACCTGGGCGTGGTGACCCCGTTGCCGCAGCAGGCCCGCTTGGCCGACTTCTGGGGTCCGCAGCGCGGGCTGTTCGTGACCGGGGGCGGTCGTCTGGAGGCGTTCGACCCGGCCCGTCATCGCGCCGTGCAGCGCACTATTTCGATTTGCTGAAACTTGCCTGCGACCGAAGGGGACAATGGGCCGATGGCGTCGCACCCAGCCGAGCCGGCGCCGGCGGGCGAGGCGCCCAGCCGGGCCGAATTGCTCGCGGCGTTATCGGTGGCGATCGACCTCGGCTTGGGACAGCCCGCCGAGCACATGCTGCGTGCGGCGATGATCGCGACCCGGCTCGCGGATCGGCTGGGATTGACCGACGCGCAACGGGATTGCGTCTATTACACGACACTTGTGATGTGGATCGGATGTCACGCCGACTCCCATGAATACGCGCGGTGGTTCGGCGATGACATTGCGGTCCGGCATGACTCGTATCTGGTCGACTGGTCGGGCCTGCCGTATTGGCGGTTCCTGCTGGGCAACATCGGTCGCGGTCAGCCGTTGACGCAGCGGCTGACCATCATGGCAACCCTGTTCGCCGATGCGCGCGGTCAGCTGTCCCGGCTCATTCACTCGCACTGCACCTCCGCGGCGCTGCTGGCGGATCGCATCGGCCTGGGCCCCAGCGTCCAGGCGTCGCTCGCGTTCGCCTTCGAGCGCTACGACGGCGGCGGCCTGCCTGCCGGCGCCCGCGACGACGAGATTCCGATCCAGATGCGGGTCGCCCAGCTCGCCGAGATGGTCGAGGTGCACCACCGCACCTACGGTGTCGAGGGCGCCGTGGCGATGGCTCGCGGTCGCCGCGGTGGCCAGTTCGACCCGAAGGTTGTCGATACGTTCATCCGCGATGCCGAGGCAATCCTGGCCGGCCCGGGCCCCGGCGATGCGTGGGCCGCGGCCGTGCACGAGGCCCCCGATCGTCATCAGCGGCTCGACGACGACGGGCTGGACGCACTGCTTGTCGCGTTCGGCGACTTCGTGGACCTCAAATGTCCTTTCACCCTTGGGCATTCGCGTGCGGTGGCCGGACTCGCCGGCGATGCGGCAACCGCGGCCGGCGTTGACGCGGGTTCGGCGGCCCTGACGCGACGCGCTGGCCATGTGCACGACCTGGGCCGCATCGGTGTGTCGAATCAAATCTGGTCCAAGCCAGGGTCTTTGACTGCGGGCGAATTCGAACGGGTGCGACTGCATCCCTATCTCACCACCCGGATCCTCAACCAGGTTCGCGGCCTGGGGCGGCTGGCCGAAGTCGCAGGAAACCACCATGAATGTCTGAATGGATCGGGATATCCACGCGGACTTGCCGGTTCCGCGCTGAGCCTGCCCGACCGTATCCTGGCAGCGGCGGTCAGTTACCAATCCGCTTGTGAGCCAAGACCATATCGCGGCGAGCTGTCGTCCGGCGCGGCGAGCCGGCGGATGCACGAGCGGGTGAGCGCCGGCGAGCTCGACCCTGTCGCGGTCGAAGCGGTGCTGCATGCGGCCGGCCGGCCGGCCGGGCGGCCCAAGCCGCGTCCGGATGGTCTCACCCCGCGCGAGATCGAGGTACTTCGCCTGGTCGCTCGCGGCGCGTCGAACAAGGAGATCGCGGCGGCCTTGGTGATCACCGAGAAGACCGCCCGCAATCATGTGGAGCGAACGTACGCCAAGATCGGCGTCTCGAATCGCATCGGCGCCAGCATGTATGCCCTGCAACAGGGATTGTCCTCACCGGCTGCAGAAAATTGAGGCAATCGCCCCATTCCCTCGCCGGGGATTCGGCGGACAATCCATACATGAGTCGATATTTGACAATCTGTTACGGCGCAGTGGCTTATCTGCTGTTCCTGGTGTCGTTCATGTACGCGATCGGATTCGTCGGCAACATCCTGGTGCCCCGCAGCGTCGACCATGCGCTCTCGGCCCCGGTCGGCCCGGCGGTGCTGATTGACGTAGTCCTACTCGGTGTTTTCGCGATTCAGCACAGCGTGATGGCCAGACCCGCGTTCAAGAGATGGTGGATCCGATTTGTGCCCAGGTCGATCGAACGCAGCACCTACGTGATCCTGGCGAGTGCCGCGCTATTGCTGCTCTACTGGCAGTGGCGCACGCTGCCCGACGTCGTGTGGGACGTGAGTCTGCCGGCGGCACGGGTGGTTTTGTGGGCGCTGTTCTGGCTCGGCTGGGCCACGGTGTTCTTCTCGTCCTTCATGGTCAGCCATTTCGACCTGTTCGGCCTGCGACAGGTGTACCTGGCCTGGCGCGGAAAACCATACCGCGAATTGGACTTTCGTGTTCGCTACCTGTACCGCCTGGTGCGTCACCCGCTGATGCTGGGCTTCCTGATCGCATTCTGGGCGACACCCACGATGACGTTCGGGCACTTGCTGTTCAGCGCCGCCACCTCGGGTTACATCCTGATCGCGGTGCGGCTCGAGGAACACGACCTGGTCGAGTCGCTGGGCGAGCCCTACCGTGCCTACCGCCGCGAGGTGCCGGCCCTGGTGCCCGGGACACGGCGGCACCCGCACGCGGCGGCCGGCCAGCACTAGCCCTGCTCGATATGAACTCCGCCTGTATCGCGGCAACGTGTGCGGTATCAAGCCGGGCGTTCCCGGTATGTTGCGGATATGGATGTCAAGGAGGTATTGCTGCCCGGCGTCGGTCTGCGATACGAGTTCGTCAGCCATAAGGGCGACCGGATCGGCATCATCGCGCGGCGCGGCGGCGACTTCGACGTCGTCCTCTACGGCTCCGACGATCCGGACCAGGCCCGGCCGGTGTTTCACCTCACCGACGAAGAGGCCGACACCGTAGCCCTGATTCTGGGCGCTCCCCGCATTGCCGAGCGGTTCACCGAGCTCACCCGCGAAGTGCCCGGGCTTGAGGCGGGTCAAGTCCATATCGAGCCGGGCAGCCCGTTCGTCGACAAACCGTTGGGCGACACCCATGCTCGCACCCGCACCGGTGCGTCGATTGTCGCGATCGTGCGCGACGAGGATGTGCTCGCCTCGCCGGGTCCTGCCGAATTGCTGCGGGAGCGAGACGTTTTGATCGTCATCGGCACCGAAGAGGGCATCGCAGCCGTCGAGCAAATCGTCGACAAGGGCTGAGCCAGTGCAGGTTTCGGGGGCGCTGCTGTTTCAGCTAGGCGCCCTCCTCGCCGCGCTCGCGGTGTTGGGGGCCATCTCGCGGCGGTTCGCGCTGTCGCCGATCCCGGTCTATCTGATGGCGGGTCTGTCGCTGGGCAAAGGTGGCATCTGGCCGGTGGCCGCCGCCGGTGAGTTCATCACGACGGGTGCGCCCATCGGCGTCGTGCTGCTGCTGCTGACCCTCGGACTGGAGTTTTCCGCGACGGAGTTCGCCGCCAGCCTGCGTCACCACCTGCCCTCGGCCGGGGTCGACGCGGTCCTCAACGCCACCCCGGGAGCGGTGGCGGGGTGGCTGCTGGGGCTGGACGGCATCGCGATTCTGGCCCTGGCCGGCGTCACCTACATCTCGTCCTCCGGTGTGATCGCGCGCCTGCTGGAGGACCTGCACCGGCTCGGTAACCGCGAAACGCCGGCCGTGCTGTCGGTGCTGGTGCTCGAGGACTTCGCGATGGCCGCCTACCTGCCGCTGTTCGCGGTGCTGGCGTCCGGCGGTACCGGGCTGGAGGCGGTCGCGGGGATGGCCGTCGCGATCGGTGCGCTCTTCGTCGCGTTCTTCGCGTCCTATTACTGGGGCCATCACGTGGGCCGGCTGGTGGCCAACGCCGACTCCGAGCAGCTGTTGCTGCGGGTGCTGGGGGTGACCCTGATGGTGGCGGCGCTGGCCGAATCGCTGCACGCCTCGGCGGCCGTCGGCGCTTTCCTGGTCGGGCTCACCCTGACCGGTGACACCGCGAAACGGGCGCGCAAGGTGCTGGGACCGTTGCGCGACCTGTTCGCCGCGATCTTCTTCGTGGCGATCGGTCTGCAGGTGGACCCGCACGAGCTGGTTCCGGTGCTTCCGGTCGCGCTGGCGCTGGCCGCCGTCACCGCGGCCACCAAGGTGGCCACCGGGATCTTCGCCGCCCGGCGCGACGGCGTGGCGCGGCGCGGGCAGTTGCGCGCGGGGACCGCACTGGTCGCGCGGGGCGAGTTCTCGCTGATCATCATCGGCTTGGTCGGCGCGGCGATCCCCACTGTGGCCGCGCTGGCGACGGCGTATGTGTTCGTGATGGCCATCCTGGGTCCGGTGCTGGCCCGATTCTCGGGCGGCCCGTCGCGCGAGGGCGCCGCATCGCCGGCCTAGCCGCTCAACCGAGGTGCAGGGCCACCACCTGCCACCGGATTCCGTTGCTGGTCGGCAGCATCTGGACCCGGGCCGCGATGGCGTGGATGCGGTCGCCGCGGCTGTAAGAGCCGAACACCTCGGCGGCGGTCTCCGCATCCCGGTGCCCGACCGGCTGCAGCCGCATCCGGCGCAGCACCGCGGCGCCCTGGCGCCCGCCGCGCGCCTGGCTCACCGACAGCACGGAGTCGACGAGGCCATGCACCAGCAGCGGCCGAAGCTGGGTGACCGGCCGGCGGTGATCGATGACCTCCAGCACCCGGCGCAGCGCGGCGTCGGCGAAGGCGCCCGCCTGACGCATTGTCGCCGACCAAGCCGCCGCCGGCTCGGGTTGCCTGACCGGCCGCCCGCTGTACGGCCGGCGCGGCCCGCCGCCGCTTCGGCGTGCCACCGCCGGCTGCCGGCAGCCGGCGCTGTTACGCGGCACCTGCCGCGGCGGCGGTTCGTACTCGACGACGGGCACGACGGCGAAATCGTCACGGTGAGCGGGGTTTACGGAGCTGATGGACAACGCGCACTCTCCAAGTAGTCAGTGAACGAGCGGCCTGCAGGAGAGTGACAGACAATTGGTCTTTCAATGCTTTTCAGTTGCCGGCCATCATCGCACAATTCGACATCGCGCGTACCCGCGCCGTGTTGCGCCCTGGCGGACGATTACGGTGAGCGGGAACATCGGGGAACCCGAAGGATTGACCAAGGAGGCCAGGGCCGCAATGGTGACCCGGTTGTCCACAGCGGACGCATCCTTCTATCGGCTCGAAAACAGCGCCACCCCCATGTACGTCGGATCGCTGTCGATCCTGCAGCGCCCGCGCAACGGACTGAGCTACGAGACGCTGCTCGCCGCAGTCGAACAGCGGTTGCCGCAAATACCTCGCTATCGGCAGAAGGTGCGCGAAGTGGGGGTCGGCATGGCCCGGCCGGTCTGGATCGATGACGCCGACTTCGACATCACCTACCACGTGCGGCGCTCGGCGTTGCCGTCGCCGGGCAGCGATGAACAGCTGCACGAGCTGATCGCCCGGCTGGCCGCACGCCCGCTGGACAAGACGCGCCCGCTGTGGGAGATGTACCTGGTTGAAGGCCTGGCCAAGAACCGGGTCGCGCTCTACACCAAGTCGCACCAGGCGCTGATCAACGGGATGACCGCGCTGGAGATCGGCCATGTGATCGCCGATCGGACCCGGCAGCCGGCGCCGTTCCCCGAGGACATCTGGATCCCGGAACGCGAGCCCGGCTCGACGCGGCTGCTGCTGGGCGCGCTCACCGACTGGCTGGTGGGCCCCGGCACGCAGCTGCAGGCCGTCGGCTCCGCGATGGCCGGGGTGGCGACGAACTACGGCGAACTGCTCAACGTGGGTCGCCGGGTCTTCGACATCGCGCGCACGGTCGCGCGCGGCACCGCGCCCAGTAGTCCGCTCAACGCCACCGTTTCGCGTCATCGGCGCTTCACTGTCGCCCGCGGAAGCCTCGAGGACTACCGGACGGTGCGCGCCCGCTACGACTGCGACATCAACGATGTGGTGCTGGCGGTCGTGACCGGTGCCCTGAGCAACTGGCTGATGTCGCGCGGGGAAGGGGTGTCGTCGAGCGCCACCATCCGGGCGATGGCACCGCTTTCGGTGTATGCCGAGGACCAGCACGACTCGACGGGCCCCGGCCAAATGATCAGTCAGGTCTCCCCGTTCCTGGTCGACCTGCCGGTGGGCGAGGCCAATGCGGTGGTGCGGCTGTCGCAGATCGCGCACGCCACCGAATCCAATCCGTCGGCCGCCCGGTTGGTCGACGCCCGGACCATCGTCACGTTGTCCGGGTTCGCGCCACCGACCCTGCACGCCATGGGCATCCGGGTGGCCACCAGCTTCTCGGCGCGGCTGTTCAACTTGCTGATCACCAATGCCCCCGGCGCCCAGTCGCAGATGTATATCGCCGGCACCAAACTGCTGGAGACCTATGCGGTGCCGCCGCTGCTGCACAATCAGGCGCTGGCCATCGGTGTGACGTCGTACAACGGGACGCTGTATTTCGGAATCAATGCCGACCGCGAGGCGATGAGCGATGTCGACCTGCTGCCCGCGCTGCTGAAGCAATCACTCGAGGAACTACTCGACGCTTCCCGCTAGTCGTTAGCGGTGAAAATTGGTATGCGTGCATCTACCATTCGTTGATGTGAGCACTTCGAATGACGGCGCACCAGTGGCGAAGACGAAGAAAAAGAAATCGCCGGCGCGCGCCGTCGCCAGGATCTCCGAGGCCGTGTACGAAGCCGAATTGTTCAGGCTGCAAGCAGAATTCGTGAAGCTGCAGGAGTGGGTACGGTATTCCGGCGCGCGAATCGTGGTGCTCTTCGAAGGCCGTGACGCCGCGGGCAAGGGGGGTGCCATCAAGCGGATCACCGAATACCTCAGTCCCCGTACCGCCAATATCGCCGCCTTGCCGGTGCCCACGGATCGAGAGCGCGGCCAGTGGTACTACCAGCGGTATATCGCGCACCTGCCTTCCAAGGGCGAAATCGTGCTGTTCGACCGATCGTGGTACAACCGCGCCGGCATCGAGAAAGTCATGGGATTCTGCACGCCGCAAGAACATGCGCTGTTTCTGCGCCAGACTCCTATATTCGAGCAGATGCTGATCGACGACGGGATTCTGCTGCGCAAGTACTGGTTTTCGGTTTCCGAGTCCGAACAGTTGCGCCGTTTCAAGGCACGCCGCAACGATCCCGTCCGGCGCTGGAAACTGTCCACCACGGACTTGGAATCGGTGTACCGCTGGGAGGACTATTCGCGCGCCAAAGACGAAATGATGGTGCACACCGACACGCCGGTAAGCCCTTGGTACATAGTGGAATCCGATATCAAGAAGCACGCGCGGCTGAACATGATGCACCACCTGTTGTCCAGCATCTCCTACCACGAGGTCGACCAGCCGAAGGTTGACTTGCCGGACCGTCCGGTCGTCAGCGGCAACTATCATCGTCCGCCCCGCGAGCTGTCGACGTATGTCGACGACTACGCGGCGACCCTGATCGAGGCCTAGGGATGGGCGCGACCCAGGTCTACATTCCGGTCACATTGACGATGCTGCAGCAGCTCGTCGCCGAGGACTCGCTGCGGCCGGTCAACGGCACCGCGTTCGCGGTGACCCCGACACTGCGCGAGGCCTATGCGGAAGGCGACGAGGACGAGCTCGCCGACGTGGCGTTGCGCGAGGCGGCGCTGGCGTCGCTGCGTCTGCTGGCGGCCCACGACGCCGAGTCGGTGCGGCCGCGGCGCGCGGTGCTGACCGCCGAGGTCGACGACGTCACCTTCCGTCCCGACCTCGACGATGCGGTGGTCAGAATCGCCGGGCCGGTCTCGATGGACCAGGTGGTCGCGGCCTATGTCGACAACGCCGGCGCGGAGGAGGCCGTGGCGAAGGCGATCGAGGCCATCGATGCCGCTGACCTGGGGGATGAGGATGCCGATCTGATCGTCGGCGACGCCCAGGATTACGATTTGGCCTGGTATGCGAACCAGGAGCTGCCGTTCCTGCTCGAGCTGTTGTGACCGCCTCGACCGGCCGGCGAATGTGACGCAATCCGGGCGGGTCAGCCTGGAAAAGATAACGTAACTTACGGTACCGTAGCTTTCATTATGGGTAGGAAATACCAATCGGTCACCGCGAATGTGGTCGACACCAAGCGCCCGACGGTCGCGGGCGCGGAACGGCATCCCGGCTGGCATGCGCTGCGCCAGATCGCTGCGCGCATCACGACACCGCTGCTGCCCGACGACTATCTACATCTGGCCAACCCGTTATGGTCGGCGCGGGAATTGCGGGGCCGCATCGTGCAGGTTCGCCGCGAGACGGAGGATTCCGCGACCCTGGTCATCAAGCCGGGCTGGGGCTTCAGCTTCGACTTCGAGCCCGGCCAATACATCGGGATCGGACTGCGGATGGACGGCCGCTGGCGCTGGCGGTCGTATTCGCTGACGTCGAGCCCGGTGGCGCGGTCGGGGTCCGGCCACGAGCGCACCGTGACGATCAGTGTCAAGGCGATGCCGGAAGGCTTCCTGTCCAGCCACCTGGTGGGCGGTGTCGAGCCGGGCACCATCGTGCGGCTGGCCGCACCCCAGGGCAACTTCGTGCTTCCCGACCCGGCTCCGCCGTCGATTCTGTTCCTCACTGCGGGATCGGGAATCACGCCGGTGATGTCGATGCTGCGAACGCTGGTGCGCCGCAAGCAGATTGGTGACATTCAGCACGTCCATTCGGCGCCCACCGAATCCGAGGTGATGTTTGGTGCCGAGTTGACCGCGCTCGCCTCGGTGCATCCCGGGTACCGGTTGCAGGTGCGCGAGACCCGCACGAAGGGGCGCCTCGACCTCGCCCGGCTCGACGACGAGGTACCGGACTGGCGCGAACGTCAAACCTGGGCCTGCGGACCGGAGGGCATGCTGGCCCAGGCCGAGAAGGTATGGGCTGCCGCGGGCATCAGCGACCGGTTGCACCTGGAGCGGTTCGCGGTGGCCAAGTCGGCACCGGCCGGCCAGGGCGGAACGGTGACCTTCGGCCGCACCGGTCGCACGGTGGCCGCCGACGCCGCGACCTCGCTGATGGATGCGGGGGAGGGGGCCGGAATCCAGATGCCCTTCGGCTGCCGGATGGGTATCTGCCAGTCTTGCGTGGTACCCCTGGTGGAGGGTCACGTCCGTGACCTGCGAACCGGGCAGGAACACGAGCCGGGAAGCCGGGTGCAGACCTGCGTGTCGGCGGCTTCCGGCGATTGTGTGCTCGACATTTAGGTATTACTCATAGGTAACCTACGGAGTCGTAGGTTACGATAGCGTAGGTACTGACCACAAAATCGAACGCCGGGAGGTGAGAACGATGGCGATCACAGACATCGACGTATTCGCGCATCTGTCGGACGCTGATATCGAAGCCCTGGCCGTTGAGCTCGATGCTATCCGCCAGGACGTGGAGGACTCACGTGGCGAGCGGGACGCCCGCTACATTCATCGCACCATCGCCGCACAGCGTGCGCTGGAGGTGTCCGCCCGACTGATGCTGGCCGCGAGTTCGCGGCGCTCGGCATGGTGGGCCGGAACTGTGACTTTGGGCGTGGCCAAGATCATCGAGAACATGGAGATCGGCCACAACGTCATGCACGGCCAGTGGGACTGGATGAACGACCCGGAGATCCACTCCTCCTCGTGGGAGTGGGACATGAGCGGCTCGTCCAAGCACTGGCGTTACACCCACAACTTCGTGCACCACAAGTACACCAACATCCTCGGGATGGACGACGACGTCGGCTACGGCATGCTGCGCGTCACCCGCGACCAGCGCTGGAAGAAGTTCAACCTTTTAAACCTGGTGTGGAACACCTTGCTGGCCCTCGGTTTTGAGTGGGGTGTCGGCCTGCAGCACGTGGAAATCGGCAAGATCGTCAAGAAGCGGATGGATCAGGACGAAGCGCGGCAGCGCACGGACGAGTTCTTCGCCAAGGCCGGTCGTCAGGTGCTCAAGGACTATGTCGCATTCCCGGCACTGACCTCGCTGTCGCCCGGCGCGACCTACAAGTCCACGCTGAAGGCCAACGCCGTTGCCAACGTGATCCGCAATGTGTGGGCCAACGCGGTGATTTTCTGCGGCCACTTCCCTGATGGCGCAGAGAAATTCACCAAGACCGACATGATCGGAGAGTCGAAGGGACACTGGTACCTGCGCCAGATGCTGGGCAGTGCCAACTTCGAGGCGGGACCGGCGCTGCGGTTCATGAGCGGCAACCTGTGCCACCAGATCGAGCACCACCTGTACCCCGACCTGCCGAGCAATCGGCTGCATGAGATCTCGGTGCGAGTGCGCGAGGTCTGCGACAAGTACGACTTGCCTTACACCACAGGATCTTTCCTGGTGCAGTACGGCAAGACGTGGCGCACGATGGCCAAGCTGTCGTTGCCCAACAAGTACTTGCTGGACAACGCCGACGACGCTCCGGAAACCCGTAGCGAGCGGATGTTCGCCGAACTGGAAGCCGACTTCGCGGGTACCGACCCGCAGACCGGCCGGCGGCGCGGCCTCAAGACCGCAATCGCCACCGTTCGGGGCTGGCGCCGCAACAAGCGCGCCATGAAGAAGATGGAGCAGATGCTCAAGGACGCCGACGACCTGGCGGCCTAGGCGCTGCGCCTAGAGCTGGGCGAAGAACATCGCCGCGGTGCCGGCGGCAGCGCAAGCTTGATACATCGGTACCAAGCGCGCGGACTGCCGCCGGGCGGCGCAACGGCTTGACCAATACAGCGCCGCAACCGCGAAACCGAGGACCACGATCCAGTTCACCGCGGTGATCCACCCGAATCCTGCTGGGGCCTTGGACATCTCGTGTGCCGGCATCTCCATGCCGGGCATGTTCATGGCCAGCGAATCGGGCTTCGGGTGGCTGACCTGGCCCGGCAGGCTACCGCTCATCACCGCGTACATCCACACCATCGCCGCCGCCATCGCCGCGTAGTAGGCGTTGGTGAGTCGCTCA
>NZ_JCALDG010000160.1:0-202 GCF_059812735.1 Mycobacterium sp. NGS40
AACCACCTTGCCGGTGTGGCGGGCCTGGCTGACGAATCGGTACGCCGACGAGGCGGATCGCACGTCAAAAGTCTTGACCGGCAACGGCTTCAGCACGCCGACGTCGAACAGTTTGATCAGGCCGGACAGCATCGAGGCGATGTGGTCCGGGCCGGCCTCCATCAGGTCGAAGGCGCGATACAGCACGCCCGGTGCCATCGAA
>NZ_JCALDG010000161.1:0-202 GCF_059812735.1 Mycobacterium sp. NGS40
CCGTCCTTTTTGTGGACGGTGATCACCGCTTGGGAGGGGGTGAGCCCGAAGCGAGCCGACAGCACGACGCGTTGGGTATCCGGCGAGGCGTCCGGATTCCGTGCCGCGTCGTTAGTCGCGGTGATCGCGCTGATCGGCGTCGCCGAGAGCTCGTCGACGAGTGCCTTGTCGGTCAAAAGTTGCGGGGTAGCCGGTTGTTGGC
>NZ_JCALDG010000162.1:0-200 GCF_059812735.1 Mycobacterium sp. NGS40
CATCCGGGCGTCATAGGTGATCACCGTACGTAGGGTGTCGCCGGCACGCTGTGCGGCAACGAGGTGAATGGCGTCGAGACTGCGAAGGGTTAGTGGCTGCAACGTGCCTGCGTCGTCGAGTAACTGTCGGCTCAGCGTGATGATGTCCAAGCCGTGCAGGAGGTCGCGTGCGTGACCAATGGCTTGGGGCCCGTTCGGGG